>NZ_JAELTQ010000124.1 GCF_016428905.1 Dyella sp. ASV24 | reverse complement strand
GACCTTCGGGCCCCCTTGAGCGGCGGTGAGGGGCGGACGATCAGGCCCCGAAGGGGTGCCGGGCACGACGCCCGGCACTTTTCGTCAGGGCAGGATGCCCTGTCGAAAAGCCCGGCCGACCCTCACGCACCGGCCGGCTTTATCGGCCGGCGACGCGACGGGGGTGCCCTTTCTTTGGGTTACTTTTCTTTGGGCAAGCAAAGAAAAGTGACTCGGCCTCCGGCAGGAGGTCGAAACGCCCGCTGCGTAAGCGGCCAGATCGCCGCAACGCTAAAACCAAACACCGAGGCTCTGGACCCCGGCCCTTGCCCCCTTTTGTGGGGTGCGCCGGGGTGACTGCAAAGATGAAACCACGAGGCGAGCACCCACCCCGCACCCCAATACTCTCCGCGTAAGGGAGAGGGGAAAAAGACCACGGCAACCCCACAAATGAAAACCCCGCGGATTGCTCCACGGGGTTCTCTTTAAACCAACAGCAGACGCCGGAATTACTCGGCAGCAGCAGCCTTCTTGGCAGCCTTGGCTGCGGAAACAGCAGCGACGTCTTCCTTGATGCGAGCAGCCTTGCCTTCAAGGTTGCGCAGGTAGTACAGCTTCGCGCCGCGAACCTTACCCTTACGCTTCACTTCCAGCGAATCGATGGCCGGGCTGTGAGCCTGAAACACGCGCTCCACGCCGGTACCGTGCGAAATCTTGCGCACCGTGAAGGCCGAATGCAGGCCGCGGCTACGCTTGGCAATGACGACACCTTCGAACGCCTGAACGCGCTCGCGGTTACCTTCCTTCACCTTCACGTTGACCACCACGGTGTCACCAGGGCCGAACTCCGGCAGCTGGCGGGTGATCTGCTCGGCTTCGAACTGTTCGATGATCTTGTTCATGGCAACACCTGTATGTTCACTGCGCCCTTAATGGGCCGTATCGTCGTGCCGCGTCTGCTGAGCATGCTCGCGGCGGAATTCATCCAACAGCGCTCGGGATTCTGCATCCAGCGCGCGCTGCGCCAAAAGATCGGGACGTCGCAACCAGGTCCGTCCCAGTGATTGCTTCAGGCGCCAGCGGCGGATAGCCGCGTGGTCACCGGAAAGCAGTACATCCGGCACGTCGCCCAGTGCGTCATGCACCGGTTTTGCATAGTGTGGGCAATCCAGCAGTCCATCCGAAAACGAATCCTGCTGCGCCGACTGCGCGTCATTCAACGCACCGTCTTGCAAGCGGCCCACGGCATCGATAATCACTGCCGCACCCAGCTCGCCACCAGACAACACATAATCGCCGATGGAAAGCTCCTCGTCGACCTCGTGCGCCAGCAAACGCTCGTCCACACCTTCGTAACGCCCACAGAGCAAAGCGATGCGCGGCAGTTTTGCCAGCGCTTCCACCCTACCCTGCGTCAACCTCGCACCCTGCGGGCTGAGGTAAATCACATGCACCGGTTCCGGTGCCGCCTCACGCACTGCCTTAAGAGCATCGCGCAGAGGCTGAATCAGCATCACCATCCCGGGCCCGCCGCCGCAGGTGCGGCCGTCCACAGTACGGTAATTGTCGGTGGCGAAATCACGCGGGTTCCAGGTTTCCACCTGAAGAAGTTCCCGCTGCTGCGCCCGACCAATCACGCCGACCGAAGCACACTGACGCATGAAGTCGGGAAACAGCGTAACGACATCAATGCGCATAGATCCTCAAACCTGTTTGATAGCGCTTGTCGCGCTCAGAATTCAGGATCCCAGTCCACCACCATGCACCCGCCGGACAAGTCCACCGAACGCACGAAAGATCCCTGGATGAAAGGAATCAGCCGCTCGCGCGTGCTGTCCTTCACTACCACGACGTCGTTGGCGCCGGTCGCGAACAGATGACTGACTCGACCCAATGCCACGCCTTCCGTGGTGACGACCTCAAGACCTTCGAGATCGACCCAGTAATACTCATCCTTGCCGGGAGGTGGCAGCAGCTCACGAGCGACGTAGATGTCTTGCCCGATCAATGCTGCTGCAGTGTCGCGATCATCCACATCTGGGAATTGGGCGATAAGCCCTTTGCCCTGCGGACGACCCTTCACTCCCGTGATCTCACTTTCCACACCCGGCGCCGACGTGAGCAGCCAGGGTTGGTAGGTGAAGATCTTCGTGCGGGGCTCAGTCCAAGATTCGATCTTGAGCCAGCCCTGCACGCCGTACAGCCCGACGATGCGTCCCACGAGGACGCGCCGGCCGGCTGCCGTCATACTCAGGCAGCCTGCTGCTTGCCGGCTTCCTTGACGAGGGACGCGACCTTATCGGTCAGCTGCGCACCCTTGCCAATCCACTCCTGCACGCGAGCAACGTTCAGCTCAAGGCGCTTGTCCTTGCCCGAAGCCACCGGATTGTAGAAACCCACGTTTTCGATGCTGCGGCCATCGCGCTTGTTGCGCTGGTCGGTGACAACGATGTGGTAGAACGGACGGCCCTTGGCGCCGCCGCGCGAAAGACGAATCTTGACCATAAATAAAAGCTCCAGAGTTGCCGGGATGCCGGCAGCACGCACGCAGCGGTGCGCGGTGAACGCGGCATTTTAATGAATTCTGAGGAAAAAGGAAGAGCTGAGGGGCAAATCCGGCCAGAAATCCCAGCCGGGCCGTTCAGACTCAGCGCATCGGGGGGAAACCTCCGCCCATGCCGCCCATGCCCTTCATGGCGCCGCGCATCTGACGCAGCAAGCCCTTGGTGCCGCCCTTGGAGAGCTTGGACATCATCTTTTCCATCTGCATGTACTGCTTCAGCAGGCGGTTGACGTCAGCCGGCTGGGTGCCCGAGCCACGCGCCACGCGGGCGCGGCGCGAGCCATTCAGCAGGTCTGGATGGCGGCGTTCTTTCTTGGTCATCGACTGAATGATCGCGACCATGCGCTTGATCTCACCGTCGTTGACCTTGGACTTCACGTTTTCAGGCAACGCGGAAACGCCCGGCAACTTGTCCATGAGGCCAGCCAGACCGCCCATGTTGTTCATCTGCTCGAGCTGGTCGCGCATGTCATTGAGATCGAAGCGCTTACCCTTGATGACCTTCTCGGCGAGTTTCTGTGCCTTTTCCTGATCAACTTTGCGCTCCACTTCCTCGACCAGCGACAACACGTCGCCCATGCCGAGGATGCGCTGCGCGACGCGGTCTGGATGGAACGGCTCCAGCGCATCGGTCTTTTCGCCCGCGCCAAGGAACTTGATCGGGCGGCCCGTGACGTAGCGCACCGAGAGCGCCGCACCACCGCGCGCATCACCGTCGGTCTTGGTGAGCACCACGCCAGTGAGCGGCAGAGCTTCAGCAAAGGCTTTGGCGGTATTGGCCGCGTCCTGGCCGGTCATGGAATCGACCACGAACAGCGTTTCGACCGGCGTGATCGCAGCGTGCAGCGCCTTGATCTCCGCCATCATCGCCTCGTCCACGTGCAGGCGGCCGGCGGTGTCGACCAGCAGCACGTCGACCACTTCACGGCGCGCAGCAGCAATGGCGTTTTTGGCGATGTCGACCGGGTTCTGACCCGCTTCCGACGGGAAGAACTTCACGCCCACCTGTTCGGCCAACGTGCGCAGCTGCTCGATGGCGGCTGGACGATACACGTCGCAGCTCACCACCATCACCTTCTTCCTTTTGCGCTCGGTGAGGAAACGCGCAAGCTTGGCTACCGTCGTGGTCTTACCAGCACCCTGCAGGCCCGCCATCAGCACCACCGCAGGGGGCTGCTGCGCCAGGTTGAGCTCGGTATTGGCCGTACCCATCACGGCTGTCAGCTCGTCGCTGACCACCTTCACCAGCGCCTGGCCCGGCGACAGGCTCTTGAGCACTTCCTGACCCACCGCGCGCACCTTTACGCGCTCAACCAGCGCCTGCACCACCGGCAGGGCCACATCGGCCTCCAGCAGGGCAATACGCACTTCGCGCAGCGCTTCGCGGATGTTTTCCTCGGTCAGGCGACCGCGGCCGCGCAGGCGGTTGACGGTGGCAGAGAGGCGTTGGCTGAGGGACTCGAACATGGATAGTGCCGGTAGGCGGAAAGAAAACGATTATAGCCGGGCTTGGGAGCCGGGTCTCGGGGCCCTCCATGGAGCCAACAAAATGGCGCACCCGAACGCCAGGCCGGACGCCCTCGGCACCGCGTCGCTATACCCCTCCCGCCACTTCCGGCCCTATGCCACACTCGCCCGCTATGGCCGCCATTGTCCTCTTCGCCCTGCTCGCCATCGTGCTTTACCTCACCGCAGCGACGGCACTGGCCCGGCCGCTGCTGAGTGGCGGACAGCCGCTGAATCGCTCTGCACTGCTGCTGGCAGGCGGTGCCGTGCTGATCCACGCCAGCACTTTGCTGAGCATGCATCGCGGCTCGCTCGACCTGCATTTCTTTTCCGCGCTTTCGCTGGTGGCCTGCGTGGTGTCCACACTGACGCTGGTGGTGAACATCTGGCGGCCGGTAGCAGCCCTTGGTGTCATCGTGTTCCCGCTGACAGCACTGTTGCTCGCACTGGATACGTTTGCCGCCCCCGTCACTGAGCCACTGCCATTGGAGTGGCAGATCAAGCTGCATGTGATCGTGGCGCTGTTTGCCTTTAGCGTGCTGTCCATTGCCGCCGTGCTTGCCATTCTGCTGGCCGTGCAGGAGCGCGCGCTGCGCCATCGCCAATTCGGCCCCTGGTTGCGCGCCCTGCCGCCGCTGACGCTGACCGAAACACTGATGTTCCGCCTGATCGGCGCGGGTTTCCTGCTGCTCACGCTGACCCTGCTCACCGGCATCCTGTTTGTGGACAACCTGTTTGGCCAACACCTGATCCACAAGACAGTGTTATCCATCATCGCGTGGCTGGTGTTCGGCACCCTGTTGTACGGCCGCTGGCGCCATGGCTGGCGCGGCCGTAGTGCAGTGAACCTCACACTGGTCGGCATGGGTGTGCTGCTGCTGGCCTTCTTCGGCACCAAGGCGGTGCTGGAACTGATACTCCACCGCACGCCATGAGCAACCCATGAGCACGCCCAGCCAGTTCGTCCTGACACTTTCCTGTCCTGACCGCGCTGGCATCGTGGCGGCAGTGTCGAATCACCTCGCTGCCCAGGGCGGCAATATCATCGAGGCGCAACAGTTCGGCGATGCAGAGACCGGGCGGTTCTTCATGCGTCTGGTGTTTGAGGATGCGGAGCGCGACCTCCACGCGCTGTCCTCTGGCTTCGAAGATTTCGCCAAGCGGTTCTCCATGCAATGGGCATTGCGCGACCGCGCCCAACGCCGACGCGTGATGCTGCTGGTATCGAAGTTCGACCATTGCCTGGCAGATATCCTCTACCGCTGGCGCATCGGTGAATTGCCAATGGATATCGCTGGCGTCATCGCCAATCATCCGCGCGACACGTATCGCCATCTTGATCTCGACGGCATCCCTTTTCACCACTTACCGGTGAACCGCGACAGTCGGGACAGACAGGAAACAGCGTTATGGCAACTGATCGAGCAGTCAGACACGGATCTGGTTGTGCTCGCGCGCTACATGCAGATCCTGTCGAACGATCTGGCCCACAAGCTGACCGGTCGCTGCATCAACATCCACCATTCCTTCCTGCCAGGCTTCAAGGGTGCGCGTCCGTATCACCAGGCGTACCGTCGAGGCGTGAAACTGATCGGCGCCACCGCGCACTTCGTAACCGCAGAACTGGACGAAGGCCCGATCATCGAACAGGACATCGAGCGCGTGACGCACGCTGACACGCCGGACGATCTGATCCGCATCGGGCGCGACATCGAGCGCCGTGTACTTGCTCGCACGCTGCGCCTTTACCTCGATGACCGTGTGCTGCTCAACGGCGCAAAAACAGTCGTCTTCCATTCCTGACGGAGATCCGCATGGAACTGATCGGCATGCTCGACTCGCCTTACGTGCGTCGCGCCGCGATTTCGCTGCGTCTGCTGGGCATTCCGTTCCAGCACCGCTCGCTCTCGGTATTTCGCAACTTCAACGAGTTCGAACAGATCAACCCGTTGGTGAAGGCACCGACACTGATCGGTGACGACGGTGAGCTGCTAGTCGATTCCTCGCTGATCATCGAGTGGGCCGAATCCGTGCGCACTGAGCCCAGCCTGATGCCCAGTGCGCCGGCCGAGCGCCTGCAGGCATGGCGCCTGATCGGCATGGCACTGACGGCCAGCGAGAAATCCGTGCAGATCGTGTACGAGCACAAGCGCGCTCCGGAGCATCGCGATGGCGGCTGGCTGTCCCGTGTCGAAGGCCAGCTGCGCGCTGCCTACGACATGCTCGAGCGCCACGCTGCTCATGGCGACTGGCTGGTCGGCGGACGCTTCAGCCAGGCGGATCTCAGCACGGCAGTCGCCTGGCGCTTTACCCAACTGGTCGCCGGCCAGGCTGTAGGCCAGCACGATTACTGCGCGCTCCGCGCACTCTCACTTCGCGCTGAACAATTGCCGGCCTTTCAGGCGCTGCCTCCGGAGTAGCCGACTCAACGCGGCAGGCGGGAAGCCAATGCGCCGAAGAACTGGTCGTAGGTCGAAGCATCGCTCAGCACGCTGGTGCGTGAATCGCCATTGCTGTCCCACACCGTGCGGCGAAAGCGCGTCCTGGCGAGCACGCCCTGACCATCGGGTGCAGGCGCCAACAAGATCAGCGCCTCAGTGGTCTGGTGATCCGGTTTGCTGGGCAAGGGCATTCTCTGTTTCAGGACGCCACGCAGAATCTCCCGCCCCTGGCTGACCAGCACTTCGTCGTGTCGCGCCTCGACCAAATGAAACTCGCGGTCGATCAAGGTGGTTTCGTAACCCTGCGCGCGCAAGGCCTGCACCGCTGCATCCAACGCCGGATCGAGGCTTGCGCTGTAACGATGATCGCGCACCCGCAGAAGGGCCTGCTGCTCTTTGTCGTCGAGCGCCACGTTGGTTTGCGTGGAGCTGTAATGAAGAAAGTGACCGCCCTTGCCCGTCACTTGCTCACTGGGCTTGGTCGCGTCCTGGGCCAGCACCGTGCCGGCCACAAACACGCCCAACATGGCAACCAACCATGGCGTCATCCCGCGCTTCCACATGCGATACATACAGCATCCTGCCTGATCGACTTGGGAAGCGCAGACTAACCATTCCCCGCGACCAACACGCGTGCATTCACGCGCGCCGCTTCATCACCGTTCAGCGGCAGGCGTCGATCGCCTGGGAGAGTCGCTCCACGGCGACGATCTCCATCTCGCCCACCTTCGCCTTCTTCGGTGCATTCGCCTTGGGCACGATGGCTTTCTGGAACCCGTGGTGCGCCGCTTCCTTCAGGCGCTCCTCGCCATTGGGCACAGGTCGGATTTCTCCGGACAGGCCCACTTCACCGAAAGCGATGGTCTTCTCCGGCAAGGGACGGTCACGCAGCGAAGAAAGCACGGCTAGCAGCACCGGCAGATCCGCGGCGGTTTCCTGCACACGGATGCCGCCTACGACATTGACGAACACGTCCTGGTCGTAGGCGGCCACGCCGCCATGTCGATGCAGCACGGCCAGCAGCATGGCCAGGCGATTCTGCTCAAGGCCCAATGCAACACGACGCGGATTACCCAACGAGGACTGATCCACCAGTGCCTGCACTTCAACCAATAGCGGCCGCGTACCTTCGCGCGTCACCATCACCGCACTGCCGGAGGTGGGCCCACTGTGTGCGGACAGAAAGATGGCCGATGGATTGGGGACTTCGCGCAACCCCTTCTCCGACATGGCGAACACGCCCAATTCGTTCACCGCCCCAAAGCGGTTCTTGAAGGCGCGCAGCACGCGGAAGCGGCTGCCCGATTCGCCCTCGAAATACAGCACCGCATCGACCATGTGCTCCAGCACACGCGGACCGGCGATGCCGCCCTCCTTGGTCACATGTCCCACGAGGAAAACGGACGTGCCGGTCTCCTTCGCGAAACGCGTGAGTTTGGCGGCGGACTCGCGCACTTGGCTCACCGAACCGGGCGCAGCGGTCAGCAGTTCGGTCCAGATGGTCTGGATGGAGTCGATTACCAAGACACGAGGGCGGCTGCTGAGTGCCTGCTCGATGATGCGCTCAATGCAGGTTTCTGCCAGCGCATGCAGCGGGGCCAGCGGCAGATCCAGTCGCTGTGCACGCGATGCGACCTGCGCCAACGACTCTTCGCCGGTGACGTAGACGCTGGGCACCAGGGTGCCGAGCGTGCCAAGCATCTGCAGCAGCAGCGTCGATTTGCCAATGCCGGGGTCGCCACCGATCAGCACCACTGAGCCGTCCACGAGGCCGCCGCCCAGCACACGATCCAGCTCACCAATGCCGGTGAGCGTGCGTACTTCCGCGTTGAGGGCGACCGCCGTCAGCGGGGTCACCTTTGGCGAGCCGGCCGCCGCGCCTGCATAGCCCGTGGTGCTACGCGCGGCGCCTGCGGATTTCACCGCTGGCTGCACCACGATTTCGCTAAGGGTGTTCCACACACCGCAGTCCACGCACTGGCCCTGCCACTTGGAGTGCTCTGCCCCGCAGTCCGTACAGACATAGGCGGTCTTGGCTTTGGCCATGCGTCATTTTCCTGAGTACTTCGCAAAGAGCCTTAAGCTTAGCGGGGCGCTATCGCAATCGGCGAGACGCAAACGCAGGCAGCCCCCTGACCCAAATCACCTTGCAATGATGCCCGCCTTGTTAACCTGAACGTCCTGCGCTTCACTCGGTGGCACCGCGCATGGTCAAGAAGATCGCCCTGTTTCCCAAGCACCCCGAACGTATCTGCTGGGGTTGCGACAAGTACTGCGCCGCTGACGCCCTTCGATGTGGCAATGGCTCAGGCCGTACGCCCCATCCTATCGAAGTGCTGGGAGATGACTGGCTGGAACAAGGCGACTGGGGTTTCGACCCTGACGAGGTGGAGCGCGCCAGAGTCCGGGCAGGAAAAGCGCAGGACTGAGCCGCTTGAAGTACCTAACCTTCGTCTTCGACGAACAACACGCGTTTTGTCATGCCGCAGGTCAAGTCATAGGAAATGGTACCCGCCTGCGCAGCGATGATCTCGACGGGCAATTCCGGCCCCCACAACGTCACGCGATCACCCACCTTGGCATCGGGCGCGCCACGCAGGTCCAGTGTGATCAAGTCCATCGACACGCGACCGATCAACGGAACTTGTCGATCGCCCACCCGTACGGGCGTACCCGCGATCGCGCTGCGCGGATAACCGTCGCCATAGCCTACCGCCGCCACGCCCACCGCCATGTCTTCAGGGCAGGTCCACGTGCCGTTGTAGCCAATGCGCTCGCCCTTGCCGATGTGGTTGATGGCAATCAGTCGGGTGCTCAGCGTCATCGCGGGGCGGAAACCGAAATCGGCCCCAGTCTTGCCGTCGACCACTGACAGGCCGTATAGCAAACCACCGGTACGCACCCAGTCACCACGTGCATCGGCCCAGCCCAGCACCGCTGCGGAATTGGAGAGCGAACGCGGTCCTTGCAGGCCACGTGTCGCTTCGGCGAAACGAGCCATCTGCGCGGGCGTCTCCGTGCCGTCGAACACTTCGGACTCGGCGAAATGCGTCAGCAAGCCGATCTCCGGGTCGATGCCCGGCATCGATGCGAGCTGTGCATGAACGAAAGCCACGGCCTCGGGTGCAAAGCCCAGCCGATGCATGCCGCTGTCCACCTTCAACCACACGCGCAAAGCACCGCGCGATGGCGAAGCCTCCTTCAGCCAGTGCAATTGTTCTTCATGATGAATGGCGGCATCGAGGTTCAGCCGCTGCATTTCAGCGATGTCACTCGCTTGATCAGGCCCCGACAACACGACGATGCGCTGGCGATGCCCCGCCGCACGCAGCCGCAAGCCATCCCCCAGCGCCGCGACAGCGAAGGCATCGGCAGCACCATCCAGCGCACGGGCCACGCGTTCAAGGCCATGACCATAGGCGTCTGCCTTAACCACAGCCATGACTTTGGCCGGCGCCGCCATCTGCTTGATGCGCGCGAGATTGTGGCGCAAAGCGCCTAGATGGATGGTGGCGACCGTAGTACGACTCATGCGTGCCTGGCGCCCTTCTGAGCGCAGTGAGGATGGGAGAAAAGATAGACCGGATGACCTCAGAAGCTTACCAGCCCTGCTAGGGATGCTCTGATCTATTCAACGCGGGTGGCATGACGTCCAGAAAGCCCGCAGGGCCAGCTCTGTTTGCGCGCAGCGGCGGGCAAGCAGAGCTGGTGACACCCATGTTGAATAGATCAGAGCATCCCTAGGCCCATCCGGTCCGACGCGCTTAACCTATCGTTCTCGTCCGGCACTCCCGGGGCACCCTGATGGCATTCCCCGGGCAACGGCTACGCATACCCGTAGCTAGACCCACTCAGCGGTTGTCGCGGGAATCGCAGCGCTCAATCGCAACGCGGCGAGCCTTGTCGTATTCGTGCTGGGTCATGGCGCCGGAAGCTAACGCGTTCTGCAGATCCGTCATCTGTTTACCGCATGTGTCGTTGTTCTGCACGACGCGAGTACTGCTGCCGCAGCCCACCAATGCCAGGCAAGCGACAATCAACGAAACGGGAAGAATGGTTCGGCTCATGGCGGCACCTCTTAGATGACACGCAACACCAGCAATACGACCAGGATGACCAGAATCAAGCCCAGGCCGCTACTTGGGCCGTAGCCCCATGCACGGCTGTATGGCCATGTCGGCAGTACGCCGAGCAGAAGCAACACGATGATGAGCAGAAGGATCAGCGACATGTGTCGTGCCTCGTATGTGGAACCGACTACGAGGCTGCACCGCGACATGTGAATGCCGCACGGGATTCATGTGTAGGGCGTGCATAGACGCGATGCAGTACAGGCGCCATTCCTGAAACGGAACGGCGCCTGTATGTGAGGCTGTATCGCTTATTCGAAGGCGCCGACGAACGAATCCGGCGCGTAGTTCTCGAACTTGGTGTAGTGACCGAGGAAGGTCAGCTTTACCGTATCGGTCGGGCCGTTACGCTGCTTACCGATGATGATTTCCGCGAGGCCCTTATCGGGCGATTCCTTGTTGTAGTACTCGTCGCGGTAGATAAACATGATGACGTCCGCGTCCTGCTCGATAGCGCCCGATTCGCGCAGGTCGGACATCATGGGGCGCTTGTCGGCACGCTGTTCTAGCGAGCGGTTCAACTGCGACAGCGCAATCACCGGGCAATTGAGTTCCTTGGCAAGACCTTTCAACGAGCGCGAGATTTCGGAGATCTCGGTCGCGCGGTTTTCCTTCATGCCCGGCACCTGCATCAGCTGCAAGTAGTCGATCACGATGAGCCCCAGGCCACCGTGTTCGCGATGCAGGCGACGCGAACGCGAACGCATTTCCACCGGCGAGAGGCCTGGCGTATCGTCGATAAAGATCTTCGCCTCGGACAACAGCGCGATGGCGTTGGTCACGCGCGGCCAATCCTCCTCAGCAAGGTCACCGTTGCGCAGATGCTGCGCATGGATGCGGCCTACCGAAGAAATCATACGGAAGGCCAACTGCGAGGCCGACATTTCCATCGAAAAGATCGCTACGGCCTTCTTGCCGCGCATGGCCACCGCTTCGGCCATATTCACCGAGAACGCGGTCTTACCCATCGAGGGACGAGCCGCAACGATGATCAAATCGGAGGGCTGCAGGCCCGAGGTGAGCTCGTCCAGATCGGAAAAGCCCGTGGAAACACCGGTGAGCTGGCCTTTGTTCTCGAAGCGCTCGGAGAGAATGCGGAAGGCATCTTTCACTGCTTCACGCATCGACACCGTGTCTTTCTTGCCGCGCGCGCCTGACTCGGCGATCTTGAACACCGCTTGCTCGGCGCGCTCCAGCACCTCCTGCACGCTCTTGCCTTCGGGCTGATAGCCGTCTTCGGTGATGCCGGTACCGGCATCGATAAGCATGCGCAACACCGATTTCTCACGCACGATCTCGGCATAGGCGGCGATGTTCGCCGCACTGGGCGTGGTGTTCGCCAGCTCGATCAGGTACGCGGCGCCACCTACCATCTCAGCCAGGCCATTGGCTTCGAACCAATCGCCCAGGGTTACCGCATCGCACGGCATGCCCTTGGCGGCGAGCTCGGTAATGGCGCGCCAGATCAGGCGATGATCTTTGCGATAGAAGTCCTGTTCGCCCAGGCGGTCAGCCACCTTGTCCAGCGAATCCGGGGACAGCATGAGGCCGCCAAGCACCGCCTGCTCCGCATCGATCGAGTGCGGCGGCATGCGCAGCGCATCGATACTGGGATTGGGCTTGCGCTCGGAGCGCCCACCGCGCCCACGGCGCTCGGAGCGCTCTGGACGGTCGGAAGGATCAGGGACGAAGGACATCGCGGCTCCTCGCAGCGTGCCGACAGGGAGCCGGCTGCATGGCGTTGGATACAGAGCATACGCGGCGCCATCTCAGGCGACGAGACAATAACCCTGTGGATAAGCTGTGGTTCGTTGTGGATAAAACCATGACGAACCCGGAAAAGCAGACGGGCGCCCGGAGGCGCCCGTCTGGGTATTGCGAGCAATGGGCGGCTTACTTCTCGCCGACCACGATCACCTTGACCTGGGTCTGCACGTCAGCGTGCAGTGCGATCACGGCGTCGAACTCACCGGTGTGACGGATCGGGCCTTCGCCCTGGATCACTTCACCCTTGTGCACGTCGTGACCAGCAGCCTGCAGGGCTTCGGAAATCTCGCGCGGGCCGACCGAGCCGTACAGCTTGCCTTCCGGCGAAGCGTTCGCGGTGATGGTCACCGTCACGCCTTCCAGCTTGGCCTTGCGGCCTTCAGCGCCGGACAGCTGCGAGGCAGCCTTGGCTTCGTACTCGGCGCGGCGCTTCTCGAAAGCTTCGAGGTTGGCGGCGTTGACCGGCACGGCCTTGCCCTGCGGCAGCAGGTAGTTACGGCCGTAACCCGGCTTGACCTTGACCTTGTCGCCCAGGTTGCCGAGGTTGCGGACTTTCTCGAGAAGAATCAGTTCCATGGTGGTTCCTTTTCGTTAGCACCGGATGGGCCCGGCGCAGCCGTGGACGGTTGTCCGAAGAGTTTGACGGTGCGCCGGGCGTTGCCACCCGGCGCACGCCACGATCAGACGTCGTGGTTGTCGGTGTACGGCAGCAGAGCCAGGAAGCGGGCGCGCTTGATAGCGGTCGCCAGCTGACGCTGGTAGCGAGCCTTGGTGCCGGTGATGCGCGACGGAACGATCTTGCCGTTCTCGGTCACGTACTGGCGAAGGGTGTTGAGATCCTTGTAATCGATCTCTTTGACTTTTTCGGCCGTGAAGCGGCAGAACTTGCGGCGGCGGAAGAACTTGGACATGTCTGTGCTCCTGATCAGTCGTCGCTGTCGCGATCGTTATCGCGGTCTTCGCGGTCACGGCGAGCCGGACGCTCGTCACCTTCGCTGTCGTCATCGCGGCGACGCGAGGACTTGGCGTCATCCTTTTCCTTGGACTTCAGGATGAAGGACTGCTCGGTGTCAGCCTCGTCACGCTTGATGACCAGGTGGCGCAGCACGGCGTCGTTGAAGCGGAAGCCCGACTCCAGCTCGTTCAGCGCGTTCTGGCTGACTTCGATGTTGAGCATGACGTAGTGAGCCTTGGCCAGGTTCACAATCGGGTACGCCAGCTGACGGCGGCCCCAGTCTTCCAGGCGGTGGATCTTGCCGCCGTCGGTTTCGATCAGCGCCTTGTAGCGCTCGATCATCGCCGGGACCTGCTCGCTCTGGTCAGGGTGGACCAGGAACACGACTTCGTAATGTCGCAGGGACATCGTGTGGTAACTCCTTGTGGATGCGGCCCTTTCAGGCCTGGCAGCCTCCCGCACTATGCGGTGAGGCAAGGTTCTATCCGCGCCTTTGGGGCATGGACAGAAGCGGAAGTGTAAGGGAATTCAGCCGTTTGGGGCAAGTCGATGACAGCCCAGTCGCGTCGGCGCCAAATCTCAGCCGACGGTGAAACTCTCGCCGCAACCACACTCACCGGTAGCGTTGGGGTTGTGGAAGACAAAGGCGGCGTTCAGGCCCTGACGCTGGAAATCGATCACCGTGCCGTCGATCAGGGGCAGGCTCTTGCCCTCGACGATCAGGGGCACGCCGTCCACGTTCATGACCTCATCGCCCTCGCCCACAGCCTGTGCCAGGTCCACCACATAGCCAAAGCCGGAGCAGCCGGTCTTCTTCACGCCAAAGCGCACGCCGGCCGCGTCGGGGGTACCGGCGAGAAAGGAGCGCATACGTTCACTGGCGGCGGGAGTGATGGTGATGGTCATGGGCTGTGCAACTACTCGGACTTTCGATGGTCCGAAACCGGACATGGGAGGGTCGAACCTGAATGATACGTACACTATCATGTCCAGTTCGACTTACGCGTCCGATATGCGGCGCCCAGCAGGAGTTTCAATCCATGGCGGTGGTTAGCGTCAAGCAGGCTCTTTCCGGTTCGATCGAAGCCGGCAGTGTCGTCACGGTGCGCGGTTGGGTGCGCACGATCCGCGATTCGAAGGGCGGTCTGTCCTTCGTGAATGTGACCGATGGTTCCTGCTTCGACCCCATCCAGGCGGTCGTCACCGACAAGGTGCCCAACTACGAGAACGAGGTGAAGCACCTGACCACCGGTGCCGGCCTGATCGTGACGGGCACGCTGGTGCCATCGCAGGGCAAGGGGCAGCGCTTCGAGATCCAGGCCGAAACGGTCGAGGTCACCGGCTTCGTGGACGATCCACTGACCTACCCGATCCAGCCCAAGCCGCACACCATGGAGTTCCTGCGCGAAGTGGCGCACCTGCGTCCGCGCACCAACCTGTTTGGCGCGGTCACCCGAGTGCGCCACACCATGATGACGGCGATCCACCGCTGGCTCACGGAGCAGGGCTTCTTCTGGATCAACACGCCGATCATCACCACGTCGGATGCCGAGGGCGCAGGCGACATGTTCCGCCTGTCCACGCTGGACCTGGCCAACCTGCCCCGCATGCCGGACGGCAAGATCGACTTCCGCAAGGATTTCTTCGGCCGCGAAGCCTTCCTCACCGTGTCCGGCCAGCTCAACGTGGAGGCTTACTGCCTGGCGATGAGCAAGGTGTACACCTTCGGCCCGACGTTCCGCGCGGAGAACTCCAACACCGCCCGCCATCTCGCCGAGTTCTGGATGGTGGAGCCGGAGATTGCCTTTGCCGATCTCAACGACAACGCCGATTGTGCCGAAGGCTTCCTCAAGGCCATCTTCAAAGCCGTGCTGGACGAGCGCGCAGACGACATGGCGTTTTTCGCCGAACGCGTACAGCCGGATGCAATTAGCCGTCTGGAAGCCTTTATCGCCGAACCGTTCGAGCGCATCGATTACACCGACGCCATCGAGATCCTCAAGAAGTCGGGCCAGAAGTTCGAGTTCCCGGTGGCCTGGGGCATCGACCTGCAGACCGAGCACGAGCGTTACCTCGCTGAAAAGCACGTTGGCCGTCCGGTGGTGGTGATGAACTACCCCGAGCAGATCAAGGCCTTTTACATGCGCCTGAACGACGACGGCAAAACCGTCGCCGCGATGGACGTGCTGGCACCCGGCATCGGCGAGATCATCGGCGGCGCGCAGCGCGAAGAGCGTCTCGATTACCTCGACCGCCGCATGATCCAGTTTGGCCTCGATCCTGCCACTTATGGCTGGTACCGTGACCTGCGCCGTTACGGCACCGTGCCGCACGCCGGCTTTGGCCTTGGTTTCGAGCGCCTGCTGGTCTACGTGTGCGGTCTTTCCAACATCCGCGATGCCATCCCCTATCCCCGTGCGGCAGGGACGGCTGAATTCTGATCTTCCACGGTTGAGTTATGCGCTATCGATTGATCGTCGCCACTGCCCTTCTCGTGTCCACTGTGCTGGTGGGCGGCTGCAGCGTGAAAGCGCTGGTACCGCCCAACCTGCGTCCGCCTGAGAACAACAATTCCGGCCTCGATCAGGCGAAGAAATCCCTGCAGCAGGCCACCCCCTGCTGCAGCACCTTTGCGGATTTCTCCTTTCAGGATTCGCTACCGTGGCGACCGAAGAAGTTCGAGCTTGGCCCGGGCAGCATGGTCGCCAACCTCAATGGCGACCGCAGCTACTTCCTGAGCTTCAGCCTGCCCCGCGAAACGCAGATGCCCTACCGCGTTGCCGTGAAGTCGGAATTGAACGGCCGCTGGCTGCGCGCCAGCTATCTGTTCGCACCGACCGTTGTGCTGCTGGATGATGCCTTTCAGCCGATCGACAGCAAGGACCTGAGCCTGTGCGAGCACATGGGCTGGACGGACGACACCACCGGCGCCTTCGGCAGCGTAGATGTCACCGACAATCGCGCGCGCTACCTGGTGTTGTAC
>NZ_JAELTQ010000123.1 GCF_016428905.1 Dyella sp. ASV24 | reverse complement strand
GTTGGCCTGCGCGAACATGAAGAGTTCGGCGTCGCTCGGGTCACGACCCAGCTCGGCGTAGCGCTCGACGAGGTATTCAATCTCGTCGTCGGCCAGTGCCAGCCCCAGTTCCTTGTTGGCCTTGTCCAACGCAGCCTTGGCGTCACCGCCTAGCGCGATATGGACGATCGGACCGGGCTGTCCACCAAGGAACAGCCCCTTGGCCTGATCCAGGCTGGTCAGCACCGACTGCGTCATCGCATCGTGCAGCACAGCCAGCACGGCGTCGTACTGAGCCGTACCTGCGGCGGGCAGACCAGCGACCTGCCAGGCGGTGCCACGCTCCACGCGGCGCACGTCGAAGCCGGCGCCATGCAGGATGTCAGTGGCCTTGCTGGACCAGGGCGAAATCGTGCCTAGTCGCGGAACCACCCACAGGGAGGCGGCCTCCGGCGCACCGTCCTTGGCTTCCAGCACTTCCAGCAGGCGACGATGCTGCTCGCCCTCCGGCGTGCGGTCGGCGTCGATGAAGTAAACGAACCACGACGCCTGCACCCGAGTGCCACGGTGAATGGCCTCCAGGCGTGCGTTCAGACGTTCGAGACGAAAAGGCGAGAGGGCGCTCTGCCCGTCGAGTGCGATCATGCGGGGAACGGGAGGTAGGCGAAAACGCCTATTGTACCCCATCGAGCATCAAGACTGCCGCGACGCAGCATCCTGAGCAACGCAACGGCCGGGACCTGCGCCCGGCCGCCAGAATAGCCCAACCGATTGTTTTTGCTGGATACGGAGGGACCGGGGCTCAGCCGCCGGTCTTCAGCGCCTGCAACAGCTGATCCGGGGTCACGTAACCGCCAAGCATGCTGCCGTCTTCACCGATGATGGTTGGCGTGCCGGTCACGCCCAGCTTCACGCCCAGGTCGAACTCGTCCTTCACCGGGTTCGGGCAGTTGGTGGCCTTCGGCGCCTTGCCCAGCTTGGCGGCCGAGAAGGCCGCCTTGCGGTCGGCGGCGCACCAGACCGAAACCATCTCGTTGTAGGTCTGCGTGGTCTTGCCCGCCTCGTTGGTCACGCCTTCACGCGGCCAGGCGATGTATTCCACGGCGATGCCGGCCTTGTTGAAGTCCGCGATGTGCTCATGCAGCTGGCGGCAGTACGCGCAATTGACGTCCGTAAAGACAGTGACGCGATAACGCGGGTTGGCCGGCGCAAACACGATGCGGTCGGCCGCCGGCACCTTGGCCAATTCGGCCTTGCGGAAATCCGCCCAGCCGTCTTCCGTGATGTTCTTCTTCTTGCTCAGGTCGATCAGATCGCCATTGAGCATGTACTTGCCGTCGGTAGAGACGTAGACCAGATGGCCCGAAGCGATGACCTGATAGAAGCCGGGCATCGGTGCCGGGCGAACCGAATCAATGTTCGCATTGGGCACCAGCGAGAGCAGCGCCTTGCGCACGGCGGCCTCGGGAGCGGCAGCCGCGCCATCGGGCGCAGCGCAGGCGTTGAGGGTCAATCCGCCGACGCACAGTGCCAGCAACCATTTCTTGAACATCACAAACCTCATCGACATGCCGCCCCGTCGGGGCGCAGGGGGAAAACCCATTCTCTCACAGGCACATGAACGGGTATGTGGGCCGTTTGACACACCGGCGCGCCGCTCATCCCCGTGGATGATGCTGAGCGTGCAGGCGCTTGAGGCCCTCTTTGGCCACCAGGGTGTAGATCTGCGTGGTACTGAGCGCGCTATGGCCCAGCAGCATCTGCAGCGCGCGCAGGTCGGCTCCGTGGTTGAGCAGGTGGGTGGCGAAGGAATGCCGCAGCACGTGCGGCGAGATGCGCTTGGGCACAATGCCTACCGTCACGGCGTAGCGCTTTACCAACGTCCAGAACATCTGGCGGGTCATGCCTTCACCGCGATTGCTAAGGAAAAGCGCTGCCGGCTGGCGGCCCTTGGCGAGCACGGGACGTGCGGTGGCGAGATAGGCCTCGATACGCTCCGCAGCCATCTCGCCGATGGGCACCAGACGATCCTTGCCACCCTTGCCGGTGACACGCACCACGCCTTGGCGAAGGTTGAGCGATGCCAGCGGCAACTCCACCAATTCGGACACACGCAAGCCCGAGGCGTACATCAATTCCAGCATGGCCCGATCACGCAGCCCCAGCGTGCTGCCGACGTCCGGCGCGTCCAGCAGCCCTTCGATCTCACGCTCGGCCAAGGCCTTGGGCAGGCTGCGCGGCGTTTTGGGACGCTCGATCAGCAAGGTGGGGTCTTCGAACCCCGGCTCGGAACGCGCGACGTGCGCGTAGTACCGGCGGAATGACGACTGCCGACGCGCCAGGGAACGCACGGCCACCGGCTGGCTGCCGTGGTAGGCGGACAAGTGCTGGCGCCGCGCGCTGTGCAGGCTCTGCCCCTGCGTGCCCAGCCAGCGGGCCAAGCCCTCAAGGTCACGGCGATAGGCGTCGAGCGTGCGGTCGGACAGGCCATCTTCGGACCACACGCGTTCGATGAAGGCATCGATGCTGCGGCGGTCGGCTTCGGCGATACTGGGTTCTTCGTGCTGCATGGAGGCGATGCTCGCCGTCCGCCTCGCCATGCGCAAGCACTCCACGCCCAACGACCTCCGTTTCGATGAATGCCATCACCGCAACCGACGTGTATTGCCCGCTGTGGCGTCGCCTGATCGCCCTGCTCTACGACCTGCTCGCCGTGGTGGCCATCGTGATGGTGGTGGGCTACGTGTGCCAGCGCCTCACCGGGGGCACCGTGGTCAGTGCCGACGGACACGCACACATCGCCTGGTGGTATCAGCCGCTGCAGGCGCTGGTGGTGTCGGCGTACTTCCTCGCGTCGTGGCTGCGCGGCGGACAGACACTGGGCATGCGCCCGTGGCGCATCCGCGTGACCAACGCCGACGGTCTGCGCATAAGCCCTGCGCAGGCCATCGTGCGACTACTGGTGGCCGCTGCACCGATGCTGTTGCTCGCGCTTGCGCCGGTGATTGGCGCGCGCAGTGCTGGATGGTCGGTCCTGGTGGTATGGGCCGCATGGTTTGCCGTGGCCGCATTCGATCCGCGAAAACGTGCGATGCATGACGTGATCGCACGCACCGAACTACGCGGCATCCGCTGACTTTCATGCCACGCTCAGCAAACCGGGCGCGACACTTTGTCCATGCCTACTGTCGCACCGACGCGCTCGCGCGCAGAAAACGTCAATCGCATCAACCGGAGCTTCTACGAGTCGCTCTGGTCCGGCGCACGGCTGGTTGAGCCGAACCGGTTCAATACCTGGCCGCTGGTATCCAAGCTCGTGGCACACGCACCGCGCCGCCTCGAGGTTGCGCCCGGATTACGTCCACGCCTCCCACTCGATGGCACCTGCTTCATGGACCTCAGCGGTGCCGCCATCACGGCGCTGCGCACGCGGAACGCCATGGCGACGCGGGGGAGCATTACAGCCCTGCCGTACGCCAACGCCAGCTTCGATCTGGTGTGCGCGCTCGACATCCTCGAGCACGTGGTCGATGACGACGGCGCCCTGCGCGAACTCACACGCGTCGCTGATCCGCGCGCTGCGCTACTGCTCTCCGTACCGTTGCATGCGGATGCATGGACCTCTTTCGACGACTTCGTCGGCCACTACCGGCGATACGAGCCTGCAGACATCGCCGCCCGACTGGCTACCCATGGCTGGCGCATTGAGCAAAGCGCCATCTATGGCATGCAACCTTCCTCCCCCACCCTGCTCGCTCTTGGCGAGAAGTACCTCACCCAACACAGGGAACGCGCGCTGTGGTGGTACAACCGGGTCTTCATGCCCATTGGCCTGCGCCTGCAAAAGCCGCTGAACTGGCAGCCCGGACTGGTGCCATCGGCGGGGGTCGATGAAGTGCTGCTGCTCTGCCGACGCATGTAAGCGACTGATTCATCAGGGACGAGACGATGCGGCAGCGCAGCACGCATCCCGCAAACCGGGTAAGATGACTTCCTCTGACCCCGTCCGGTTCGTCTCATGCTCTATCAGATCCACGAGTGGCAACGCGCCTTCCTCGGCCCCATGAGCCATTACGCCGAAGCCAGCGCCAAGTTGCTGAGTGACGTCACCAGCCCGCTTTCGCACCTGCCCGGCGCCCAGCGACTGGCCGCCGGCTACGAGCTGATGCACCGCCTGGGCAAGGAATACGAAAAGCCCGCCTTCAACCTGCCACAGGTCACCTCGCACGGTCAGGACATTGCCGTGATCGAACGCGTGGTGCTGGACAAGCCCTTCTGCCAGCTCAAGCGCTTCAAGCGCTTCAGCGACGATCCGGACACCATCGAGCGTCTGAAGAGCGAACCGACCGTACTGGTCGTGGCGCCACTCTCCGGTCACCACGCCACGTTGCTGCGCGATACCGTGCGCACCCTGCTGCAAGACCACAAGGTGTACATCACCGACTGGGTCGACGCGCGCATGGTGCCGGCCAGCGAGGGCGCGTTCCATCTCGACGACTACGTGGCGTACATCGAAGAATTCATCCGTCACATCGGCGCCGAACGACTGCACGTGATTTCCGTGTGCCAGCCGACCGTGCCGGTGCTCGCCGCCATCTCTCTGATGGCCGCACGCGGTGAAAAGACCCCGCTCAGCATGACCATGATGGGCGGCCCGATCGAGCCGCGCAGTAACCCCACCGGCGTGAACAGCCTCGCCACCAACCGCCCGCTCAGCTGGTTCCGCGGCAACGTGATCCATACCGTGCCGCCGAACTACCCAGGCAGCGGCCGCGAGGTGTACCCCGGCTTCCTGCAGCACGCCGGCTTTATCGCCATGAACCCGGGCCGCCACCTCAACTCGCACTGGGATTTCTACGAGAACCTGCTGCGTGGCGACGAAGACGACGCCCAGGCGCACCGCAAGTTCTACGACGAATACAACGCCGTGCTCGACATGCCAGCTGAGTATTACCTCGACACCATCTCCACCGTGTTCCAGCAGTTTCTGTTGCCACGTGGCCTGTGGGATGTGTCGGGCGAACGCGTGAAGCCCTCCGCGATCAAGACCACCGCTTTGCTGACAGTCGAAGGTGAGCTGGACGATATCTCGGGCATTGGCCAGACCGAAGCGGCCCATGACCTGTGCAGCGGTATCGCTGCCGACCGTCGCGAGCACCGCGTGGTTGAAGGTGCGGGCCACTACGGTATTTTCAGTGGTCGACGCTGGCGGCAGATGGTGTATCCGCAGGTGCGGGAGTTCATTCGCAAGTTTGACGCGCAGGTGGCGTGAGCGGCTTAGGCTGCTTGGCGTGGTTGCTGTTGGTGTATTGATGACATTTCAGCAGGCCGCGCGTTGACTCCCTCTCCCCTTCGGGGAGAGGGTTGGGGTGAGGGGTCAATCTAGCCTCGCCGTTTCGTCCGTGCTGTCATCCCTGCAGAGGCAGGAAGCGCTTTTCAACAGCCGAATGGCTGGTCATCCAGTAGCTGTGCGTATGGTTATCGCCTCGCGCGTTGCCGCGATCTGGCCGCTTACGCAGCGGGCGTTTCGACCTCCTGCCGGAGGCCGAGTCACTTTTCTTTTGCTGGCCCAAAAGAAAAGTAACCCAAAGAAAATGGCCATAAAGCCAACGCCCGCAGCATGTCGTTGGGATAACCCCGAACGGCTGAGGAATCGTGTTGCCTGGCCAACTTCGCCTCTACACCGCGGGTACGCCGAAGCGCTTCGCAACGCGCCGGTGCGGAGAGGACTTAAAGCAGGCTTCGCTACGCTTCCCGATCGCTGAGGCTAGGGACAGAGGACGCTACGCTTTCCTACCGCCGAGGCGAGGTAAAGGGAGCGCTACGCTTTCCTACCACTGGGGCAAGGGAAAGCAAACGCTACGCTTCCCGACCGGTGGAGAGAACTCGCCACCGAACGGCATCGCTTTTCTCTTCTGCCTTGGCTTTGAGCCCTAGAGCAGGAGCAACGCGACCCGCCGCGATGCGATGTGCAGCAACGCTGCACGAGCCGTCTGCTCTCGCTGTTGACCTTCAGGCCCCCTTGAGCGGCGGTGAGGGGCGGACGATCAGGCCCCGAAGGGGGGGCCGGGCACGACGCCCGGCACTTTTCGTCAGGGCAGGATGCCCTGTCGAAAAGCCCGGCCGACTCTCACGGACCGGCCGGCTTCATCGGCCGGCGACGCGACGGGGGTGCCCTTTCTTTGGGTTACTTTTCTTTGGGCAAGCAAAGAAAAGTGACTCGGCCTCCGGCAGGAGGTCGAAACGCCCGCTGCGTAAGCGGCCAGGTCGCCGCCACGCGACAATCAAACACCGAGGCTCTGGACCCCGGCCTACGCCGGGGTGACGGCTAAAGTTGAAACGATAAGGCGAGCCCCCCCCCTCACCCCAACCCTCTCCCCGGAGGGGAGAGGGAGAAAAAGCGCGCCTCCTCACTCAGCGGTTGCCCGCAACCGCCAAACCGCCACCCCCATCCCCACCAACGCCACCAAAAACCAAACCCCACCCATCGCCATATCCGTCCCCAGCCACATCACACAAGCCACCGCAGACACCAGCAGCAAGCCACTCCCCACAGCGAGCAACAAGTCATGATGGGTGCGCGGACGCTCCGGCAACAACAGCAACGCACCAAACATCGCCAACAACACGGCAGCAATGCGGCGCACCCACACGTAGGACGGCGGCGGTGGCACATCAGGCACCACGTCCACCAGCTCGCGATCGCCTATCTGAACGTCGAAGCCCTTGCCATCCATGGCACTCGCCGCTGGCACCAGCTCTTCGCCATTGATCTGCGCAAACACGGTCACGACCTGCGGCGGCACTGCCTCCCAACTCACGCGTAGATCGCCCAATCGAGGCTGCTCAGGATGTGCGCTCGTGGTGAAGTAATTGCCATTGAGGGAAAAACTTGCGGCCAGATTCACCGGCAAGGTCTTACTGTCGGGCGTAATGAGGGCGCCACCCGGCAACGCATGCAGCAGCGGCGGGGACATGGCGTAGTTGCCAACGCGCGCCTGCCCTGCGTCGAACTGCTTACCTTCGATCGGGAACCGCTCTGGATTCACATGACCGGAGGGCTGAGCAAAACGATGCGAATCGATCGGGCGGTCTACCCAATCCAGCTCATAGTGCACGTCACTGCCCACGCGGATTTCCCGCCATTGGAACATCTCGACGTGACGGATCATCACCGGCGCGCGTGAGCGTTGACCGAATTCCGGATCGAAGGGTTCTTCCACCACGCGAATGGGGCCGGCGACACGTACGAGGTTGCCGTGATGCCCCCGATCCGACGAACCGCCGTCACCCAGATCCACGATCTGTCCGCCATGGCGATCGGACGCGTGACGATTGGCGAGCAAGCCTTGCTCGGTCGTCACCACCAGCCCTGTGCCCGCCAAAAGCAACAGTCCACCCAGTACGCGTCGCAACCAAGGCTGCATGATCGTCCCTCTCCCCGATGGCGGCTGCTCAGGCCACCTGTTCGCGCATTTCTCGTTGTTCGTCGGCGGTGCCGTAGCGCCCGCGTTCGTCACGCACGACGCGCGCTACGGCGCAGTCATGGTCATGAGTAAAGAACAGACGCACGCCGCGCCCCAGCTTGTCGTCCAGGAAGGCGCGCTTCTCTTCGATCAGCCTTTCCGGAAAGCGGTCGTAGCCCATCGTGATGGGTAGATGCACCCAGAAGCGCCCCGGAATGAGGTCGGCACAGAAGACTACGCCGCCCACTTCCGCCAACATCAGGCCCGGCGTATGGCCGTCTGAAAAACTGAAGCGTACCGACTCACCCAATGCGCTGGAGTACTCGCCATCGACGAGCTCCAACCGCTCGCTCGCTTCAAGCAAGGGCTGCAGTTCCGGCACGAACGATGCGCGGTCGCGCGGGTGCGGCTTCAGTGCGCGGCGCCAGTGCTCTGCGCCAACGATATAGGTGGCGTTCGGAAACAGCAGTCGTGGCGCCTGCCCTTCTTCCCATGCCGCAAGCAGACCACCCGCATGATCGAAGTGCAGGTGCGACAACACCACCGCATCGATGTCTTCATGCGTGAGCCCGGCCTGTGCGAGCGATTCCAGCAGTACGTGGCGGTCTTCCAGCACACCGTACCGTTCGCGCAACGCCGGTTCAAAGAAGGCACCAATACCGGTTTCGAACAATACGTTCTTGCCGTCGAGACCCTTCACCAGCAGGCAGCGACACGAAAGCGGGATGCGGTTCTCTGCATCCGGCGCGATCCAGCGCGACCACAGCGCTCGCGGTGCGTTGCCGAACATGGCACCACCATCAAGTTTCTGGGAGTTGCCGACCAGCGACCACATTTCCATATCAAGTACCTCGCGTTGCCACGGATTCGCCGGGAGCGAATCCGGACGCCGAAGGCGGCCCCGCGCGCAGCGCGGGGTGAGGCCCATGGATGGGCCGAACAAACATGGCACCACCATCAAGTTTCTGGGAGTTGCCGGCAAGGGACCAGAGCTCCATGACTTACTGCACCTTGCCCAGGCCCGACTCACGGCGCGGATCGCTGGCCGCATCAAGCTTGTTGGTCTTCAGATCCCAGGTGACCACGTTCATGTAACCCCAGGGACTGCGTTCCTTGAGTGTGTGGCCCATGCGGGTCAGCGCTTCGGCAGTAGCCGGATCAAACGCACCCGGCTCCACGTCCACACGGTCAGGCATGTATTGGTGATGGAAGCGCTTCTGGGCGGTGATGCCTTGCGCGTCCTTGCCATCGATGAAGGCCAGGATGCCTTCCAGCACCTGCGTGATGATGGTGGAACCGCCGGGCGAACCGATCACGCCGACACGATCCGCGCCGAACACGATGCTCGGCGTCATCGACGACAGCATGCGCTTGCCCGGCTCCGGCGCATTGGCAGCGCTTCCCAGCAGGCCATAGACGTTGGGCTTGTTCGGTACCAGCGCAAAGTCGTCCATCTCGTCGTTGAGCAGCACGCCGGTGCCAGCGGCAACGAAGGTGGAGCCCATGGTGTAGTTCACCGTGAGCGTGATGGAGGCGATGTTGCCGTCCTTGTCGATCACGGAGAAATGCGTGGTGTGCATGCCCGGATCAACGCTGATGCTGGCCGGCAGCATCGACGACGGCGTGGCCTTGTCGGCCAAGATGGTCATGCGCAGGCCCGCCGCGTAGTAAGGCGACAGCAGCATGTCGAGTGGCATCTTCACGAAATCCGGATCACCGAGGTAATCATTGTGATCTCGGAACGCGCGGCGCATGGCTTCGATGACCAGATGCGTGCGGTGAGCCTCGTCCAGCTTGGTCAGGTCGTAGCCGGAAAGGATATTCAGGATCTCCGCCACTGCCACACCACCCGACGAAGCCGGCGGCGCGGTGACTACGCGGTAGCCGCGGTAGTCCACGGTGATAGGCGTGCGCTCCTTGATCTGGTAGCTCTCCAGATCCTTTGCCGTCCAGTTGCCGCCCGCGGCGCGCACGGCGTCCACCAGCTTCTTGCCAACCTCACCGCGGTAGAAACCATCCGCGCCGTGCTCACCCAGAATTTCCAGCGTGCGCGCCTGGTCCGGATCGCGCCAGGTCTGCCCGGCCACCGGCGGCTTGCCGTTCGGGAGGTACTTGGCGACGGAGGCCGGCCAGCGGTTGATATCTTCCTGGCGCTCGCTGATAGCGTTGATGAGGCGACCGTCGGGTTGGAAGCCCTCTCGCGCCAGGCGGATGGCCGGTGTCAGCGAATCTTTCAGCGGCAGCTTGCCGTAATGCTTGGCCAGCCACGCAAGGCCGGCGGGTTCGCCGGGGATGCCCGCCGAAAGCGGCCCGTTGAGCGCAGTATCGCGATTAGGTTCGCCGTCCCTGTTGAGATAGTCCTTCGTATTCACTGCCGCTGGCGCGGTTTCGCGTGCGTCGATGAAAATGTCTTTGCCATCGGAAGCGCGATGCAACACGGCCATGAAACCACCGCCGATGCCGGAGCTCTCCGGCTCCACGATGGACAGCGTGGAAGCCACGGCAATCGCTGCGTCGAACGCGTTACCACCCTTGGCGAGCACTTCGAGACCGGCGTCAGTCGCATGGAAGTTCGCGCTGGCGATGCCGGCATGGCCGGGACGCTGCGTGATGAGGTCCGCGGAGTTGGCAGGGGTGGGAGCGGTGGCGGGGCGGCTGTCGGCGTAGGCAACACTGGAGGAAACAAGCAGGGCCAGCAGCGTCACGCGCCAGTTCAACGGATGCTTCATGCGTCGTCCTTTGTGGATGCATCAACCGCTGACGCCGGGGTATCACCACTCAGCGCCATCAGGTGGCGGTACTTGAGTTCGAGCTGATCGTGCGTCTCCGTGTGCTCGGGGTCGATGATGATGCACTCGACCGGGCATACATCCACGCACTGTGGTTCGTCGTAGTGACCGATGCATTCGGTGCACAGCGACGGATCAATCACGTAGTACTCCTCGCCCAGCGAGATGGCCTTGTTCGGACAAGCTGGTTCGCAGACGTCGCAATTGACGCAGGTATCGAGGATTTTCAGGGACATTCGTTGAGTTTACATGCTGGGCGCCGATGATGCGCCGCAAGAAGTATCAAGATGGATGCGCCTTGGAAAAACAAAAGCCCGCGGCACTTGCGTGCCGCGGGCTTCGAAACAACTTTGTAAACCGGGACTTACCAGTTCACATAACGCACGGTGGCGCCGGTCGGCTGCAGGACAGCGGACACCTTGTCCTTGTCGGCGGCATCGCCGATCACCAGCACGATCACGTCCTTGAACGAACCCGGCTTGGCGTCCTTGAAGGCGTCGCTCACGAACTCAGAGGTCTTGCCCGAATCCGGACCAGCGAAGACCAGCATGTTGCCCGGCAGCACGCCGCGGGCGACGGTGTCCTGCACCTGCTCAAGCTGGCGCTGGCGCAGCGCGTTGGCGTCATCGCTGTCGCCGGCCGGCACCAGGTACGGGAACGGACGGTCAGCCGTCATGCCCTGCATGTTCTTCTGGACGATCTGGCCGAGGTAGGCGTTCCACGCCTTGGAGTCATTCGGATCAGTGGGCTTGGTCACCGCGGCGGCCTGTTCGGTCGGCTGCTGCTGAGCGGATTCGTCCTTCTGGCTGCAAGCAGCGAGGCCGGTGATCGCGAGGGCGGCGAGGAGAGCGTACTTGTACATGGTGGTCACCTTGGATGGTGGAATCGGGGCACGGGATCCATTGGATGACTGACCTACCGGCCTGTCATGCGACAGGGCCTTGTTGGACCGGGAGCCCGGCTCAGGTTCCATGGAAGCCGAGCGACCACGTGAACCTTGCGTACCCCTGGCCCGCGGCGAGCGACTGTCCTGTCCGCAGGATGCCCGCGAGGATACACGAGCCCGCCCCTGCCTGACACTGGCTTGCCTGCTGCTTCGCGACAGACTCAGACGCCGCCCACTTTCGGGCAGGGCCGCACCGTTGGGCGGTTGTCTACCGATGCGCGCCTGCGGTCACCGCATCGGCGAAAACGCGCTCAGCGCCAGCGCTGGCGCATCGCCTGCTGCACGGCCGGGTGCACGAAACCGGTGATATCGCCACCCAGACGTCCAATCTCGCGCACCAATGTGGACGAGATGAAGCTGTATTGCTCGGCGGGCGTCAGGAACAGGGTTTCAGCCTGCGGAATCAGATGGCGGTTCATGCTGGCCAACTGAAACTCGTACTCGAAATCCGAAACGGCACGCAGACCGCGGATGATTACACCCGCACCCACGTCCTCGATGAAGTGCGCCAGCAAGCCATCGAAACCGCGTACTTCGACATTCTTGAGGTCAGCCAGAGCCAGCCTCGCCAATGCGATGCGCTCGTTGAGGCTGAAACCGGGGCCCTTGTTGGGGCTTTCTGCCACCGCGACGATGATGCGTTCGAACAGCGGCGCAGCGCGCGCCACCAGATCAGCATGACCATTGGTGATCGGGTCGAAAGTACCCGGGTAAACGGCGAGGCGCTGGTTGACCGGCGGCTTATTCACGTGACGAGTCACTGTCAGCGGAGGGGCGGCTAGCTTAGGCCCGTTCGCCGCGCCCGCCTAGGGCCTGTCGACGCGGTCCGTTTCCATACGCGATGGTCAGGAGCCCCGGCGATAAAGCGCGTAACGCACGTCGCCAGCGGTCCCCTCCCGGTGCGGCGTCCATGGCGTAGGCAGCGAGAGGCCCGCCTGACGGGGAGATTCCACGTAGATCCACGCCGACGGCGTAAGCCAGCCACCCTCCTCCAGGCGTTGCGCCAGCGATGTCCACAAGTCGAGTGCAAACGGGGGATCCAGGAACACCAATCCAAAGGGCTGGGCCGGCCCTTGCAGGTAGGCCTGAGCATCGGCCGCGGCCACCTGACCACCCTCCACTTTCAACCTGACCAGATTCGCTCGCAGCGCTTGTGCTGCCTTGACGTCGCGCTCAACGAACTGCACGCCAGCGGCGCCGCGAGAAAGAGCCTCGATGCCCAGCGCGCCCGTGCCCGCACAGAGGTCCAGACACTTCACGCCAGCAATCACCGGAGCGAGCCAGTTGAACAGGGTCTCGCGCACGCGCTCCGGCGTGGGCCGCAGACCGGGAAGATCGGGAACATCGAGGCGGGAATTGCGCAAGTGCCCGCCGATGATGCGGACGCGTCCAGACGCCGCCTTCATCGGCAGCAGGACTCAGCGGTGAGTTTGGATGGGGGTGGTAGCATGCCCGCCATTGTCTTTGAATCGCCGCCGCAATGCTCAAGTTCTGGAAGAAGAAACCCGCCGAGACCCCACCGGGCCAGCCGACCGCACCAGCGGCGGAAAGCGCTCCGGCCACGGGTTTCGCGCACGACACGGATGCCATTTCGCTTGATCATGCCGGCCCCGCGCTGGACGAGGCACTGGCCGAGGCCCCGCCGGCTCCCGAGGCGCCGATCGAGGACGAAGCCACCGAACTCGCCGCCGTGGTCGAGGCCGCCGCACCGGCCAAGCGCAGCTGGCGCGAGCGCCTCTCCGGTAGCGCGTTCGCCCGTGGACTGTCCACACTCTTCACGCGCCACCCCAAACTCGACGACGACCTGCTGGACGAGCTGGAAACCACGCTCATCACCGCCGACGTAGGCGTCGAGGCAAGCACGGCATTGGTGGAGGATCTGCGCAAGCGCATGCACAAGCGCGAGTTTGCCGACGCCGGCGCGCTACTGGCCGCACTGCGCCAATCGTTGATCACCCTGCTGCGCCCTGTGGAAAAGCCGTTGGTCGTGGATGGCCTCAAGCCGTTCGTGATCCTCACAGTGGGCATCAATGGCGTCGGCAAGACCACCACCATCGGCAAGCTCGCTCGTCGCTATCGCGACGAAGGACATCAGGTGCTGCTTGCCGCAGGTGACACCTTCCGCGCCGCGGCGGTGGAGCAACTCAAGACCTGGGGTGCGCGCAACAACGTGCCCGTGATTTCGCAGGGTCAGGACGCCGACGCCGCCAGCGTGATCTTCGACGCACTTCAGGCAGCGCGCTCACGCAGCGCTGACGTATTGATCGCTGACACCGCAGGGCGCCTGCACACGCAAGGCGGCCTGATGGACGAGCTGGGCAAGATCGCCCGCGTGCTCAAGAAGATCGATGTCGATGCACCACACGAAGTGCTGATGATCATCGATGGCACCACTGGCCAGAACGCAGTGAACCAGGTGCGCCAGTTCCGCCAGATCGTGGGGGTCAGCGGCTTGGTCGTCACCAAGCTCGACGGCACCGCAAAGGGTGGCGTGGTGTTCGCGCTGGCACGCGAGTTTGGCCTGCCGATTCGCTACGTGGGCCTGGGCGAAACCGCGACGGATTTGCGGGTGTTCGACGCAGAGGCATACGTCGACGGCCTGCTTCCCGCGTCGCTAGGCCAGGGCTGAGGGGAGCCGACCGGTGCCGCGCTGGCTCCGCATCTCCTTGATCATTCTGAGCAGCGCTACGTTGCTGCTCGTTGCTGTCGCGCTCATTGCAGTGCATGTGCTGCTCCAACCGGAGCGCATTACGGCCATGCTGCAAAAGCAGGCTCGCGACGCCGGTCTTGAACTCAACCTGGCCAGCCCCGCCACACCAGCCTTGTTTCCTCGTCCCGCATTGGAACTCGAAGGCATCACGCTGAGCGCGCAGAACGCGAACATGCCTATCTTGCTTGCGGCGCGCGGCACGCTTGTCTTGCCCTGGCGCACGCTGGTTCACGGCGACACGGTGATCTCGCAGATGCGGATCGACTCGCCGCGCGTGGACCTGGATGCACTGCAATCCTGGCTGGACGATCTACCGTCCGGCCCCACATCCGCGCCCTCCTCCATCCCGAGTATTGACGCGGGCATACACATCACGCGCGGCAGCCTTGTACGCGGCAACCAGATGCTGCTGGGTGATGTGGAGCTGGACGCGGGGCGCCTCGCTGCCAATCACCCCTTCCCGCTCACCATCACGGCGAAGGACGCACAAGGCATACCTACACAATTGCGTCTGTCCGTCACGCCCAATATCAAGGGCGGCACCCTCCTGCTGGATAACATCGGACTGACGCTTACGCACAGCACGGCACTGACGCTGCATCTCATCGGCAGCGCACGCTGGCATGGCGCGGCGGATGCGTCAGCGCAACTGGCCGGCAAACTCGATCATGCGAGTACAGGGCAATACAACGTATCCGTCGCATTGACGCCAGCCGACCAGAGCAACCCGCTGATGCTCGCAATGAAACTCGACGGCCCCGATAATCACGCCGATCTGCAGATTCCACCTCTGGCCCTGGCTGCGTGGTGGTCGCAATTGGATCATGACGATGGCCCACGCCTTGCCGTGCCTCCCGGCAATGGTCACGCGGAAATCGCCAACATCGACACCGGCGATGTCAGTGTCGAAGGTCTCGTTATCCAGGCAGGCACCAATGTGCCCGCCTCCTCGGCCAGCGCACCGACACCAGCCCAACCGGGCAACGCGAAACCCGCGCCATCCAAAACAACCGCGCCGGCACGCAAGTCACCATGATTCCATTTGCTACCGCACTCCTGGCCTGGTTCGACGAACACGGCCGCAAGGATCTGCCTTGGCAGCATCCGCGCGACGCCTATCGCGTGTGGCTGTCGGAGGTGATGCTGCAGCAGACACAGGTGGCCACGGTCATTCCGTATTTCCAGCGCTTTGTTGCTGCGTTACCGACATTGCGTGATCTTGCCGCTGCCGAGGAAGACACCGTTCTCGCGTTGTGGTCGGGCCTCGGCTACTACCGTCGTGCGCGATTCCTGCAGCGCGCGGCGCAGATCTGCGTAGAGAAACACCACGGAGAATTGCCGCGCGATTTCGACGCATTGTCGGATCTCCCTGGCATCGGTCGCTCGACGGCAGGCGCCATCCTTGCGCAGGCACACGGACTGCGCTTTCCCATCCTCGATGGAAACGTGAAACGTGTCCTTACCCGGCATCTCGGCATCCATGGGCATCCCGGGCAAAGCGCCGTGGAAAAAGTGCTTTGGAAGCATGCCGACGCATTGACGCCCGCCGAGCGCACGGCCGACTACACGCAAGCCATCATGGATCTTGGCGCCACGGTATGCGTGCGCTCAAAGCCGCGATGCGACGTCTGCCCCCTCGCGAGCGATTGCGTTGCCAAACGCGACGACCTCACCACTCAATTGCCCAGCGCCAAGCCCAGCAAAGCAGTGCCGACGCGCGCTACCGTGATGCTGATCCTGCGCGATGCCCAAGGGCGCGTACTTCTCGAGCGCAGGGGCCCGCAAGGTGTGTGGTCGGGCCTGTGGAGCTTGCCGGAGGCAAGCGACCACGACCACGCCTGGCGCGCAGCCGAGGCGCTCGCGAAGATCGACGATGCGCAGTCGTTGCCGCCGTTCGTCCACGTTTTCAGCCATTACCGCCTTAACGTCGAACCCCTGCTGTTCGACGAGGCGACAGCGCACCGGCGCATAGCCGATAATTCCAGCTTGCGCTGGTGTAGCGCCAGCGAGCGGGCCGCACTCGGCCTGCCCGCTCCCGTTCGAACGCTGCTGCAGAATCTCTGAATCCAACATGGGCCGTATCGCATGAGTCGTATCGTTCACTGTGCCAAGCTCGGCCGCGATGCCGAAGGCCTGGATTTCGCCCCCTGGCCCGGTCCACTGGGGCAACGCATTTACGCCGAAATCTCCAAGGAAGCGTGGCAGCAATGGCTGGCCCACCAGACCATGCTGCTCAACGAATACCGTCTCAACCCGCTGGAGGCCAAGGCGCGCCAGTTTCTGAGCGCCGAAATGGAGAAATTCCTGTTTGGCGGCGACGTGATTCAGCCTGAAGGCTACGTTGCCCCGAACACGGAGTCTTGACGAATCGGCCCGCTTCCGATTTAATGCACGGCTCCACGCGGCATCTCCGATGCTCGCAGGCATTCCGGCCGGGTAGCTCAGTTGGTAGAGCAGGGGATTGAAAATCCCCGTGTCGGCGGTTCGATTCCGTCCCCGGCCACCATGTCTTCAAGAGCCCGCTTCGCAAGAAGCGGGCTTTCTTGTTTTGCGCGAACGGAGCGCACCAATCGCCTTGTGCGTTGATTGACTCCCTCTTCGGTCGTCATTCGTTCTTGCTTTGTGGTGCAACCG
>NZ_JAELTQ010000122.1 GCF_016428905.1 Dyella sp. ASV24 | reverse complement strand
ACTGTCAAAGATCTCAATCACTTGCTGACCGTTTCCGTTTCAGCGTTGGAACATTTCGTTCCGAGTGAGCCGCTCATCTTACATCGTTTTTCCTGTCCGTCAACACCTTCAGCGAAATCTTTTTGCTTCAGGCCTTTTCGGCGGAACCCAGTGAGGAAGAGCTTCTCGTCTGGGCAGGAGCGGAATAATAGCTTGCTCCCCCGGGGTTGGGAAGGGGTGGCACACGTTTTTTTTCACATTGATGACACGTGCTCACGCCTGGTGCGCGTAAGCACATGTGCTACCAAGCTATTTCTGAAATCGAGCGCTCAACAAGACGATGGCATCAGGTCTTCTCGACCCAAATCCGCAAGGAATCCCCCTCGTAGAGCCCCAGGACCGGGGCGTCTCTCCCTATATATAGAGCTCGCTGTAGATCACGCGAGCCACGCAGGAGGGTCCATGCAACATGTTCGGGGGGGAGCAAGGCTATGCAATTCGATGGAACGGCAGGCAGGCCCGACGATGGGGTGGCCGCTATTGAGCCATCCCCATCCTGGCGATGGCTTCTTCTCGAGGGGCTTTATGGCTTAACGCGCCTGGACAGCAACGTCGCCATGCGTCGGCGCGCGGGTTGGCGAGGTCGTCGCGCCCAGATCGGCCTGGTGCTCGTTGGCAGCCAGGTCATGTCGACAAGGAACGCCAACATGATAGGGAATGAGATCCTCAGGGCTGAGCCTGTCCAGGATGTCCCACTCGTCTTCGAACGGAATGAACTGCTGCATGGTGCTGCTCCTGCCTGGGTTGCCCGCCTTTTCCGGCGCGCAGGAGCATCTAAGCAAACGGCCCGGTCCGTACGATGACGGAATCGGGCCGTTTCAGGGCAATGCGAGGAGTGGGATCAGTCGATTTCGATCATCTCGAAGTCTTCCTTGGTCGCGCCGCAGTCCGGGCAGGTCCAGGTGTCGGGGACATCGGCCCAACGGGTGCCGGGCTCGATACCTTCGTCGGGCAGGCCCAGGGCCTCTTCATAGATGAAGCCACAGACGACACACATCCATTTGCGCAGGGTGCCGGTTTCGTTGGTGCTCTGATTCATCGTGAACTGCTTGATATGGACAATAAGAGGTTCATTCTCGCAACTCCCCCGCCGATGCGAAAGCGTATGGCGCTGCTTTTCCAGGACTGATTGGCATGCACACAAAACTCCAGGGCCGAGGCCTATATGTCATTACCGACGGCCCCCGCCGCGATCTGCTCGAAGCCGTGGCGCAGGCGCTGGCCGGTGGGGCCCGGTTGCTGCAATACCGGGACAAGACGACCGATCATCCGCGCCGATTCGATGAAGCCCGGGCGCTCCGCGCCCTGTGTGCAGCCCGCGACGTCCCCATGATCGTCAATGACGACGTGGCATTGGCACGTGCTGCGGGTGCCGCGGGTGTCCACTTGGGCGAGGACGACGGCGACGTAGCTGCCGCTCGTGCAGCGCTCGGTGACGACGCCATTATCGGCGTGTCTTGCTATGACTCTTTGGAGCGCGCCCGCGAACTGGCTTCTGCAGGCGCTGATTACGTTGCCTTTGGCGCGTTCTTTCCGTCGCCCACTAAGCCGCATGCGCGCCGCGCTTCGTTCGACCTGCTGCGGCAGTCAGCCGCGCTGGGTATTCCGCGTGTGGCGATCGGCGGCATCACGCCAGACAATGGTGGCTCGCTGATCGACGCCGGCGCTGACTACCTAGCCGTGATTTCGGCTGTTTTCGGTGACCCGGACGTCCACGGCGCCGCTGAGCGATTTGCCCAACTCTTTACTTCGCATTGAGATCCCCACGATGACCACCAACCACGAACTCTTCCAACGCGCGCAGCAGCTGATGCCCGGCGGCGTGAACTCGCCGGTGCGCGCCTTCAAATCGGTGGGTGGCGAGCCGTTTTTCACTGCGCGGGCAGATGGCCCTTATCTGTGGGATGTCGAAGGCAAGCGCTACATCGACTATGTCGGCTCCTGGGGGCCGATGATCGTGGGCCATAACCACCCGCACGTGCGCGAGGCGGTGGAGAAGGCGGTAAAGAACGGTTTGTCGTATGGCACGCCCTGCCCCGCGGAAGTCACGATGGCGGAAACCATCACGCGCCTGATTCCGTCCATCGACATGGTACGCATGGTCAATTCGGGCACGGAGGCCACGATGTCGGCCATCCGTCTGGCGCGCGGCGCGACGGGGCGCAACCTGATCGTGAAGTTCGAAGGCTGCTACCACGGCCACGGGGACAGCTTTCTGGTGAAGGCAGGCTCCGGCGCACTCACCTTTGGGGTGCCAACCTCGCCGGGTGTACCGAAGGCCAATGCTGACCTCACCCTTACCCTCACCTATAACGACCTCGACGCTGCGATCCGCTTGTTTGACGAACACGGCCACGACATCGCCGGCCTGATCATCGAACCGGTGGCAGGCAATATGAATTGCATCCCACCGAAGGACGGCTATCTGCAGAGTCTGCGGGAGCTGTGCACCAAGCACGGCGCGCTGCTGATCTTCGACGAAGTGATGACGGGCTTCCGCGTGGCTCTTGGCGGTGCGCAGGCTTATTACGGTGTCACACCGGACCTGACCACCTTCGGCAAGATCATCGGCGGCGGCATGCCGGTGGGCGCGTATGGCGGTCGTCGCGACCTCATGCAGCAGATCGCACCGGCCGGCCCGATCTACCAAGCGGGTACGCTGTCGGGTAATCCGGTCGCAATGGCGGCGGGACTGGCCATGCTGGAGCTTATCCAGGCACCCGGTTTCTACGACCAGCTAGCCGCGCGCACGCGACTGCTCACTGACGGCCTGCAAGCGGTGGCGGATGGCGAGGGCGTAGCCTTCAGCACCAACCGCGTGGGCGGTATGTTCGGTCTGTTTTTCACCAAGGAGAAGGTGGACAGCTACGCACAGGCCACGGCAGCGGACGCCGCCATGTTCAACCGCTTCTTCCACGGCATGCTGGAGCGCGGCGTCTATCTCGCCCCGTCCGCCTTCGAAGCAGGCTTTGTTTCCAGCGCCCATAGCGAGCAGGACATCGCCGATACGCTGGAAGCCGCCCGCGGCGCCCTGCGTGCTGCGCGTGCAGGCTGAATCGTCACCAGCCTGCGTTCTCTTTGACCTCGACGAGGTCCTGGTGGACTACGACCGTTCGGTGCGCGTGAGCCATTTGGCTCACGCCATCGGCCGTTCACCCGAAGCTGTTCAAGAAGCCATCTACGGCTCGGGCATCGAAGATGCCGCTGACAGCGGCGTGCTGACGGCGGAAGCCTATCTCGATGCGTTGGGCGCCCATCTCAGCCACGTGGTCACGCCGGAGGCCTGGACGGCGGCACGCCAGGTGGCCACGCAAGTGCGGGCGGACGTACTGGAGCTGGCCACGGCGCTGGCCACACGGGCTACCGTGGCGATCCTCACCAATAACGGCGTGCTGATGGCGGAACAGCTACCGCTAGTCGCCCCCAAACTATTCCCGCTGTTCGAGGGACGGGCCTTTGCTTCGGCGCAGTTCTGCGCCCGCAAGCCGCAGGCGCAGGTCTACACGCGCTGCCTGGAGCGGCTCGGTGTGCCGGCCAACGCGACGCTGTTCGTCGACGACAACGCAGATAACGTCGAAGGCGCGCGCGAGGCAGGACTGCTCGCGCATCACTATCGCAATCTCGCCGACCTGAAGGCCACGCTCGCCCGCTTCAGCCTGGTCTGATCCAACCTTCCCAATGCGAGCGCTATGCTGCCTCCCATTGCGACAGGGAGCCCGCCGCATGAGCAAGCAACCACCCTTCCCCTTCGATTCCGTCGTAGCACCCGCCACAACCACGGGCTGGCGTGCCCGTTGGTTCCACATCATCTTCGGTCATGACGACGCGCCGGGTCGTTTGTTCGACCTGATACTGATCGTGGCGATCCTGTCGAGCATCATCGTCACCATGCTCGACACCGTGATGGACCTGCACGCACGGTTTGCGCGTCTGTTCTACGTACTGGAGTGGGTCTTCACCGTGGCGTTCACGCTGGAGTACGCGATGCGCCTAAGTGTGGTGGCGAAACCACGGCGCTACGCCTTCAGCTTCTTTGGCATCGTGGATCTACTCGCGGTATTGCCGACCTATGTGAGCCTGGTGGTAACCGGCAGCCAATACCTGCTCGTGATCCGGGCGGTACGTATTCTGCGCATTTTCCGCGTGCTGAAGATGACGCGCTATGTGGGTGAGGCGGATCTGCTGTGGGGCACCCTGGTCAAGGCGCGACGGAAGATTTTCATCTTCATCAGCACGATCCTTACCCTGGTGCTGATCTTCGGTGCGCTGATGTACTTGGTCGAGGGTCCGGAGAACGGCTTCACCAGCATTCCTCGCGCGATGTACTGGGCGGTGGTGACCATGACCACGGTGGGCTTCGGCGACATCACCCCACATACCACGCTGGGTCAGATACTCACCTCACTGATCATGCTGGTGGGCTACAGCATCATCGCGGTGCCAACGGGCATTTTTGCTGCCGAGTTGGCGGCGGGCATTCGTGACGCCCGCCAACAAGCGAACTGCTCGGCCTGCGGGCTGCAGGGGCACCAAGTAGACGCAAAGTTTTGCCGAGGTTGCGGTGAATCCCTTACCGAGCCGACGTTGCCCGGCGCAACGGACGGGCATGTACATCGCCCATAAGCCAGGAAAGCCCTCGCGCTGATGGTGCGCCGCCTCAGGGAGGCACACCATCGAAGGCGCACTTAGCCTGCGATGAAACTGCGCAGTGCCGCCTCAAGGCGCTGGAGGCCTTCAGCGACGTCTTCATCGCTGATGTTGAGCGCCGGAACGAAGCGCAACACGTCAGGACCTGCCTGCAGCACCAGCAGTCCATGCGCTGCTGCGTGGTCGAGGATGGCGCCGGCTTTGCCTTTGTTCGCCTCATTAAGCACGGCGCCGAGCATCAGACCGCGTCCGCGCACCTCATCGAACAGGTGCAGCGAGGCATTGATGCGCTCCAGGCCATCGCGCAACGCCTGCGACTGGCGCGCGACATTGGACAACAGTTCCGGGGACGACAGCTTGCGCAACACCACGCGCGCCACCGCCGCCCCCAGCGGGTTTCCACCGAAGGTGGTGCCGTGCGCACCAAATTGCATGACGTCGGCCACCTTGGGGCCGGCCAGCATGGCACCGATGGGAAAGCCGCAACCCAGCGCCTTGGCCAAGGTGACGATGTCCGGCTTCACGCCATCCTGCACATAGGCGAACAAGGTGCCCGAACGACCCATGCCGCACTGGATCTCATCCAGCACCAACAAGGCGCCGTACTGGTCACACAACTCACGCACGCGCTGGATAAACCCGGGGGCAGCCGGTAGCACGCCGCCTTCACCCTGCACCGGTTCGAGCATCACGGCGGCCACATCGCCCTGCGCAAAGGCGGCCTCCAGCGCGGGCACATCATTGAAGTCGAGATAACGGAAGCCACCAGGCAGTGGCTCGTAGCCTTCCTGGTACTTGGGCTGCGCCGTCGCCGTTACCGTCGCCAGCGTGCGGCCATGGAAGGAACCGCGGAAAGTGACGATGACGCGCTTATCCGACTCGCGCCCTTGCGCCGTGGCCCATTTGCGCACCAGTTTGATGGCTGCCTCGTTGGCTTCCGCACCGGAATTGCAAAAGAACACGCGCTCGGCGAAACCGGAGGACGCCACCAACTCTTCGGCCAGGCGCAACGGCGGCTCGCTGTAGAACACATTGCTGGTATGCCAGAGTTTCTGCGCCTGCGTAGTCAGAGCTTCAAGCAGGTCGGGATCCTGGTGCCCCAGCGCGTTCACCGCGATGCCGGCGCCGAAATCGACGTACTCGCGACCCTGGGTGTCCCACACGCGCGCGCCTTTGCCGTGATCCAGCACCACATCGCGCGGTCGATACACCGGCAGCCAGTAGCGCTTGCCAAGATCGATCAGGGATTGGGCGGACGGGTCTTGCGCGTGCATGTCGTACTCCGGGCATCGTCGCAGAGGACGACACCATGCTTGAGATGGGATGGGGTGGGGATATGCCACCAAGGGCGGCGTCCACGCATCGTAAGGCCTGGGGGACGGCTTTGCACGACTGTCCCGCCGCGGACAAATGCTGCCGTCATCCGGCAGCCCACGCATGGCAGGTGTGACATTTCCCCTGTCCCCTGTAACTCGTTTGATACAGCTTCCCGGAAACGGCGCTGCAACAGGCGTTAAGCGCCATTCTCGATGCCCGTAAAGGGCACCGCCTGTAACGCGTTTAGCACGGTTCAACATGAGCAAGGTGGCTCGCTCGCCCCGAAAACCCCAGGTTTTCGGCCATTGCCCCGTGTTGGCACGGCGATTGCTCGCTTTACACCGTACAGGCGGGAAGGGGGAAGGGCCAGCTGCGACAACGCGCCGAACACCGCGATACGGACTGTCTCGGCGACAGGATGGCAATGCCCTTGGATGGCCCAGGGCTACGTCGGCACGAAGCTCGCAGCTGGCAACTGGATCACTCGCTCCCGCCCCTGGCTTGGTGGGAGGAACGCCGAAAAGCATTCCGCCGCAAGGCGGTCATGAGGGCGGTAACCCGGCAACCCCTGTGGCCGGGGCACCAATGGAAGCCCCCGACCCGACCCCTGCGGGTCGGGGGCCTTCCTTCTTTTTCCAAGACAACATCCCCCCGGTCGGACAGACCTGTCCGGGGTGAGTGGCGGGTGCTTGCGGTCAGGTGACTGGGCTGGCGCCCAACCAGTCATGCAGGAGCGAGCATCCGCCGGTCACCCTGACAGGGTGGCCAGTCTCGGCATGCCGACAATGGCCCTTGCGATGTATGGACGTCCGATCAGCGCAGCTCGTCGAGCGCGAGCTGGTGCTTCTTGCACAGACGGTAGATGGTCACGCGCGACACCTTCAGCCTGCGCGCGCACTCACTGACGTTGAAGCGGCTTTCGCGCAGACAGGCAATGACGGCGTCGCGCTCGGCGGCCACACGTGTGCTGCCCAGGCTCGATCGCGCTGCCTGCTTGGTCAGTACTTCGGCCAGGTCGAGGTCATTGACGTTGATGAGCGCGTCCTCCGCCACCACCGCCGCGCGCTGCACACGATTGAGCAATTCGCGCACGTTGCCCGGCCAAGTGAAATCCAGCATGGCGCGGCGCGCACTCGCGCTGAAGGCACGTGCGCGGCTGGGGTGCTGCTCGCGGAACGCATCGAGAAACTTCTGCGCCAACACGACCACATCGTCCTCACGCTCGCGCAGCGGCGGCATGCGCAGGCGCAGCACATTGAGGCGATAGTAAAGATCCTCGCGGAAACGCCCCTGCTCCACCGCCTTTTCCAGGTCGACGTGAGTCGCGGCCAGCACGCGCACGTCCAGCTTGATGAGCAGACTGCTGCCCACGCGCTCCAGCGTGCCCTCCTGCAAAAAGCGCAGCAGGCTGGTCTGGGCATCGAGCGGAAGATCGCCCACTTCATCGAGGAATACCGTGCCGCCAGCGGCTGTTTCGAAATGACCGATACGGCGTGCGTTCGCACCGGTAAACGCGCCACGTTCGTGGCCAAACAATTCGGACTGCACCAGATTAGGTGGCAGCGCACCGCAATTGATCGCCGCAAACGGCCGCTCGGCACGCGCAGAAAGGCTATGAAGTGCGCGCGCAGCCACTTCCTTGCCGGTACCGGTTTCGCCGGTGATCAACACCGGCAGCTCCACTGGCGCGTATTTGCGCACGCTGGCAACCACTGCACCGATGGCAGCACTGCGACCAGTCACGCCGACATCACCAGGCTCCGCGGCACGCGGTTGATCACCACCAATGCGGCCCAGCGCCTCGACCAGACGCTCTGTGTCCACCGGTGTGGAAAAGTATTCGATGCTCGCTTCGAGAATGCGGTCGATCAACGGCTCGTGCGTCGGCGCGTCGGGCGAGATAAGCGCCACCCACGGTAACCATGGATGATCCGCCATGAGCTGCGCCATGGCAGGAGCAGACGTAGGGTCGCCGTGCCGAAGGTCGGCCAGCGCCACCACGGTGTCGTTGTTGCGCATACCGACACCACCCTGGGTTCCGGCGTCGGCCACGCGGATGATCCATCCCGCCGCAGCCAGCACCGCCCGCTCCTCACCGGCAGGCTGCCCGAACCAGACGACGCATCGCCTGGCTTCCTCCCTCAATACAGCCATGGTCCCTCCCCCAACCCCTCTAAGGGTCACAGGTCTCGGCCGGTCGCTGCCATGTCCTATGGCACCCCCCGGTTACCACGCCCGTCGCGCCAAGCTAGTCCGCGACCGCTACAGAAATGTGATATGGGTCACACAATATACAACTCTGCTCGTTGCAGTCACCCCACAAATGGCGCAACTAGCGTCGAACAAGAAGCCGGAGGCCCCCAGGCGAGCTAGCACCTATGGCCTAGGCGCCTTTGAAGCGGCTACGGCCGGGATTTGGCCCCCAAACAGCAGCGTTGTAACTCCGATGCGCCTACCAGACGCCCGTATTGGGCATCGATGCCCACGGCTCCTGCGGCGGGAGGTGCCCGTCCTGTAGTAGTTCTACTGAAACCAGGTCGGGAGAGCGTACGAAAGCCATGTGTCCGTCGCGTGGCGGACGGTTGATGGTGTAGCCCATCGACTGCAAATGAGCGCAGGTCTTGTAGATGTCGTCCACGCGGAAGGCTAGATGGCCGAAGTTGCAGGCGCTGCCGTAATCCTCAGTTGAACCCCAGTTGTAGGTCAGCTCGACCTCCGCTTCTGGTGAACCCGGTGCGGCCAGGAATACCAGCGTGAACTTGCCCGCGGCGTTCTCCGCGCGTCGCATTTCTTTCAGGCCCAGGCCATCGCAAAAGAAACGCAGACTTTCGTCGATATCGCTTACGCGGATCATGGTGTGCAGGTACTTCATGGGGACCTCGGTGGCGTAGATACGCCATCGTCAGAGGGAATGAGGCGCCGGATACGTTGCGCCATGTCATCCAGTTCGGCACGGCGAGCAGGTTCTGGCACAGCGCCACCGTAGATCCGCAGCAAACCGTCGGCCACGCGGCGCGGCTGTACGTGCAGATGAAAGTGCGGCACTTCCTGACCACCCGCCTTACCGTTGGATTGCCACAGATTGAGTCCGGGCGGGTGAAACGTTTCGCGCAAAGCATGCGCGACGCGTACGCCTAACTGCATGACCTCACCGGCCAATCCAGCATCGATCGCATAGATGTCTTCGACGTGCGCCTTCGGTATCACCAGCACGTGACCGGGCACGGCCTGGCGGAGATCGAGGAAGGCCAACACATGCTCCGTCTGCGCGACCACGCTGGCATCGAGACGACCGGCGACAATCTCGCAGAACGGACAAGCCATTGACCTTACCCCAGGAAGAGATCGGGCAGCGGTTCCTGCGAGGCATCCATGGCGTACCACGTGAAGTCCGTGACACCCGCCTCGTGCAACACCTCGTCGTCAATAAGGAAGTGGCCGGCAAAACCCTTTGCCTCACGCGTGAGCACCGCGTGCGCGGCGTCAGCAACGATGGTGGGCTTGCGACAACGCTCCAGCGGCACGCCCGGGATCATGTTGAGCGCGTCCGTGGCAATGATCGTACGCGGCCACAGCGCATTGACGGCAATGCCCTTACCGCCGAGCTCCCCCGCCAGTCCAAGCGTTACCAGGCTCATGCCCATCTTGGCCAGTGTGTAGCCCGTGTGCGGCGCCCACCACTTAGGATCCAATGACGGCGGCGGCGCCAGCGTGAGGATGTGCGGGTTGTCGGACTTGAGCAGGTGCGGCAAACAAGCCTGTGCGCAGAGGAAGCTGCCGCGCGCATTGACTTGCTGCATGAGGTCGAAGCGCTTCATGGGCGTCTCGGCCAACCCGGCCAGCCAGATGGCGCTCGCGTTGTTCACAAGGATGTCGATGCCGCCGAAGCGTTCTACCGTGGCAGCCACGGCGGCCTTCACCTCGTCTTCCTCACGAATGTCGCACTTGATCGGCAAGGCTTTGCCGCCCGCGGCTTCCACTTCCTGTGCGGCACTGAAGATCGTGCCTGGCAACTTCGGATTGGGCACGCTGCTCTTGGCAACGATCGCCACATTGGCGCCGTCGCGCGCGGCACGCAACGCAATCGCCAGGCCGATGCCGCGCGAAGCGCCAGTGATGAAGAGGGTCTTGCCGGCCAAGCTGCTCATGGAAGTGTCACCTCGATCGTGGGTGAATCAGTGTAGAAGCGTGCAAAAGGAGCGCAAGGTGCCGAACAGGCCAAGCGGCGCGCTCTGGGTTCATGCGCGCTGGAAGCGCGGAAGAATATCCCGCAGATCGGCGAGCCGCTGTATGGGATCAGTGATCTCCAACAAGCGTTGCTGCTCGTCCGCCTGCAAGGGCAGCAGTTCCGCCAACCGGAAACCCAGCCAACTGGCGTCGTCGTAGAGATCACGCGGTGCATGTCGCCATTGCGGCGCCATGTTTTCGATCAGGCGCTCCAGGATCACCTGTAGCAGCGCGAATTCCACCGGCACGGTCTGGGTCGGTTCGACCGGCCAAGGTTCCACGTCGCCGCGCACGAGGCCGTCGGAGCGCACCCGCGTGCGCACCACCCTGAAACGCTCACCGCCCTCGGCAAGAATGCCCAGCAGGCCATCCTCCCGATTGTGGAAATCCACGATGCGCGCCAGCGTGCCAACGGCGGCGGGCAACGCCGGCGCACCGGCTTCCTGCCCTTCCAGGATCAGGCAGACGCCAAACGAACTCCCGGTACGCGCGCACTCCCGGATCATGTCCAGGTAACGCCGCTCGAAAATGCGCAGCGACAGCTGGCCGCCGGGATAAAGCACGGTGCTGAGCGGAAACAGCGGCAGGTCGAGGTAGGGAGACTTGGCGGCCATGTCAGGAGTCTAATCGCGCTAGTACCACGCCTCGATCCATGGGAAAGCAGTCAGGACTTGATCGCTTCCGCAAAACGGCGCGGTGCACCTTCGAAGCCACCGTTGGACATGAAGACCACGTGATCGCCTGCGTGTACTTCGCGACGCAACGCAGCGATCAACGCGTCTACGGTCGGAACCGTGCTGCCACGGCCATTCAACGCGCCGGTCACGCGCCCCGCATCCCAGGAAAGCTCAGGGCGATGCAGGAACACCACGGCGTCGGCATCGGCCAGCGACGGTGCCAGCGCCTCGGCATGCGCACCCAGACGCATCGAATTCGAACGCGGCTCCAGCGCCACCACGATGCGCGCCTTACCCACCTTCGCGCGCAGGCCGGCGAGCGTGGTGGCGATGGCGGTGGGATGGTGCGCAAAGTCGTCGTACACACGCACGCCATTCGCCTCGCCCACCACTTCCATGCGGCGCTTGACGCTCTCGAAGCTGGCGAATGCCGGCAGCAAGGCACGCGGATCAGCGCCGGCTGCCGTCGCTGCCGCCAGCGCAGCGAGCGCATTCATCACGCTGTGGTTGCCAAGCAGGGACCATCGGATCTCGCCGATCACCTCGCCACCGCGTCGTACCGTGAAGGCCGAACCATCCGCGTCGATCAGCTCAGCCTGCCAATCGCCCTGCCCGATCCCGAAGGTTTCCACTGGCGTCCAGCAGCCCATGGTCAGCACTTCCGCCAGATGATGGTCGTGCGCGTTCACAATCAAACGTCCATTACCCGGCACCGTGCGCACTAAGTGATGGAACTGGCGCTGGATCGCCGCCACGTCGGGGAAGATATCCGCGTGATCGTATTCGAGGTTGTTGAGGATCGCGATGCGGGGACGGTAGTGCACGAACTTCGAACGCTTGTCGAAGAACGCGCTGTCGTACTCGTCGGCCTCGATCACAAACGGCTTGCCACTACCCACGCGCGCGGACATATCGAAATTGCCGGGCACGCCGCCAATCAGGAAGCCGGGCGACAGGCCCGCACTCTCCAGCAAATGCGCCAACAGGCTGGTGGTCGTGGTCTTGCCGTGCGTGCCGGCCACCGCCAACACTTCGCGCCCCGGCAACAGCGTTTCACCCAGCCATTGCGGGCCGGAGATGTAGCGCAGCTGCTCGTCGAGCATGTATTCCACGGCGGGATTGCCACGCACCATCGCGTTGCCCACCACGACCAGATCCGGCGCGGGCTTGAGGTAGTCGGCCTTGTAACCGTCCATGAGGCGAATACCCAACGCTTCCAGCTGGGTGCTCATGGGCGGATAGACGTTTGCGTCGGAACCTTCGACGGTAAGGCCGAGCTCACGCGCCAACGCGGCGACGCCGCCCATAAAGGTGCCGCAGATGCCGAGGATGTGCAGACGCATGAGTAACCCGTTCAATCAAGCCGGCGGCCTTCACGGCCACCCAAAAGCATCGGGCCGCCTTGCGGCGGCCCGGAGTATCAGCCGTTCGCGGCAGCCGATTCGCTGGCGAGCGCACGCTTGACGCGTGCGGTGACGTCGTCGAGCTCACCCACGCCGTCAACCACCTGCAGCTTGCCGCGGCGGGCGAAGAAATCGGCGACCGGTGCGGTCTGCTCTGCGTAGACCTTCAGGCGGTCACGCACCACGACCGGATCATCGTCCTTGCGGTGCTCCGCAGCGAAACGAATTTCGCAGCGGCCGATGATCACTTCGTTGGGCACGTCGAGCTTGACCACGGCATCCAGCGGCTGACCGATCTTGGCCAGCAGGTGATCCAATGCGTCGGCCTGGGCCAGGTTGCGCGGATAGCCATCGAGGATGAAGCCACCCTTCACGTCATCCTGCGAGAGGCGCTCTTCGAGCATGGCCAGCAGGATGTCGTCCGACACCAGCTTGCCCGCATCCATCACCGCCTTCGCCTTCAGGCCCGTCGGCGTGCCGGCAGCCACCGCCGCGCGAAGCATGTCGCCGGTCGAGATGTGCGGAATGCCAAGTTCCACCTTCAGACGCGCAGCCTGGGTGCCTTTGCCCGAACCGGGCGGACCGAGTAGGACGAGTCGCATAGTGCTCCAAGGTATCCGCGAACCGCGCACGCTGCGGGCCCGTCGGATGCAAGAAAAGTGGCGTTCAAATTAGCTTCTGCGAGCTTTGGCGTCAAACCGAGAAAGCAGGCGAAAAACGGCAAGTACTTGTTGCCAAAAGGGTTAGCCATGACACGCGATTGTCACAGGGACACCGTCATCGGGCCGGATTAAGCTCTGCCGATCCCTTTCGAGGAAAACGCCGTGTCCGCACCGCAGATCCATATCGTCACACTGGGTGTCAGCGACCTGGCCCGTTCACGCCAATTCTACGAAGCATGGGGTTGGAAGGCCTCTACGGCCAGTAACGACAGCATCGTGTTCCTCAAGGGCAACGCGGGCGTGCTCGCCTTGTACGGGCGCGAAGCCCTGGCCGAGGACGCGTTGGCCGAAGATCTGCCAACGGGCTTCGCCGCCGTCACGCTTGCCCGAAACGCCGCGTCGAAAGAAGAGGTCGACCAGTGGTTCGCCGCCGCCCTCGCCGCCGGTGCGCGCGAACTGAAGACGCCGCAGGAAGCCTTCTGGGGTGGCTATTCCGGCTACCTGGCCGATCCCGACGGACACCTGTGGGAATTCGCATTCAACCCGTACTTCGTGTTTGATGGAAGCGGCAACCTCGCCCTACCGGATTGAGAAACCCATGGCAGTGAAATCCAAGTCCAAGCCCGCAGGCCGTCTGCTCTACGCTCAATCCGGCGGTGTCACCGCCGTGATCAATGCCACCGCAGCGGGCGTGATCGATGCGGCGCGCGCCAAGGGCGTGCCTGTCTACGCCGCGCATAACGGCATTCTCGGCGCGCTGCGCGAGGAGCTGATCGATACAGGCAAGGAATCGAAAGCCGCTATCGCCGCTTTGCGTCATACGCCGGGTGGTGCCTTTGGTTCGTGCCGCTACAAGCTGAAGTCGCTGGAAGCCAATCGCGCCGAGTACGAACGGTTGATCGAAGTATTTCGCGCGCACGACATCCGCTGGTTCCTCTACAACGGTGGCAACGACTCGGCCGATACGGCGTTGAAGCTCTCGCAGATCGGCAAAGCGATGAACTACGACATCCGCTGCATCGGTGTACCCAAGACCGTGGATAACGACCTGGCCGTCACCGACTGCTGCCCCGGCTTCGGTTCCGTCGCCAAGTACACGGCGATCTCGACGCTGGAAGCAAGCCTGGACGTAGCCTCGATGGCGGATACCTCGACCAAGGTCTTTATTCTCGAAGTGATGGGTCGCCATGCAGGTTGGATCGCTGCGGCCGCCGGTCTCGCTGGCGAAGGTGCCGATGCACCGCCGCACATCATCCTGTTTCCCGAGCGCACGTTCGACGAAGCGGCCTTTCTGGCCAAGGTGAAGGCGACGGTGGAGCGCGTCGGCTGGTGCACGGTAGTCGCCTCCGAGGGTCTGCTCAACGCAGAGGGGCAATTCCTCGCAGAAGCCGGCACGCGCGACGCGTTCGGCCACAGCCAGCTCGGCGGCGTGGCGCCCGTGCTCGCGGCACTGGTCAAGGAGAAGCTGGGCTACAAGTACCACTGGGCCCTGCCCGATTACCTGCAGCGTTCCGCACGCCACCTTGCCTCCAAGACGGACGCCGATCAGGCCTATGCCGTTGGCAAGGCCGCTGTCAACTACGCGCTGGCCGGCATGAACGCGGTGATGCCCGTGATCGTGCGCGCCAGCGATGCACCGTACCGCTGGAAGATCGAGCCCGCCCCACTGTCGAAGATCGCCAATCGCGAAAAGAAGATGCCGGCAGGCTTTCTTACCCGCGACGGCTTCGGCATCACGGCTGCGGCCCGGCGCTACCTCTCCCCGCTGATCCAGGGCGAGGCGCCGCCGCCTTACGGCAAGAACGGACTGCCGCAATACGTGACACTGAAGAACGCCAAGGTTCCGCAAAAACTGGAGCCATTCGGCCGCTAAGCGTCACTGCAGAAAACGCTCCAGGCTCACCCGGTAATCGGCGTGATCCTGGATGCTGTTGTGCCCGGCATCCGCCACCATCTGCAACGCTGGCGTCTGCTTGAAAGCGCGAATCAGCGCGACGGTACGGGCCGCGGGAACCACCTCGTCATCCTCCGCCTGGACCACCAGCACCGGGCAATGGATGTCGTTGACGTAGCGCCATGACTCGAAGCGATCGCGCATCAACGCATTCACCGGGAGCCAAGGAAAGTAGCCTGCTGCCACGCGCACCAGGCTGTCGAACGGCGTGACCAACACGACGCGCTCCACAGGGCGTATTGCAGCCAACTGCACGGCGACACCACTGCCCAGACTGCGCCCAATCACCGCGACCTGTTCATGGGTCTGCGCCACGCGATCAAACAGGGCTGATGCATCAGCCATCAGCGCCGCCTCGCTCGGTTTGCCCTCGCTCGCGGCATAACCGCGATAGGGCAGCAGATAAATGGTGCGGTCCGGAAACCAGCGCGCCAGCTCTTCGCGTGAATCCTCAACGCGTTCGCCATTGCCACCGAAATAGAGCAGCGCCTTGCGCTGCCCAGGGTTCATCACCCAGCCACGCAGACGGACACCCTCATCGACCAGTTCGAAATTGGGTGGCTGCTGTATGCGCCACGTCGTTTCGGGGTGATAGATCTGCTGCCGCTGCCCCAGGTAGAGAGACAGGCAAACGCCCCCATAGAGCACCACCGCCAGCGCCACCAAGCCCAGCATCGTCCGCAAAACCATGAACGCCTCCCAAGCGCCGGTTCAGATGGATAAGCCGCGGCTGAAAGCTTGCACCAAGCCTACGGAAAAGCACGCCCAACGTTCAGGCGCAGATTTTTACGATGCGCCTGCCTGACACATCCGGCGCGTAGCGACGGCGGGTACCCGAGGAGGATGCGATGAAAACCCTTTCCAGTGTATGCGTGGCCTTGGCTTTGCTCGCCGGCAGCGGCGTGGTGTTGGCCGACCCGGGACATGACCATGACCGGGGTCGTGGCCACTACGACGATCACGGTCGCGGCCGTGGGCACGATCGCGACCGCCATGACCACTGGGAACATCGCTACTACAGCGACCGTGGCTACTACGGCCGCCCCCACCGCTGGGAGCGCGGTTACCGCTACGACGGCCCGATGTATATCGTGAACGACTATCGGGGCTATCGCCTGGCGCTACCACCCTATGGCTACCGCTGGGTGCGCAACGACAGCAACTACCTGCTCGTCTCGATCGGCGACAACATGATTCTGGACATGGTCATCCGCTGATCCTTCGCTCCATCGGTGAATTCTCAGGCGGCGCCTCCGTGCGCCGCCTTTTTTGTGACCCGGTGCCGCCGTGCGCTGCGTCGCACAACACGACTGTCGTCAGCCTCTGTCTATACTCCAAGTGACCGCCCTTTCAGGGCGGCTGCCGTATCGGGGTGCCGATGGGTGGTCCCGATGCAAGTCGTTACCACTCATGGGGAGGCTCCGATGCTGCAGCAGTATGGCGTGTGGATCGTGCTGGCATGTGCGGTTCTGGCGGTTCTCTACGGCGCACTATCCGTGCGCTGGATCTTGGCGAAATCGCCGGGCAACGCACGGATGCAGGAGATCGCATCCGCGATCCAGGAAGGTGCGAAGGCGTATCTCAACCGCCAGTACGCCACCATCGGCGGCGTCGGTGTGGTGTTGTTCCTCGTTATCGGCTTTGCCCTGGATTGGGGCACGGCGATCGGTTTCGCGATCGGTGCGGTGCTGTCCGGTGCAACCGGCTACATCGGCATGAACGTCTCCGTGCGCGCCAATGTGCGCACAGCCGAAGCCGCTCGCAACGGCCTGGCA
>NZ_JAELTQ010000121.1 GCF_016428905.1 Dyella sp. ASV24 | reverse complement strand
CCAGGTACGCGGTCGGGTTCCGGGCTTTTCGACGGGGCTCCTGCCCCGACGAAAAGGAATCGGCATCCCTGCCGATTCCCCTGCGGGCCTTTTCTCCACCCGCCCGCCGCCTCATACGGGGCCCGGAAGATCAAAAGCGAAAGCAGACGGCTCGTGCAGCGGAGCTGCACATCGCGTCGCCGCGGGCTGCGTTGCTCTCGCTCTAGGCCTCAAAGCCAAGGCAGAAGTGAAAGACGATGTCGTTAGGTAGCGAGTTCTTTCTACCGGTCGGGAAGCGTAGCGTTCCCTTTACCTCGCCTCGGCGGTAGGGAAGCGTAGCGTCCTCCTTCCATAGCCCCAGCGATCGGGAAGCGTAGCGAAGCCTGCTTTAAGTCCTCTCTGCCACGGCGCGTTGCGAAGCGCTACGGCGTACCCGCTGTGTAGAGGTGGAGGTGACCAAGCCACACGATTCCTCAAGCGTTCTGGCTTATCCCAAGGTGATGCTGCGGGCGTTGGCTTTACGGCCATTTTCTTTGGGTTACTTTTCTTTTGGGCCAGCAAAAGAAAAGTGACTCGGCCTCCGGCAGGAGGTCGAAACGCCCGCTGCGTAAGCGGCCAGGTCGCGGTAGCGCGTGAGGCGACAGCCAATCACGGGCGAAACGGGGTTTTGCGCTCCACTGAGACGGCGACTCAAATGAAACCGTGGGGCGAGCACCCACCCCTCACCCCAACCCTCTCCCCGAAGGGGAGAGGGAGAAAGAAAGTGTCACGCTCCGCGAGTTTCAACCTCGACCAACCATCAACAAAAAAAGCCGCCCCAAATCGAAGCGGCTTCATCAGATCAACCCTCTCCCCAACGGGGAGAGGGCGCAAACGGCGCAAGCCGCCGATTACCAGATCTTCACGCGTTGATTCTCCGGCCGCCACATCGGCTGCCCCTGCTTCACATCAAACGCCTCATAGAAATCCGGCACATTCGACAGCGGCCCGTTCACACGCCACTTCGCCGGCGCATGGACATCAGACAGCAAACCAGTGCGCAGCTTCTCCTCGCGTTCCTGCGACAGCCAGCCAAGCGCGTAGCCAAGGAAGAAGCGTTGCAGCGGCGTGTAGCCGGCGATCTTCTCGCCCTTCTTGTATTGCTCGGTCTTCTTGAACGCATCAAGGCCGATCATGATGCCGCCGAAGTCGGCGATGTTCTCGCCCAGGCTGGCCTGGCCGTTGATGTGGATGCCGGGCAGCGGTTCATAGGTGTTGAACTGCTTCACCATCACGTCGGCGCGCTGCTTGAAGCGGGTGGCGTCTTCCTTGGACCACCAGTCGGCGAGGTTGCCCTTGGCGTCGTACTGACGGCCTTCATCGTCAAAGCCGTGCGTCATCTCGTGACCGATGGTGGAGGCGGCGACGTAGCCGTACACCACCGCGTCGTCGATCTGGTTATCAGCGAAGCCGGGGATCATGAACTGCGCGGCGGGCAGTACGATTTCGTTGTTCGACGGGTTGTAGTACGCGTTGTAGGTCTGCGGCGTCATTTCCCATTCGCTGCGGTCCACCGGTTTGCCGAACTTGGAGATCATGTCCTCGGCTTGCCAGCGCGTGGCGCTCATCATGTTCTGTGCGTACGACGTACGGCCGATGGTGAGCGTGGAATAGTCCTTCCACTTGTCCGGGTAGCCCACTTTCTTTGTGATCGCGGCGAGCTTTTCATGGGCTTTCGCCTTGGTGGCCGGGCTCATCCAGTCGAGCTTGTCGATACGCTCGCCATAGGCCGTGCGTACGGCTTCCACCATGGTGTTGTAACGCTGCTTGGCGGCTTCGGAGAAATAGTCCTTGACGTAGATGCGCCCAAGGATCATGCCTAGCGCTTCGTTCTCCGCGCGTAGCGCGCGCTTCCAGCGTGGTTTCTGCTGTGCCTGGCCATTGAGCGCGCGACCGTAGAAATCGAAATGTTCGTTGTCGAAATCCTGGCTCAGGTAGCTGGCGTAGGCGTCTACCAGATGCGCGCGCATGTAGTCGCGCACCACGGGTGTAGGCGTCTTGGCGAGCAGTGCCTGCAGGCCAGTGAAGAATTCCGGCTGGCCGACGATCACGGTGCTGGCGGGGAGTTTCCATCCGGCGAGGCGGGTGCTCCATGCGATGGATGGCGTGTACTTCGACGTGAGGTCCGCCGGCGACATCTTGTTGTAGTTCTTCTCGGGATCGCGCAGATCTTCCAGCGGCCGGGAAACCTTGGCGAGCGCTGTTTCGAATGCCATCACTTGTTTGGCACTGCTTGCCGCATCGGCGTCGTTCTTGCCCATCATGCGGAAGGTGCGGTGCAGGTGCTCCACGTAGGCGTCGCGCACCTTGGCGACACCCTTTTCCTTGTTGAAATAATAGTCACGCTCCGGCAGGCCCAGGCCACCCTGATAAAGGTGGACGGCCATGACATCGCTCTGCTTTTCGTCCTGCGACACCTGGAAGTCGAAGAACGGGCCGACGCCCAGCAACTGCAGCGCAAAGGCTTCGTCCAGCGCGGTGTTCACGTCATGCACGGCATCGATGCGTGCCAGTTCGTCATTGAGCGGGGTGATGCCGAGCTTGTCCGCCTGCGCCTGGTCCATGGCGGTGGTCCAGAAATCGCCGACCTTCTGCTGATCGCTGCCGGGCTTGGCGGCCTTATCGGCGGCGGCGTCTTCGCTGATCTTGCGCAGCTTGGTGTAGAGCTCGTCCTGCACGACCTGACCAATGCCCCACTGCGATTCCTCAGCCGGAATCGGATGACTCTTCAGCCATGCGCCATTGGCAAATTCGAAGAAGTCGTCACCGGGTTTGACCGACGTGTCGATGTGGTCAGCGACCACGTCGGACTTCGGCGTCGCGGGTGCGGCAGCGGGTGTGGCGGCATAGGCCGCGCCGATGGACGCTGCGGCAAGAGCCAGCGCGAGCAGTCGGCGGGGCAGGGCAGGCGAGTTCGCTTTCATGCGGTCAGTTCTCCTGGAGGAAGGGGTATGACGTTGGGGCGCTCAATGGCCCCAGCGGTGTAGGCAATCGAAACGGTGTGCGGCGAGGGGGTCAGAGACCTAGCGCCAGTCGACCGCCCAGGTCGGCCAGTGGCGACACCAGCAGCAGGCGCACAAGGATGAGCACGATCATGACGACCCATGGCGCGAAATCCAGGCCGCCGGCCGTGAGCTTGCCGCGAAGCGGGCGCAGCAGCGGATCGACCAGGGTGGCTGCCAACCGGTAGACAGGGTGGTGGGTCTCGACCTGGAACAGGCTCATCAGCGACCAGACGAAGATCAGAACCACGTAGAACATGGCGATGAAGTCGAGTGTGTCGGCGATCGACAGTATCAACAGCCCGACGATATGCGGGAACAAGCCAAGCAGCGCGAACAGCACGATGCGCTTGATGAGCATCAGCAGCCACACCAACAGCAGGGCTGCGATGTTGATGCGTCGCCAGTTCGGCAGCAGGCGGCGCATAGGCGCCAGCACCACGTTGGTGGTGCGGTAGATGAACTGGCTCAGCGGGTTGTGGAAATCGGCGCGGCTGGCTTCGGCGAGCAGGCGAAGCACGAACAAGGCGGCGGCGGCACCGAAGGCAAGGTCGACCAGGAACGAAAGGGCGTTGAGGAGGTAACTCACGGCTGATCATCCAGGGCAGCGGCCAGTTCGGCGCCACGGCGCGTGGCGGCAGCCACGGCATGGGCGACGACCTTGTGGAAATGGTCGGCGGCAAAGCTTTCAAGCGCCGCCTGTGTGGTGCCGTTGGGCGAGGTGACGCGCTGGCGCAGCACGCCCGGATCCTCGCCCGTTTCCACCAACATCCTTCCGGCGCCCAGACAGGTCTGCGCGGCGAGCGCACGGGCTGTTTCGCGCGACATGCCCTGGGCGAAGGCGGCATCTTCCAACGCCTCCACCATGGCGAAGAAATAGGCCGGGCCGGAACCGGAGATGCCGGTCACCGTATCGATCAGCGCTTCGTCATCCACCCAGCGGGTGATGCCCACGGCATCCATGATGTGCTGTGCCTGGGCGCGCTGTTCGGGGCTGACCCGGCGGTTGGCGAACAGGCCGGTGGCGCCGGCGCCGATCAGTGCAGGCGTGTTGGGCATACACCGCACGATGGCGAGGGTATGGCCGAACCAGCGTTCCAACTGGTCGATCCGTACACCCGCCGCAATGGAGATCAGCATCGGCCGCTGGCGGGCCAGCGTGTCACGCAGCTCGGCGTGGATGGCCGGCATGATCTGCGGCTTCACAGCCAGCACCAGCACGTCTGCCTCGGCGGCGGCCAGGCGGTTCTCGGCATAGCAGGCGATGCCGTAATCGCGGCCCAGTTCCTGTCTTGCCTCCGCCCTCGGCTCGGCCACGGTGATGGACGAGGCGGCTACGCCGGTCTTGAGCAGGCCGCCGATCAGGCTGCGCGCCATGTTGCCGCCACCGATGAAAGCGATACGAGTCATGTGTAGAGCCAGTCCTTACCTATTGAGGGCGTACCTTACCGGACCCGAAAGCGCGCGTCCCGTGGCGAAAGTGTCGGCCGCGCCGCCGCCCCCGGGGACGAAATCTTTCAACGTGGTCCGCAGTTTGCAGCTTGCGGCCAAAGGAAAGACTGGTCGCCCGGCCCGCGCGGCGAGTAGTATCGGCCCGCTGCTTGGGGAACGGGGATGTGACCGGTCGGACGGCATGGCGCCTGGTGCGCCGCATTGCCGCGTCCAGAGGAACACCCCCGCTTCCGGGCATGAGCCAGCCAGACGATCGGGTTCAAGGGGAAACCAGATGGATATCGCCGAACTGCTTGCCTTCTCGGTGAAGAACAAGGCCTCGGACTTGCATTTGTCCGCCGGCCTGCCGCCGATGATCCGCGTGGACGGCGACGTTCGCCGCATCAACATTCCCGCGCTCGACCACAAGCAGGTCCATTCGCTGATCTACGACATCATGTCGGACAAGCAGCGACGCGATTACGAGGAGTTCCTCGAGGTCGACTTTTCGTTCGAGATTCCCGGCCTGGCGCGTTTCCGCGTCAACGCGTTCAACCAGAACCGTGGCGCGGGCGGCGTATTCCGTACCATTCCTTCGGAAGTGCTTACGCTGGAAGATCTTGCCGCACCGTCCATATTCCGTGAGCTGATCGAACAGCCGCAGGGCCTGATCCTGGTGACCGGGCCGACGGGTTCGGGCAAGTCCACCACGCTGGCGGCGATGGTCGACCACATCAACAAGAACGAATACGGCCATATCCTCACCATCGAGGATCCGATCGAATTCGTGCATACCTCGCAGAAGTGCCTGATCAACCAGCGCGAAGTGCACCGCGACACGCACGGCTTCAACGAAGCCTTGCGTTCGGCGCTCCGCGAAGATCCGGACTATGTGCTGGTGGGTGAGTTGCGCGACCTGGAAACCATCCGCCTGGCGCTGACCGCCGCGGAAACCGGTCACTTGGTGTTCGGTACGCTGCACACCAGTTCGGCGGCCAAGACCGTGGACCGTATCATCGACGTGTTTCCCGCGGGCGAAAAGCCCATGGTGCGCTCGATGCTGTCCGAATCGTTGCGCGCGGTGATCTCGCAGTCGCTGCTGAAGAAGGTGGGCGGCGGCCGTATCGCCGCGCACGAAATCATGGTGGGCATCCCGGCCATCCGTAACCTGATCCGCGAGGACAAGGTGGCGCAGATGTATTCGTCCATCCAGACTGGCCAGCAGTACGGCATGCAGACGCTCGATCAAAACCTGCAGGACTTGGTGAAGCGTGGCCTGGTGACGCGTCAGCAGGCGTCAAGCTACGCACGCAACAAGGACATCTTCAAAGGCTGATGCCTAGGGAGTAGAGAATAGAGAATAGGGAGTATCAAATTCGTGCAGCACCAGCGCACGCCGCGAGGTCCCGTTCTTCCTATTCCCTCTTCCCAATTCTCTATTCCCTGTCCCGGAGGGACTTATGAGCGACTTCGATTTCACCTCCTTCCTCAAACTGATGGTGCACAAGAAGGCATCGGACCTGTTCATCACGGCCGGTGTGGCGCCCTCGATGAAGGTGCAGGGGCGCATCGTGCCGATCACACAGAGTCCACTGTCCGCGCAGCAAGCGCGAGACATGGTGCTCAATGTGATGACGCCCTCGCAGCGCGAGGAGTTCGAAAAGACCCACGAATGCCAGTTCGCCATCTCGGCGCAGGGCGTGGGCCGCTTCCGTGTGTCGTGCTTCTATCAGCGCAACTGCGTGGGCATGGTGTTGCGCCGCATCGAGTCGAAGATCCCGACCATCGAGGAGCTCAGCCTGCCGCCCGTCATCAAGCAGTTGGCGATGACCAAGCGCGGCATCATTATCTTCGTCGGCGGCACGGGCACCGGTAAATCCACTTCGCTGGCGTCGATGATCGGTTATCGCAACGCCAATTCGACCGGACACATCATCACCATCGAGGATCCGATCGAATACGTGCACAAGCACGAGGGCTGCATCATCACGCAGCGCGAGCTGGGCATCGACACGGATAGCTGGGAAAACGCGCTGAAGAACACGCTGCGTCAGGCTCCCGATGTCATCATGATCGGCGAAGTGCGTACGCGCGAAACGATGGAACACGCCATCAACTTCTCGGAAACCGGTCACCTGTGTTTGTGCACGCTGCACGCGAACAACGCCAACCAGGCGATGGACCGCATCCTGCACTTCTTCCCGGAAGACCGCCGCTCGCAGTTGTTCATGGATCTTTCGTTGAACCTCAAGGGCGTCGTGGCGCAGCAGCTGATCCCCACGCCGGATGGCAAGGCGCGCCGTGTGGCGGTGGAGGTGTTGCTGGGTACGCCGCTGGTGCAGGACTACATCCGCCAGGGCGAGATCCATAAGCTCAAGGAAGTAATGAAGGAATCCACCAACCTGGGCATGAAGACCTTTGACCAGAGTCTGGTCGAGCTCTATCACGCTGGAGAGATCTCCTACGAGGACGCGCTGCGCCACGCGGACAGCTCCAACGAGGTGCGCTTGCGCATCAAGCTGGCGCAGGGTGGTGACGCGCACACGCTGTCGCAGGGCCTGGAGGGCGTGGAGATCGAGGAAACCAAGGATTCGCAGAACTTTGGTGGTGGGCTACTGCGTCGATGAAGTAGCCCTCGGGCACTCGTCGCCAACGAAGAAGGAGCCCCTGCGGGCTCCTTCTTCTTTTCAAACGCCTGATATGGCGCGCGAAGGTTTACTTCGCCGTATCGCTGATCGTCAGGCCACTGGCATCGACACTCTTTACACCCTTTACCTTCTTGGCGATCTGCGTGGCCTTGGTCTTTTCGGTTGCGCTGCTTGCGGTGCCGGTCAATGTGACAAGGCCTTCGGTCGTCGATACGGAAATGTCGTTGCTCTTGATGCCGTTGGTGGTAGCCAGCTCGGACTTCACCTTGGTGGTGATCCATGCATCGTTGGTCCTGCCCGGGACGGTTTCATTGCTGGTCTTTTGCTGCATGGCCGCGTCCTGGGCCTGTTGCTGTGCAGCCCCATTCTCCTGTGCCTGCTGGGCGGCAACCTGCGCGAACGGCATGGCCGAAAGGGCGGTGGCCAGGCCAAAGGCCATCAGCGTCTTGCGAAACAGGTTGTTGGTGCGCATGGGAATCTCCTGTAGTGGGGGAGCGCTGTCCTTAAGACAGACGGTTGCCGCTCGTCGTGGCATCCGTGGGCTCATCCCAACAGGCTCGGTATGAATTGAAGATGGCTGTGAGGTAAATCTGTTCAGCACGTAATTACGCTTGGCAACGTCGCGTCATGACGATGTTGAAAGTGCGTTCGCGTGGTTAAGATCGTGCGAACTGTGATGTTCATCACAAGAGTGCTTGTGAGGAAGCGTGAGCTTTCTGTCATTGCGTTCCGTTGTGCGTAGACGCTTTCGATACAAATGGCTGGCTAGTCTGCATGCCACGTCCGAGGGGCGACGAAGCGTCTTGTGAAATAGACGGCTATACGGCAAATTTGAGCGTCGAAGCACAGCCTGTGCTGGCTTGATTTCGGGGGGAATCATGGCCGAGTTGGAAGTCCGGGTCGTATCCGAGCGTAGGGAAGGGCTCCTGGTGGAGCTGGGGCGCGTGGTCACTGAGTACGGTCACGTGCTGATCCGCCAGCGACTGGTGCAGGAGGCTCATGGCGCTTGCCTCACGCTTGTCCTGCGCGGGCCTGATGAACGTCAGTTGGCGCTGGAGGAGGCGCTGGGTACGCACCCGCGTGTACTCAGCTTTGAATCGCTGCGACCACAACTGGTGGAGACTCCTGCACCGCAGGCAGTGGCGACCCCATTTGAAGGTCGCGCCGCGCCGGCGCCGCGTGTGGCTCCGGCAAGCATCCCTCGCCCTACTGCTCCGCCAGATAGCGCGCCTATCGCGGCTGGCGCCGATGTGGGTCGTGTCGAGCGCATGCTGCCCAGCCTTGCCAAGGACTATCCACGTATTTTTCCGTGGCTCATCAATCTCGACTACGCCGTTGCAGCCGAGGCGCGTGACGCCTCTTTGTACCTTGCGGGGCGACGTACAGGCGCCTGGGTCTACAAGCGCGATTTCGCCCTGGGTGCAAAGCTGGGGCTGATCGATGCCATACGCCGTATTGCGTTGCCGGCGTTGCGCGTACTGGTCACGGTGGAGCATCACGACAATCAGCTGCATGTTCGCGGTTGCCCGCTTTGCCAACCGGGTGGAGCCTCCGGCGGGCGTTTCTTCTGCGGATTCATCGAAGGCCTGCTCGCCGAATCCGTCGATGCGCGCACGGTGTTTGTGCGTGAAACCAGCTGCCACAGCCATGGTGCATCCATGTGCGTGTTCGACATATCCCACTGATCGTCGCCGGCGGAGTACGGCGGAGGCGCTGGGTGGTCCGTAGCCAACGAAGGGGGAAACTTCATGCAAGACATGCATCAGCATTACAACGGAGTGCTGGTCGGTTTGTCGTATGCCGTATCAGTGCTTGGATCGTTCACGGCGCTTCAGTTTGCCCTGGGCATTCCATTGGCGCAGAACGCGAAGCAACGCTGGGGCGCCATTCTCGCCGCCGGAGCGGCGATGGGCGGCGGCGCTATCTGGGCGATGCACTTCATCGCCATGCTCGCGTGCAACATGGGCACGCAGGTGACTTACGACGTGCTGTTGACGACGATCTCGGCAGTGCTGGCCGTCGTCGCGTGCTCACTGGGGCTGGCGATCGTCGGCAGTGGAGCTTTCCGTTTCATCAACCTGCTGTTTGCCGGCGTGTTGATGGGGTTGGGCGTGGCGGGCATGCACTATCTGGGCATGGCGGCCATGCTGTCGTCGGCGCAGGTTTCCTATGACGGCGGTATCGTGGCCCTGTCGGTAGGCATTGCCATTGTGGCGTCGATGGCTGCGCTCTGGCTTGCCTTCAATCTGCGCGGCAAGCTGCAGATGCTGGGCAGTGCGCTGGTGATGGGCGTCGCCGTATGCGGCATGCACTACACCGGCATGTCGGCGATGGAAGTGAGTCAGGGCGATACGGTGCCGGCCGGTTTCGAACAAGGCCTGCAGGGCCAGCACCTGGGTCTGGCGATTTTCGTGGTGGTCGTGTTGCTGCTGGCAGTGGCGCTGGGACTCAGCATCGTGCGCCAACAGCGCCGCGCCGCGCTGTCCATCTGAGCTGACGATCGCGATGGGCGAAAAAAACGGGGCGCCCAAAAGGCGCCCCGTTTTCGTTTCCATCCTAGATGGACGACTTACTTCAGTTCGGTCTGGCTGGTGATCACCAGGCCGTCGTTGGTCATGCGCAGGTCGCCGTTGAGCGACTTGATGCGCGCGGCCTGCGTTTCCATCGACTCGAACTGTGCCTTCGAGCGCTCGGCCGTGGCCTTGGCGGTGGCTTGTGCCTGCGGATCGTCCGACTGCGCTTCGGCCGTGAGTTCGGCGATGTGTTCAGCCTTCTGCGCCATGGCCTTGACCCAGGCCTGGTACATCTCGCCGCTCAAGCTCAGTCGTCCAAGGCGACCTGCGTCGCCGCCAGCGGCGTTGAGCAGTTCACCCATCTTCACTTCTTCACCCTGGCCGACGGCCAGCGCCAGCGACTTCGGTCCCATTGCGGCCCACACCGGCGCACCCAGCGGAGCGGTCAGCTCGGGCGGCAGCGCCACCGGCTTGCCATCCGGCGTGAGCTTGAGCTGCTGCAGACCCGAGGACGCCATCTGCGCCATCGCCACGAGGCCGGTCGGGTTGGAGGTGCCGATCAGGATGCGGCCGCTGAACTTCGGCATGGTGTCGCTGCTGCCGGCGTCGAAGCTGTCCAGCGCCACGCGCAGGCCGAGCAGGTCACCGATCGGCGGCACGGCGGCTTGCTGTGACATCAGGCCGATCTTGGTGAAACCCTCGTTGAGCTCCACGAGCGTCGGGCAGGTGAACGGCTTGGCAGCGACGGCTTCGGCCTGTGCGCTCCAGAAGGGGCGCAACTGAGCGATCGGCACAGCAACGCTGATATCGAACGGTGCGGTGCCTGCGGCGCCGAGGCCGGGCAGTTCCACCTTCATGCCGCTGAAGGCCTTGGTGATGTCGTCAGCCAGCGCGACGTCCCAGCGGATGTCCTGGTGCTTTTCGTCGAGCTTGGTGTAGCCGAAGCTGATCGACGGCACGCGCGAAGCAATGCGGGTGGCATCGGCTTCGCAGGCCGGAGACACCTGCACCTGATTGGCTACCGGCTCGCCGGTCTTGGCCGACTCCGCCTGAGCGCGTGCCTTGATCAGCGCGTTGAACAACGGATCCTTGCCGCTGGCCGCCAACGGCAGCAGGCGTGCCAGATCGACCTGGCCGATGGCCCACGGCTGGTAGTCCTTGGCCTTGGCGAGCTTGTCGAGGCGACCGTCGTCCTGGATGTTCTTTTCCGGACGGTCGAGACCGAAGGCCAGGCGCAGGGTGGCTTCCGGCGCGTCGGCCGGCAGCACGGCCGCTACGGCCTGCTTGCCGACTTCGGCCAGCACGATCTGTACGCCGGCGTCGGCGGAGACATGCTTGCGGTAGCTCTGTCCGCCGACCGTGGCGGTGTCGAACGGCTTGCCATAGGCAGCTTCGAGGCGGCCGACGAAGGCGTCGAAGGCCTTCGAGTCGGTCAGTTCAAAGCGGGCCACCGGCGAAAGGCCAAGGCCGTAGAAGGCCGAGCGACCCTTGATGTTCAGGCCGGCGTTCTGCGCGAACTGTTCGATGGTCTTGCCGTCCAGCTCGGCGATGACGGCCTTGAGCAGACGCGACAAGTCAGGGTCTTTTTCCGCCATATCGTCGGCGGTGGCGCGCAGCTGGGTCAGTTCCGACGGCAGCTGGGCATCGGCCTGGGTGAGCAGCGCCTTGCGCGTGTCATCGTCGAGCACGTCGAGGTTGGCCACCACGTACGGCGTGTCCGCCGGTACGAAGGCGAGGGGAGCGTCCTTGTCCTTGTGATGGCATGCAGCCAGCAGGACGCCGGCGAGGCCCAGCGCGGCAATGCGCTTCGTCGATCGCATGTCTAATCCCTTGAGTGAGGTGATGTTGCGCTGTGCATTATGCCTTTATTTGTGACATATCGCGTTGGACTGCGATGGCAGGGGCGCGAAGGCAGGGGCGTCGCCCGAGAGGGGCGGATCATGGGGTTGGCGTCCAGTATGGATCTCGCCCCAATGAGTGCCTGCCCCGGGATGGTCGCGCAGCCTCCGACGCTTTCCCCGGGGGCGATATCCGCCGCGTGGAGAGGTACGTAGGTAAGCGACGGGTTATGTCGGGCGCCATTCGACAGGCTGTGTAGATACCCGGTCAAAAAGTGCGCCTTGCCTGAATTGATGCAGATCACGGTCTTGTAGGGTTTGGATGGCGCCTTGAAGGTGCTTGCGTACGCAATGACGCGATTATTTTCGGATTTTTTTTCTTGCGGATCTGAATAGGGTTACGGCGCGGATGCGTTATGAGTGGCCGCGCCGCGAGTCGGATCATTCCTGATTCGAATGACTGCATACGGGTCGCTTCCATTAGGAAGCTCGGCGGTCGCTGGGCGCGCTAGACATAGGACATCCCAATCGCGCTTTCAGACATCTATTTCTCATCCGCTGGTCGATATGTAATGACGAAAAATCGCTCCCCCGTCCACGCGAGTCGCAGCACTCGCGACTTTCTGTTGCGCTCGTTACTGTCCATGGCCGTTGCCAGCGGATTGGGCATCTCCCAGCACGCTGATGCGGCTACGTGGGATCAAACGAAGATAGATCAGCTGTTCCGGCTCGTATCGCAGCCCTACGATCATCCTTCACCGATGCCATCGACGTCGATGGTATCGGCGGCCAATGCATCGTCTGCGTCGGTGATGGGGCAGATTGGGGATCCCGTCAGCTGGCGCAGCCCAGAATTTCTGGGCGATTGGGGGCTGTTGGCTATCGGCGCCGACCATGCCTACGCTCGTGGCCTGACTGGCCGAGGCATATCTGTGGGAGTTTGGGACACAGGGGTCGCGATCGATCATCCTAAATTTGGCGGTTCGGATGGTGTCACCGTGTTGCAATTGGGCGATCCTTCCTGCAATACGAATTCGCTCCGTGTGATGGCGACAGGTGGCTGTTATTTCTCCCGCGGCGATCTGCTAACTGCCGCTGTAAGCGTGGTTGATCCGCAAGGAGCGCTTTCCTCCACTGTTAAGTACGACATTCACGGGACGCATGTTGCAGGCACCATTGCGGCGGACCGCAATGGTGATGGAATGCAAGGCGTGGCATTCGGTGCGCGCCTTGTTATCGCGAATTTTTTCCCGGACACCTTAAAGATTTCCCAGAAAGACGCATCTGGTGAATCGGTGGTTATCAAAGAATCAGGGCCTTGGCCCAGCGATGCCGTGGTGAGCGACTACTATCGACAGCTGGATCAGCAGAACGTACGGGTTACCAATTTCTCGGTCGGGATAGCGGTGGCTAAAACGGCTACACCGACCGATATCCGCGCGTTGTACGAGTCTCGTTCGAGCCATTTCGACGCATTCGCTGATGGATCGATTGATCACCGCATTGTGACGGTGGCTGCCGCGGGCAATTACAACGGAGCTATCGCCAACATCTATGCGGGACTGCCTGCATTTCGTCCCGACGCGGAGCCCTATTGGTTGAGCGTGGCCAACGTGCAGCGCGATACCGACGGCACCTACAGCATTAATCCCGGCTCCAGTATCTGTGCCTATACTCAGCGGTGGTGTGTTTCAGCCCCCGGCACCGACATCTACTCCACGACCGATCTGAACCAAGAAGTATCTCCCGGTCCTGGCGTAGGTGGCACCGGTACGAGTTCCGATCCCTATTACTACGACTTGGCACCGCACACGATCAATGCCGGTTATGAAGAGTTGACCGGTACCTCTATGGCAGCCCCTCATGTCGCGGGTGCAATGGCGCTTCTATATGAGCGCTACCCCTACCTGTCGGCCCCACAGGTGCGCGACATCCTGTTGACCACGGCGACTCCGCTGGGGCCCGCGGAAATTTATGGCTGGGGCCTGATCAATCTGGGCAAGGCCATCGACGGCCCTGGTCAGTTTCTGGTGGATACGGTAGTCGACATGGACCGGCCCGCCGGTGGCACCAAAGTCTGGCAGGGCGAAGCCTGGGATGACTGGTCCAACAATATTAGCGGGCCAGGTCGATTGACCAAGGATGGCGTGGGCTGGCTACGCCTGAGCGGCGGTAACAGTTTCGGTGGCGCTACGGTGCAGCAGGGCGTGTTGGAGCTCAACGGTGCGAACCGATTAGGGGGCGCGCTGAACGTCAACGGCGGGCAATTGCGGCTCAATGGCAGTCTGCACGATATGCAAATGCACGTCACTGACGGTGTGGGCATCGTGAGCGCGACAGGCCAGCTCGATAACACCGTGATGAAGGTGGATGGCGGTGCGGTGATCTTCAATGGCGCCCAACTCGGCGGCTCGACGTTCATCGGTGCCAATGGCCTGTTGACCGGTGCTGGAGCTTTGTCAGATACGCATGTGGAGGGCTGGATTGCGCCAGGTAACCCTGGCGGCAAATTGACAGTGAATGGCAATTACGAACAGACGGTCAGCGCCACCTTTGAGGCGGTGGTGGCGCCTGGTGGTGTAAGCAATCAGTTGTCCGTGACGGGCACAGCGACGCTGGATGGCAACCTGCATGCCCAACATGCTTCGGGAAGCTACCTTCTGGGTGATCAGTTCAACATCATCCAGGCGCAGAACGGCGTGCAAGGGCGTTTTGCGAGTTTCGACGGTGGTGAGCTGTCGCCGTTCCTGCAGTTTGTCGTGAACTACAACGCATCGAGCGTGAACATCGGAGTGGACCGTGGCGCTGGTTTGGTTACCGCCGCTCTCACCGCTAACCAGCGAGCAGTGGCGGCCAGCGCGGATAGTCTGCCGATCTGGCAGGGTCTACCTCGTCCGTTGACGCAATTGATTCCTCAGCAGGTGCCAGCGGCATTGGATTCGTTGAGTGGTGACATCTACGCAAGCATCCCCATGGTGCTTGTCGAGAACAGCCGTTGGGTCCGTGACGCAGCCTTGAGCCGGGCGAAGCGTTCGCTGTCGTCACTGGATGCGGACGGCAGGTCCGGAGTTTGGGTCCAGGCGCTGACGGGCAGCGGTTTTCTGCGTGGCGACGACAATTCGGCGCGCACGCAGAGCAGCGGCAATGGGTGGCTGGTCGGCATCGATCATTCCTTCGAACAGGACTGGCGTGCCGGCCTGATGGGAGGGGTGGGGCGCACAAACGTCAATCAGGATGCCACGCGCAATGCCAAGGCCAAGCTGGATAACCAGTATCTGGGTGCTTATGGTGGCAAGAGCTGGGGCCCGTGGGATGTCCGCGGCGGACTGAGCTACACGCGCAGCCGGATCGACAGTGACCGCAGCGTCAGCTTCCCGGGCTTTCGTGATCAACTGGCCGCGCACTACGAGGCCGCGACACGCCAGGCGTTCATCGAAGGCGCCTACACCATTCGTGGTGGGCAATGGTCACTGGAGCCCTATCTGCAATACGCGCGAGTCGGGGTGGACAGCGATGCCATCCAGGAAATCGGCGGCCCTGCCGCATTGCATGGAAACGTAGGCGACACGCGGAGCAATCTCACCACACTGGGCCTGCGCTACGAGCTATGGACGGCGCCGGCGCAGCGAGACTGGCTGCATCTGCGTGTGGGCTTGGGTTACCGCTATGCCTCCGGCGATCTTAGCCAGCAGGCTTATCTGGGCTGGAATGGTGGAAGCACCTTTGGCGTGTCGGGTGCACCCATCGCCAAGCGTTCGGTGGCAGCCGATGTGGGACTGCTGTTTCAGCTGACGAAGCGCCAGCAACTGGAACTAGGTTACAGCGGACAGTTTGCCGGCGCGGCGCAGGATTATGGTGCGAATCTGCGTTGGTCCCTGCAGTTCTAACGTAGACGTGGTTATGTCTGCAGCAGGCGCAATGCCTGCTGCAGGTCACGTTCTCGACGTTCCATTCCGCTCGGTCGGAGCTCAGCGACCGAGTACTTCGGCAAGCACCGCCATACGCACGAACACGCCGTTGCCGACTTGTTCCAGGATGCGCGACTGCGGGCCGTCGGCCACTTCCGGCGCGATCTCGATGCCGCGGTTGAGCGGGCCCGGGTGCATGACCAAGGCACCCTTGGCGGCACGCGCCAGGCGGCGATTATCCAGACCGTAGCGGCTGAAGTACGCCGCTTCGTCCGGCAGGTCCGTGGCGGCCATGCGCTCCTTCTGGAGGCGCAGGGTGATGACCACATCGGCGCCTTCCACCGCGGCATCGAAATCGTCCGTGAGCACGCAGCCAGGGAACTCGGATGCGTCCGGCATCAACGCTTGCGGCGAGCACAGGCGAATTTCCTTCACCCCCATGGCCTTGAGCGCATGCACGTCCGAGCGAGCCACGCGCGAGTGCTTCACGTCGCCGCAGATGACTACGGTGAGCTGACTGAAATCCGGGCGATGCTGGCGAATGGTCAGTACATCGAGCAGGCCCTGGGTGGGATGCGCGCGGTTGCCGTCACCGGCGTTGATCACCGACACGCCGCTCATGGCATGGCGCACCAGTTCTTCGGGCGTGCCTGACACCTTATGGCGTACGACGATGGCATCCAGGTGCATCGCCTCCAGCGTGTGTAGCGTGTCGAACAGCGCCTCACCCTTGCTGGTGGAGGAGAAGCCGATGTCGAAGTTGATGACGTCGGCGCCGAGTCGGCGGGCCGCCAGTTCAAACGACGTGCGCGTACGCGTGGACGGCTCAAAGAACAGGTTGAGGATGGTGCGACCGTTGAGCAGCTCCAGCTTGCGCGTGCCGTGGGCGCATCCGTCGCGCATGTATTCCGCACGGTCGAGCAGGCGCTCGATGGTCTCGCGAGGCAGGTGTTCCAGGGTGGTGAGGTGGCGGAGGCGAGAGCTCATGGCGGGCGGAAGTCCGTTCGGGAATGTCGTGTCAGTGCTAGGCGGAAGCGAGCCAGCGTTCGAGGATGACGGCGGCGGCTTCAGCGTCGATGGTCGCGGCGTCGCGTTTCTTCTTCAGTCCGGCGGCGCGCGCGCTGGCAAAGCGCTGCGCAGCTTCCTGGGAGCTGTAGCGCTCGTCGGTCAATACCACGGGAAGGCTATAGCGCTGGGCGATCTTGTCGGCAAAGCGGCGTGCGCCCTTGCTGGCAGGTTGCTCTTCGCCTTCGAGCGTCAGTGGCAGGCCGACCACGAGCGTGTCGGGTTGCCACTCCTTACGCAGGGCGTCGAGTTTGGACCAGTCGGGATCGCCATCGCGCACAGCAACAGCCGCGAGACCGCGTGCGCTACCGGTAAACCGATTGCCAACCGCAACGCCGATCAGGCGGCTGCCCACATCGAAGCCGAGCGCACAAAGAGCCTGTTTCATGGTTTTGTGGGGCCTGCGCCGGGAGCTGTTTGCTCGCCAGCCAAGGAAGAACGAGGGAGTGTATGTCGATACACGACCGAGTAATGATGCCGGATGGTGGGCAAACAGACCCGGCCCGAAGGGTTGGTCGCCAGCGCCTGACTGCGCGCGGTGCGCAGCCTGTCTCTTATACACATCT
>NZ_JAELTQ010000120.1 GCF_016428905.1 Dyella sp. ASV24 | reverse complement strand
TCGGTGCCGTCGGTATAGGGTGCGGCGTCATTGGTGCCAGTCGCCGTGCAGGCGCTGGCAAGCAGCAGGCCGGCAACGAGGCTCAGCGCGCGCAGGGGGGCAAAACGCTTGAACATGGGTCGTACTCTTCGTGTGGCTGAGGGAGGGCGGTTATCCGGCGCGGCTTACTTGCCGGCCGCTTCCTTGGACACCAGCCACTTCACAAGTTCGATCGTCTGGTCGTAACCACCGGCCGAGCCCGGCGTCAGGCGGTACTTGCCATCGACGATGATGGTCGGGGTCGAGTCCACGCCGTAAGCCTTCATCAGGTCGTCCGAACGCTTCACCTTGGTGTTGATGGCGAACGAGTTGGCCACGGCCACGAACTCCTTCGGGTCGGCGCCGAACTTGGCGTAGACCTTGGCGGCATCGTCCAGCGTGGGCAGCGCGGAAGCCGGCTTGAGGCTGGTTTCGGACTTCATGGCGCTCAGTTCCTTCGTCGTCCACACGGCGTCATACATGGCGTCGTTGGCCTTCTCGGCCACGCCCAGCGCCTGCGCGGTGAGGAAGGCACGCTGCAGCATCGGCCAGTTTTCCTGCGGCATGAACGATGCCGGCAGGTAGGCGATGGAAGCGTTGGCGGGCAGCTGCTTCACCAGCTCGTTCATGGTCGGATGAAACGCGTTGCAGGCCGGGCAGCCGTACGAGAACACCTCGGCCACTTCGATTTTGTTGGTATCGCTGACCTTGGCCTGAGCCGGCTCGATGCGGAAGTAGTGCTTGCCTTCCACCCACTTGCCGTCATCCACGAACGGGGTGGCCGGAGCAGCAGGGGCGGCCGGAGCCTGTGCCGTGGTGCTGGCGGCAGCCGGTGCGGCGGTGCTGGCCGCTGCCGGGGTGGCCGCCGTGGAAGCTGCCGGCGGCTGTGCGGCCGGCGCGGTGGTCGCCGGGGCCGGCTGCGGAGCCTGGCTGGCGTTGTCGTTGTTGTTGCTGCAGGCGGCAAGCGCGAGCAGGGCGGTACACATGAACGACAGACGCTTCAGCATGGTGATCCTCAATACTTTCACTTGGCTTGGAACGGACACGCCGGCCAACGGCCGGCGTGTCGAGGGCGTTTACTTGGCGGCGGAAGGGCCCGCGCCTTCGGCGGCGTGCAGACCTTCGACGTAACTGGCGACGGCAGCGATGTCCTTCTCGTCCAGCTTCTTGGCGATGCCCGGCATGATCTGCGCGTGGGCGTCCTCGCCCCAGACGGTGCCGTCGTGCCAAGCCTTCAGCGTGGCCTCGATGTACTGCGCGTGCTGGCTGGTGAGCTGCGGGTACATCGCGCCCGGGTTGCCGCGGCCATCAATGCTGTGGCACGCCATGCAGGCCGGCACACCCTTGCTGGTGTCGCCCTGGCGGTAGAGCTGCTCGCCGCGTGCGACCAGCGCCTGGTCGGCCACGCCCGGAAGCGCGCTCTTGCTGGCGAAGTACGCGCCAATGTCGTGCATGTCCTGCTCGGACAGCGGTGTAGCCATGCCCAGCATGATGGGGTTCTGACGCTTGCCGGACTTGAAGTTCGTGAGCTGGTGGACGATGTACGCCTCACTCTGGCCAGCGAGCTTGGGGTACTGGGGATCCGTCGAGTTACCGTCCATGCCGTGGCAGGCACCACAGGCGGCGGCCTTGCCCTGGCCTGCGGTGACGTCACCCGGCTTTACAGCGGCGGTGGCTTCGGCCGGCTTGGCGGCCTGTTCGGCAGCAGCTGGCGTGGCAGCGGTGGCCGCCGGGGCGGGATTCTTGGCTTCCTGAGCGAAGATCGCTCCGGAAGACAGCGCAAAGACGAGGGCTACGGCATAACGAACTACAGCGGGCCGGAAACCGGCAGGCCGAAAACTCATACACTTGTCTCCCGAAATACTGCTGTGGCTGCACGGTCCGCGCTGGCCAGCGCGTCCGCAACTGGCAGAAACTCCCGGATTATCTCTGCGCCACCTTACCCGGTCAAACCATGTCCAATCCATTGCAGGGAGCCCAGTTTGTACTGGCCGCCCACCAAATTTCTCAGCTTCCGAGTGACGATGGCGCCGAAGTCGCGTTCGCCGGTCGCTCCAACGCCGGCAAGTCCAGCGCACTCAATACGTTGACCGCGCATCGCGGGCTTGCGCGCACGTCGAAAACGCCCGGTCGCACGCAGCAGATGGTGGCGTTTTCGCTGCCTCCATTGGCGCAGGGTGAAGGTCAGCCTGCGCTACAGGCGCGACTAATTGACCTACCCGGCTATGGCTACGCCAAGGTGCCCGAAGCCCTGCGCGAGCACTGGAAGAAGGAGATCGACGCTTACCTGCACCAGCGCCGCAGCCTGCGCGGGGTGGTGTTGATCGCCGATATTCGCCATCCGCTCAAGGACTTCGACCGGATGATGCTGGACTTCTGCTTCGCCACGCACCTGCCTTGTCACTTGTTGCTGACCAAGGCGGACAAATTGTCGCGGAACCAAGCGGCTCAAGCGCTGGCGGCGCTGCGCAAGGAGTTCACCGCTGGCGGCATACAGGCGACAGCTCAGGTGTTTTCCTCGCAGGCGCGGACCGGCGTGGAGGAAGCACGCGACATGGTGATGCAGTTGCTCAACACACCGCGGCAATAAGTTCAGCGCCGGCCGGGCCGGCGCTGCGCTTTCAGCGCTTGTCGATCGCGGCCATGAAGATCGCGCACAGTGCTTCCATGCCTGCGCGATCTTCGTCGTCGAAACGGGCCACGGACGGGCTGTCCACATCCCACACGCCAAACAGACTGCCGTCGGCGCGTACCAGCGGCACGACGATTTCCGATTGCGATGCCGCATCGCAGGCAATGTGCCCGTCGAACGCATGGACGTCGCGCACGACCTGCGTTTCACGCGTTTGCGCGGCGGTGCCGCACACGCCGCGACCCAGGGCAATGCGGATGCAGGCCGGCTTGCCCTGGAACGGTCCCACCACCAGTTCGGTGCCGTCGTAGAGATAGAAACCGCACCAGTTGAGATCGGGAACGCTGTGATAGATCAGTGCGGAGAAATTCGCCGCATTGGCGATCATGTCCGGCTCGCCTTCGATCAGGCCACGAGCCTGGCTGCACAGGTCTTCGTAGTGTTCGCGCTTGCTGGCGTAGGCCTGCGTTTTCACTTCATACATGGGATCGGATCCTCTGGAACCGTCCAGCGTCGCGGGCATCAAGGCCGCAAGGCGCGGGCGGTCGACCACAAAGGACGTATTATGCGCCGGTGAGGCGCCGTCGGCACGGCAGTGCCAGGCACCGCCATCAGGGGAAGGCTCATGTCGACTTTGTTCATTGCAGGCACCGACACCGGCGTCGGCAAGACCCATGCGACCTGCACGCTGCTGCATGCACTGCATGCGCGTGGCATCCACGCCTGCGGCATGAAACCGGTGGCCAGCGGCTGCGTTGAAACGCCGGAAGGATTGCGCAACGACGATGCGCTGGCGCTGCAGGCAGCGAGTGCTGCGCCCATGCCTTACGAGTGGGTCAATCCCGTAGCGCTACGCGAGCCATTGTCGCCGCACCTGGCCGCTGCGCGCGAAGGTGTGGAGATCCGGTTGGCGCCGCTTTACGAGGCCTTCGAGCGTCTGCGCGGCATGCACGATTCGGTGCTCGTTGAAGGCGTCGGCGGCTGGCTGGTGCCGTTGTCACGCAGCTTGTTGGCCTCGGACATTGCGCGCCAATGGCAATTGCCGGTGGTATTGGTGGTCGGTTTGCGATTGGGTTGCCTCAATCATGCTTTGTTGTCCGCGCGAGCCATCGCCACCGACGGCTGCAGGCTGGTGGGGTGGATCGGTAATCGCATCGATCCGACCATGGAAGCCGTGGACGAGAACATCGAAACCCTGCGCCATCACCTGCCGGCGCCGTGTCTGGGGATACTCCCGCATGGAGTGCCCCCGCATGAGGCGGCGGCGCATCTGGATCTGTCGCTGATCTTGGAATGACGTTCACGCGGCGCGTGCTGGGATAGCGCGCATCCACATCGCAGGAGGCACCCATGAGCATGCGCAGCCACTACTACTTGTCCATTGCCGATCTCGCGCACGCGCGAGGACCGGTGCAGGCACTCAGCTATGACGGCGCCGGCCCGAACGATCTTGCTGCTGCAGTGCAAAACGCGATGCGCACGCCTGAGCTGTTCGAGCGTTGGCGTGCCATGCAGGATGAGCCGGACGACGTCGACCCCTCGCTGGGCGTGGTCGATCCGCAGGCTACCGCGAGCGCACGGGTCGCCGACCTGCGCACAGACATGGATCTGATTACCGACCTGCCCATGAGCGTGGTGCGGCACCGGCTCAATCTGCTGATCGGCAACAGTTGGCAGTTGCGTGACATGCGCAAGGCCTGATCGCCCCGGCGTGACATGTTGCATCGGCGCCTGCTGCGCTGCGACGCGGAATCCAGTACTTCCAGCCCTTGGCACCTGAGCCGGCGTGTGGTTAGTCTGCGAGTTCGTTTGTCACGTTTCCATGGGGAACCCCGATGCTTCGTCTCCGCACGCTAGTCATAGCCACTTCCATCGCGCTCGCCGCCTGCTCGCAGCAGTCGAACGAGCAGGCCCAGCAGTCCGCGCCCGCACCGGCGAGCACGGCGCCGGCCAAGGCCTCCACGGCTGCTCCCGCACCTGAAGTCAGTGCGGTCAATCCGTTCCTGGAGCAGAGCACGTTGCCGTTCCAGGCGCCGCCGTTCGACAAGATCAAGGATGGCGACTACCAGCCGGCCTTCGAAGAAGGGATGAAGCAGCACCTGGTGGAGATCCAAAAGATCGCCGACAACCCGGATGCGCCCACCTTCGAAAACACCTTCGTCCCGATGGAAAAGTCGGGTCGCTTGATGACCCGCGTGATGCAGGCCTTCAACGCCGTCAGCAGCGCCAACACCGACGACACGCTGCAGAAGGTGATGGAAGAAGAAGCGCCGAAGCTCGCCGAGCATCAGGACGCGATCGTGATGAACGACAAGCTGTTCGCGCGCATCGAGACCATCTACAACCAGCGCGATTCGCTCAAGCTCGATCCGGAATCCAAGCGCCTGGTCGACGTGACCTACAAGAACTTCGTGCGTGGCGGCGCCAAGCTGTCCGAGGCCGACAAGACCAAGCTCAAGGACCTCAACAAGGAAGAGTCCTCGTTGAGCACGCAGTTCACCAACAAGCTGCTCGCCGCCACCAAGGCAGGCGCGGTGGTGGTGGACGACAAGGCGAAGCTCGATGGCATGTCTGACGGCGATATCGCCGCTGCTGCCGAAGCCGCCAAGGCCCGCAAGCTCGATGGCAAGTGGGCGGTTACGCTGCAGAACACCACGCAGCAGCCGGCGCTGGAGAGCCTCAATGATCGCGCCACGCGCGAACAGCTGTTCAAGAACTCGTGGGATCGCGCTGAACACGGCGACGCCAACGACACCCGCGACCTGATCGCCCGCATCGCGCAGATCCGTGCCGAACAGGCCAAGCTGCTGGGTTATCCGAACTATGCCGCCTGGAAGCTGGAAGACCAGATGGCCAAGACGCCTGAAGCGGCGATCGGCTTCATGGACAAGCTGGCTCCCGCCGCCACCGCGCGCGCCGAGAAGGAAGCCAAGGACATCCAGGACGTGATCGACCAGCAGAAGGGTGGCTTCAAGGTCGAGGCATGGGACTGGGAGCACTACTCCGAGCAAGTGCGCAAGGCCAAGTACGACCTCGACGAATCCCAGGTCAAGCAGTACTTCGAACTGGACAATGTGCTGCAGAACGGCGTGTTCTATGCCGCCAACCAGCTCTACGGCCTGACCTTCAAAGAGCGCAAGGACATCCCCGTTTGGCAGCCTGACGTGCGCGTGTTCGAAGTGTTCGACAAGGACGGCACCTCGATGGCGCTGTTCTATTGCGACTACTTCAAGCGCGACAACAAGAACGGCGGCGCGTGGATGAGCAACCTGGTTGATCAGTCCAAGCTCCTCGACACCAAGCCGGTGGTGTTCAACGTCGCCAACTTCACCAAGCCCGCGCCGGGCCAGCCGGCCCTGCTGTCGTCGGACGACGTGATCACCATGTTCCATGAGTTTGGCCATGCCCTGCACGGCATGTTCGCCAACTCGCAGTACCCGAGCCTGTCGGGCACCGCGACCGCGCGTGATTTCGTGGAATTCCCGTCGCAGTTCAACGAGCACTGGGCCAGCGATCCGAAGATCTTCGCCAACTACGCGAAGAACTATAAGACCGGTGAGCCGATGCCGCAGGAGCTGGTCGACAAGCTCAAGAAGTCCAAGACCTTCAACAAGGGCTACGACATGACAGAGCTGGTCGGTGCCGCACTGCTCGACATGAGCTGGCACAGCCTGTCGGCCGATGCGCCGAAGCAGGATCCGGACAAGTTCGAGATGGATGCGCTCACCAAGGCCAAGATCAACCTGAGCTACGTGCCGCCGCGCTACCGCTCCAGCTACTTCCAGCACATCTGGGGTAACGGCTACGCCGCCGGTTACTACGCCTATCTGTGGACGGAAATGCTGGCTGACGACGCGTTCCAGGGCTTCGAGGACAAGGGCGGCCTGACCCGCGAGAACGGCGATCGCTTCCGCGCGATGATTCTCTCGCAGGGCAACACGCAGGATCTGGCCACCCTGTACAAGAACTGGCGTGGCAAGGACCCGAGCATCGAACCGATGCTGCTGAATCGTGGCCTGAAGGAAGCGCCGCAGAAGAAGTAATGCCAGCCATGTGCTGACATCGAAAAGGGCCGGTTATGCCGGCCCTTTTCTTTTGCATGCAGCGATGGGTGCGCGCTTTCCCTGATATGGACGCGAGCTGGCCTTACTGGCCCAGGTGCAGTTCTTTCTTAAAGGCGTCGTTGACGTCGCAATAGTTGGCGCGCGCCTTGGTTGAGTGCGTCGCGCGAAAATAGAACGCCGGATGGCCGGGCACGCCTTCTTCGTTCTCGGTCAGCGCGTAATAGTCGAAATGCACGGGCGCGTCGTCGGCATAGCTTTGTCCGAGTTCGCGATTCGCGACGATCAATAAGGCCGGCTGATCTTTGCCGCCTGAGAGCAAGCGAATGTCGTGCAGCACACAATCGGCGCCCCCGCTGATGGTGACGCCATACTGTTCATTCTCTTCACCCTTCTGCTTTTCGAATACCGGCAGGAGGCTCCACGCTTCCTTGCCGTCGTCACCTTTATCGCGCAGGTAGAAGGTGGCCAGAGTAAAGCCATGCGCATTGAAGTTCTCGCGTGAGGCGAGCACCACGGTCACGTCGTGGCCCTGCAGCCGCACTCTGTTGGGGCCGTTGGTCAGCGGGATCGCTTGGTAACCTGCCAGTTCATCGGCGTGCGCCACGCCGCCGGCCAGGGCGAACGAGACCATCGCTGTGCCAAATATCTTCATGGCATGGCGCATGGCTTCAGCCTCCCTCGCCACAGCCAACGTCCGCTGCGCCCATATGGTCGAAGCCGATAAGCGTCACTTCAGTTTGTCCTTGCGTGGGGTACTGAACATCGGTGTCCATGATGTTCTCGGGCCAGGCATGCGCCTTCTGCTCGGCGACGCTCAGCTTGCTGGCGGCGGCGCGTGGCAGCTTGAACGTCTGGCGAACCTGCGCTTCGCTCCAGGTACCTTTCAGTGTGATGCTCATGGCCTGCAGATTGCCGTGTTCCCAACGCAGTTCGACATGTGTCGCCTGCGGATGTATCGCTGCAGCGAGGCGGTCGGGAAACTCGGGGCCTTCGTTATAGGCGTCGGGTGTCTTGCAGATATCGCCGCGATTCCGGTAGCCCTTCAACGCGCAATTGAAGCGAGCGTCGCGGTAGCCAAGCGTCTTCTCCATAAAGCAACCGAAGTCTGCCGGCGACATGCGAGGCCACGAACGAACGTCGATGCGCGGTGCCGCAAGCGTGGTATCCACGGCAGTCTGCGCCGTAGCCATGGTGGACACGGTTAAAAGCCCAAAGGCGATCCATTTCTTCACGATCTTCCCTGAAGCGTCGAAGGGTGGGGGGAGGGCGCTATGGTAGGGAAGTTGAGGCCACGGCGATATCAGTCGCTTGACCTGCCATGAGTGTCCAACCAGGGTGCGAGGGATACGAACCAGATGTTGTCGCTACCGTTGTCCCATGACTGCATGCGCGCGATGTCTGCTTGGGCTTGTTCCTGCGTTCGTGGGTAATGCACGGGCAGGGATCGGGTGCTGCTGAAATACAGCGTGCGGTGATCGGGGCTCAAGTGTGATCCCCAAGGACCTTTCACGTTGATGCTCTTGCCGAGATCCACTGGCTTGCCCCAACCCTTCCCATCGCGAAACGCGATGTAGAGGCGATCTGGGTCGTCTTTTCCGCCAAAGTTGGCGTCGAACACGATGAAGGATTCGTCCGGTGCCACGGCGGGATCGAGCTTGTGTGCCGACGCATCGCCTAGCAGTACGGGTACGGGGGGTAGGTAAGTGCCATGGCGGTACTGCGAGCGGAACAGGCGGAAGTCGTCGTCCTCGCCAGGGCGCTGGAAGTACACGCTGCCATCCGCAGCTACGGCGGGCGCGTAGGTGCGCGAACTGCTGTTCACCGTATCGGGCAACCGCACAGGCTGGCCCCAGCCATCACCTTTGCGGTCGACGCGCCATAGATGGCCGCCAGAGCCTGATCGCACCTTGCCATCGGCCATCACGGCGTCGAGCGCGCTGTCGCCTTCATGGTCGGGGCGGTTGGAAGAAAAGATCAGAAAGCTGCCGTCTGGCGCCATCGCGGGATCATGATCGAGCCATTGCCCCGAGAACGGCGCCACCGTCGGCGTGCTCCAGGCGCCATTCACGCGATGCGACACCATGATGGCCGCATTCGGCCAGTTGATGCGATCGAAGAAGACCGTGTCGCCGTCGGGCGTGAAAGCCGCAGAGTCTTCGTTGGCAGGGCCAGAGATGACGCCAGGTGCAAACACCTGAGGTGTGTCGGGTGCGGAGGATTGCGCGGATACGTTGGACGCCAAGACCATGGAGAAGCACAGGGTGGGCAACCAACGGGACAGACGCTTCATGCAACCGATCCTTATGCGGGATGGAAACGACGGTGCGTACTACCGGGCGGCGCCATTCTTGCGTTCGAGTCCGGGCAAAAGGACGTGCTTGAAGTCATGAGGCACGGGCGATGACAAGGCCGGATGGCGGGCGCGGGCAATTCGACGTCTTTTGGGGACCATAGCCTTGCTGCGGCGTTTGTCGGTGACCCCTCGTGGGTATGGACGCGCGGATTGCAAATGAGATAAGTTCTCATTTGCGAGATGTTGCCACCTGACTGGCATGAACATCTCCTCGCTTCACTTCGGCCGCCAGCTCGGGCAGCAATTCGCCTTCTTTGCCAGCTAGCCGCGTGACTACCACGCTTGGCAAAGGAATGATTTCACATGCTGCGTTCTACCCCGCTGGCCGCCATCATTGGCGCCCTGTTGTCCCTGCCTGCCTTCGCTGCGGAGCCTGCTGCGCCCGCACCTGATGCGAAGTCCGCGACCGATCTGCCGGCCCTGCAGGTCACGGCGCTTGCGCCGACCATTGAACTCAATACGCCGGGTACCGTCTCGGTGATCGATCGCGTGCAGATGGATCGCCATCTGACGCTGACCATCCGCGATTTGGTGAAGTACGAGCCCGGCGTTTCGGTGATCGGTACAGCCGGCCGTTTTGGTCTGGATAGCTTCAATATCCGTGGCCTGTCGGGCAACCGCACGCGTATCGAGATCGATGGCGTGTCCATGCCGGCGTCGTTCGGTGCAAACGTGGCCGGCGGCAGCTTCCGAGCGGGGCGCAACTTCATCGATCTCGATGACGTCAAGCAAGTGGACATCGTGCGCGGGCCGGCATCGGTGCTCTATCCCTCCGATGCGCTGGGTGGTGTGGTGAGTCTGCGGACCAAGGATCCCGCCGACTACCTGCGCAACGATGGCAAGAACTACGTCGCGGTGAAGGAGCAGTACGACAGCACCGATCGCAGCCTGTCGACCACTGCCACGCTCGCTGGCGGCGATGCGCACAACGGCGTGCTGTTTGTGGCCAATCATCGTGAAGGTAACGAGACCAGCAATATGGGGGACGTCGGCGGCACCGGTGCCACACGCACGCGCCCTGACCCGATGACGTATCAATTGGATAGCTTCCTCGGCAAATACGTGCACACGGCCGACAGTGGCCGTACCGATCGTGTCACCGTGGATGGCTCCCAAACACGCACGCGCACCGATTCGTTGTCCAACGTAACGGGTAGTACAAGCTTCTACCGCTCACAGGATGAGGACGTGCGCTTCCGTGCCAGCGTGGGGCAATGGTTCCCGCACCTCGACGGTGTCCTGGCCGATACTCTGGATTGGAACGTGTACTGGCAGAAGAGCCGCACGCGTACGAACACGCAGACGGACACCGCCACTGTGCTGCGCTTTTACGAGAGCCTGCCACTGCAGGAGAAGGTGGCAGGCGGAAAGATCGTGGCGGTGAAGTCGCTGGGTGAAGGCTCGGCGGTGAGTCAGTCGATCAGCTACGGTGCCGAGCTATCACGCACCGATGCGGAATCCAGCGTCGACGGCTATGGCGTGAACAAGAAAACGGGCGCGACGGGCAAAACGAAAGCCTTCCTGCCGGGCAACTATCCGCTGCATCTGATTCCTTCCAGCGAAACGGATCGCTACTCGATCTTCGGCCAGGATGAGATCGGCCTCCTGGATGGGCGGTTGTTGCTCACCCCCGCCGTGCGCGTGGATCGTTACGAATACAAGCCGGACGCCGATGCGCTTTACTCGGCCTACAACCCTGGCTACATGCCCCAGAACTACGAGAAGACGCACGCCTCGCCGAAGTTCGGCGCGCTGTGGCGCTTCAACGATACGCTGAGCGCCTACTTCAACTATGCGCAGGGGTTCCGCCCGCCGCTGTATAGCGAGATTGCCGGCGCATGGAACGAGCAGCCGTTCCCCGGCTTCAACATCGCCTTCCTGCCCAACCCCAACCTGAAGGCGGAAACCAGTCGCGGCATCGAGCTCGGTTTGCGCGGCAAGGGCGAGGCTGGCTGGTTCAATGTGGCCGCGTACTACAACCGTTATCGCAACTTCATCTGGTCGGGTTACCAGCTTCCCGCGTCGCAGGTGCCGGGCTGGGTGCAGGTCATGCCCGGCATGAACATGTACTACCAGGCGGTGAACGCACCCAAGGCATACATCAAGGGCGCCGAAGCGAGCGGCGCGCTGCGCCTCGCGCAGTTCAGTGACGCGCTGGAAGGCTGGACGCTTCGTGGCAACGCCTCCATTGCCACAGGTCGTCTGATCGAACCGGGTGACACCGGCTACAGCCCACTCAACACCGTGGACCCCGCCAAGCTTGTGCTCGGTGTGAGTTACGACGCGACGCAATGGGGTGTGGAATTGATCGGCACCGGTGTGTGGCGCCATACCGCGCTCGATAACCCGGCTGACTTCCGCCCCGGCGGCTACGCCACGTTCGACTTGTACGCGCACTACACGCCTATCGAAAACCTCGAACTCTTTGCGGGTGTGAGCAATTTGGGCGATCGCAAGTACTGGGATTGGGGCAACTTGAACGGCGGCACCTTGGGCAACCTGGTGACCGGCAATGGCCTCAACGACTCCGGCACCGGGGGTGTTCCTGCCGACCGCCTCACCATGCCCGGTCGCACCTTCAGCGTTGCCGCCAAGATCGCCTTCTGAGAGGAGCGTCGTCATGCTCGATAACACATCTTCCCCTGCATCCGCCCTGTCCATTCCCGAACTGCTGGACGCCTCGCGCCGCTTGCGCGAGCAGGAGCCCGGCCTGCGCGCCCGCGATCTCGCCGATCGCCTCGGCGTGAGTGAAGCCGAACTGGTCGCCAGTCGTTGTGGCGATGGCGTCACGCGACTCGACGGTCCCTGGGCGCCGCTGATCGAAGCCTTGCCTTCGCTGGGGCGGGTCATGGTGCTCACTCGCAACGATAGTTGTGTGCACGAAAAGAAAGGGTGCTTCGATCACGTCGAGATCGGGGGCGTCATGGGCGTCGTGCTGGACGAAGCCATTGATCTGCGGATCTTCCTGAAGCACTGGGTGTTTGGCTTCGCCGTGCGCGAAAACTCGCGTGGGCGTCAGTTGCAGAGCCTGCAGTTCTTCGATGCTGATGGACGCGCAGTGCACAAGGTGTACCTGACCGAACACAGCCATCACGACGCGTGGTCAGGGCTGGTCAGTCGATTTGCTGCCGCGGTGCAATCGCCGTTGCTGGCGATCCAGCCAGTGGACGATCCGCTGCCGTGGAAGGTCGAAGACGACGAGGTAGATGTAGTTGGGCTCCGTGAACGCTGGCGCCGCCTGCGTGATCCACATGACTTCTTTGCCATGCTCAAGAAGCACCAGGTGACGCGTACGCAGGCACTGCGCCTGGCTGGTCGTGAATTCGCGCGCCAAGTGAACAACGATGCAATCCGCACCCTGCTTGAGTCAGCGGCTGCTACCGGCTTGCCCATCATGGTGTTTGTCGGTTCGCCCGGCGTGGTGCAGATCCATACGGGGCCCGTCATCCATATCAAGGTGATGGGGCCGTGGCTGAATGTGCTCGACGATGACTTCAACCTGCACCTGCGCGAAGACCATATCGTCGAAAGCTGGGTCGTGCGCAAGCCGACACCCGAAGGGCACGTGACATCGCTTGAACTCTATGACGCGCGCGGCGGGCAGATTGTGCAGCTCTTCGGCAAGCGCAAGCCGGGGATACCGGAGCTGGAAGCATGGCGTGTGTTGGCGGAAAGCCTGGCGGATCGGGAGGACGGCCATGCGTAACCACCGTCTGCGTGTGTTGGGGACCTGCCTGTTGGGCTGCATGGCATGGGTGGCTCATGCAAACGATGCGCCCGTGCGCGTCGTTGCGCTCGGCGGCGACATCACTGAAATCGTCTACGCGCTCGACGCGCAAAATCAGCTCGTGGGCGTGGATAGCACCAGCCTTTGGCCCGAAGCCGCAACCAAGCTGCCCAACGTGGGGTACGTGAGGCAGCTCGCGGCGGAGGGCGTTTTATCCCTGCATCCGCAACTCATCCTTGCGACCCACGATGCAGGCCCCGCTACAGTGGTAACGCAGTTACACGATGCAGGCGTGCGTATCGAGAGCATGCCTGTGACGCGCACACCCGCGTCGGTCGTTGCCAAGGTGAAGCAAGTGGGTGTCGCACTTGAGCGCGAGCCCGCCGCGAATGCACTCGCTGCGAAGCTTCAGGCCCAATATGCCGATCTGTCCAAGGCGGTGGCGGCCATGTCCCAGCATCCGCGCGTGGTGTTCCTGATGTCCGCGGGCGAGGGAAGTCCCAAGGCGGCTGGAAAAGACACCGCGGCGGACAGTGCCATCACACTCGCGGGTGGCGTGAATGCCGGTCAGGGTTTCACCGGCTACAAGGCCGTGTCGCCCGAAGCGCTGGCAGGGCTCGCACCCGACGTGATCCTGTTGATGCGTGAGCGCGAGAGCGACGTCGGCGGTGTGGATGGTGTGCTCAAGTTGCCTGGCATCGCCATGACACCGGCTGGCCGTGCACGCCGCATTGTGTTCGTTGATGGCCAGGCACTGCTGGGCTTCGGTCCGCGCAACGCAGAGCACGAGCAGGCGTTGCAGCGGACGCTGGTTGCCGTGCAGCCATGAATGCCGTGACCGCGGAACATCCCCCGCTTCGTCGCGCGAGTGGTTTTCCAGTTACTGCCTTGGCGGCATTGCTGCTTGTTGCGGCCATCATCGGCATGGCGAGTGGTGCGATGCCGCTCGGTGCAGGCGAAGTGATGGGCGCGTTGTGGCGCTGGCTGACCGGTCGGGCCATGCTGGCCGACGACGCCGTGGTGCTGATGCTGCGTCTGCCGCGCGTGCTGATGGCCGCACTTGTCGGAGCGGCCCTGGCCTGCAGTGGCGCCACCATGCAGGGCCTGTTCCGCAATCCGCTGGTGGAGCCAGGGTTGGTGGGTGTATCCGCAGGTGCAGCCTTGGGCGCCATTGGCATGATCGTGCTGGGCGGTGGCGTGCTCAGCGTGTTGCCGAGTCTGCTCGCATCGTTTGGCGTGGCAGCCGCCGGCTTTGTCGGTGGCTTGGTGGCAACGATGGTGGTGTACTTGATAGGCAGTCGTCGTCCGGGTGTGGCGACCTTGCTCCTCGCCGGCGTGGCGATCAATGCCATTGCGATGGCTGGTGTGGGGGCTCTCACGTTCGTCGCAAACGAGCACCAGTTGCGCGATCTGAGCTTCTGGACGTTGGGTAGCCTTGGTGGCACGGATTGGTCACGCCTCATCGCCGTCGCTCCGCTCATGCTGTTGCCCTTGTGCCTGTTGCCCCGCCATGCACGGGCACTCAATGCCTTGTTGCTTGGCGAGCAGGAGGCCGCGTTGCTGGGCTTTCACCCCGAACGCCTGCGGCGACAATTGATCGTGTATGCAGCGTTGGCCACCAGCGCCGCGGTCGCCATGTGCGGTGTCATCGGTTTCGTCGGCTTGTTGGTACCGCATGTGGTGCGCATGTCGTGGGGGCCGGATCATCGGCTGCTGTTGCCCGCGTCGGCCTTGGCGGGCGCGTCCCTGTTGATCGGTGCGGATGCGGTGGCGCGTGTGGTGGTAGCGCCCGCCGAACTTCCCATCGGTGTCATCACTGCCTTGTTGGGTGGACCGTTTTTCCTTTGGTTGTTGTTGCGCCTTCGCATCGGGGAGTCGACATGAACATCGCGCTCGATTGGCATGCCGCATCCGCTGCGACGGCGAGTCACGCGCTGGAGGCCATCGATGTGCACCTTAGCTACGGTGGTCGGCGTGTGCTGCAAGGCATCCATCTGCGCGCGCGGCCTGGTCGGCTGTTGGCCTTGATCGGTCCCAACGGCGCGGGCAAGAGCAGTCTGCTCGCCGTGATGGCCGGGCTACGCCGGCCATCACTGGGTGACATGTATCTGGATGGTCTTCCTGTGCACGCGTGGCCGCCGCATGAACTGGCCAGGCGCCGCGCCATGCTTTCGCAACGCGTGCAGTTGGGTTTCGCCTTCCGTGTAGAAGAGGTGGTGATGCTGGGACGGAGTCCGCACGGTGTCATGTCGCCCCGAGAGATGGATCTGCACATCGTCGATGCGGCAATGCAAGCCACGCGTGTGCTGCACCTGCGCGAACGCAGCTATCTGGCGCTATCCGGCGGCGAACAGCAGCGCGTGCAGCTCGCCCGCGTGCTGGCGCAGATCTGGGATTGCCGGCAGACGCCGGGTTGGCTGTTGCTGGATGAGCCCGAGGCTGGGCTGGATATCGCGCATCAGCATGACATGCTGATGCACGTGCAAGCGCTGGCGCGGCAGGGCTTTGGCGTCGTCGTCGTGCTGCACGACCTCAATCTTGCGGCACGCTACGCGGACGACATCGCACTGCTCGCGCAAGGGCGATTGATCCGGCACGGTGAGCCGACACACACGCTGGATGCCGACGTGCTTTCGCGTGTCTATGGCATGCCGCTGCAGCGCTCGCTGGATGAGGACGGTCGATGGCTGGTCCATCCTGCGCGGCGAGGCGACTGACGTCCGTCTGTTGTGCGTTAGCATTCTGTGGGTAGGCTCCGACGAAACACCAGGTATGTTTGGAACGCCCGCAGGCATGACAGGGAGGCTGGATGAAGCTGAAACTGGGGATAGTGACGTGGGGTTGGGCTCTGTGGCTGGCATCGAATGTCGGCATGGCGGCGGAAGCAGCGCGGTTCGACGGCTTGTCGCCATGGCATTTTCAGATGACGCCCGAACAGGTGACGTCGTTCACCCAGTACGGGCCGTACAAGTCCTTCAGAAACGGCGACCTGGAAACCTACGCCGGTCTATTCGACGGGCATCCGGAGAACGTGCAGTTTTTCTTCCGCGATGGGCAACTGCATCGAATTGGCATTTATCTGTACGAAGGCACCGACGTCAAACAGGCGGCTGCCGCTTGGCAACGGGCCTATGAATCGATCAGCAGGCAGTTCGGTAAGGTCGACGTGCCGTATCTACGCAACCGGTCGGCGGACCTGCCGCCACCGCAGGCCATTGGCGTTGCCGCAGGGGCAGAAGTGATGGCCCAGGGCAAGGTTCAGATGGCGCCAGTGAAGCAGCCTGGCGACAAGTTCGTGTTCGCTTCGTTCTATCGAAAGGAAGTGATGGGGCAGACCTTTTACTTTGTCACCGTCTACTACGACCCGCCGGGCTCCTGAGTCATGCGATCGATAAAAAAAGCCCCGCGCGATGGCGGGGCTTTGTGTGTGAACAGCTGCAGGTCAGTACGCGAACTCGCGGAACACCGGGTCGACACTGCCGTTCCACGGTCCGTTGAACAGTTCGAGCTTGCGCTCGGCCGGGGTCTGGTTGGCTTCCACGATTTCGATCAACGGCTCGAGGAAGATGCTTTCGTCCGCGCCGCTATGGTTGAGGCGTGCACGGCGTTTCAGGCCATGGTTGGCAATCTTCAGCGTTTCGGCGGCCAGCTCGCGCACGCTGTGCGTACGGAACGGTAGCTTCAGTGCCTGGCGTGGCACGCCGTCGCGCAGGGCCTGGCGCTCTTCGCGGGTGAAATCCTTCACCAGATCCCACGCAGCAGTCAGTGCGTCGTCGTCATAAAGCAGGCCCACCCACAGCGCGGGCAGGGCGCACAGGCGATTCCATGGGCCGCCATCGGCGCCGCGCATCTCCAGGTACTGCTTGAGGCGCACTTCCGGGAAGGCAGTGGTGAGGTGGTCGGCCCAATCCTTCATGGTGGCGCGTACGCCGGGCACGGCCGGCAGCTCACCCGCCATGAAGCGTTTGAAGTCCTGCCCGGAAAGGTCGATGTACTGGCCATTCTGGTAGCTGAAATACATCGGCACGTTGAGCATGTAATCGACGTAGCGCTCGTAGCCGAAACCATCCTCGAACACGAAGTCGAGCATGCCCGTGCGGTTGGGGTCAGTGTCTTCCCATACGTGCGAGCGGTACGATTGGTAGCCGTTTGGACGGCCATCTGTGAACGGCGAATCCGCGAACAAGGCCGTGGCGATGGGCTGCAGCGCGAGGCTGGTGCGGAACTTGCGCACCATATCCGCCTCGCTGTCGAAATCCAGGTTGACCTGCACAGTGCAGGTGCGCGTCATCATGTCCAGGCCGAGGTTGCCGACCTTGGGCATGTACTCGCGCATGATCTTGTAGCGCCCCTTGGGCATCCACGGCATTTCTTCGCGGCGCCACTTGGGCTGGAAGCCCA
>NZ_JAELTQ010000011.1 GCF_016428905.1 Dyella sp. ASV24 | reverse complement strand
CTTGCTACGAAAATCGCAGTGCACCGTTACTGGATCCCGGCCTGCGCCGGGATGACGGTGAGGTAGGTTGCGAGGCAGAGCGGCTTGTACGCACGAGCGAAAACACACGTTGACGTAGCTTCAAACCTATCCAGACAAAGGGCCCGGTCATCACTGACCGGGCCCTTTGCTTTTCATGCCACGCGAATGGCGATTACTGCACGGTCAGATTGACGTCGTCGAGCACGAACGAGGTCTGCAGCGAGGCATCCTCGGAACCCGTGAACTTCAGCGTCACCGTCTGGCCAATGTACGCACTCAGGTCGAAGCTGGCCTGCGAGTAACCCGAGGCCGCGTTGAGGTTCGAGTACGTCGCCAGCGTCTTCAGCACCGTACCGCTGCTGTTGAGCACCTGCACGCTGAGCTTGTCGTAGGCCGTGGTGGTGCTGGTCTCGGCGGTATCAACGTGCAGGTAGAAGGTCAGCTTGGCTGAGGTCTTGCCGCTGGGAATGGCCACCTTCTGCGACACCGTATCGGTGTGGGTGCTGCCGTAGCCGTCCAGCCATGCGAACCACGTGCCACTGTGCGCCGTCTCGCCGCTGCAGGTGCTGTTGCTGCACAGCGTACCGGAGCTCATCGACCACGGGCTGGCGGTGCCGGTCTCGAAGCCCGGATTCACGATGATCTGCGACGGCGTGCTGCCGCCCGACACCGTGACGGACGACGTCTTGCTCGACGTCTTGCCGCTCGCACCATCCGTCACCGTCTCTGTCACGTTGTACGTGCCGGCTGCCGCATAGGTGTGGCTCGGGCTGGCCGTGGTCGCGGTGCCGCCATCGCCGAAGGTCCACGAATAACCGGTGATGCTGCCACCTGAATCCGTCGAGCTGTCCGTGAAGTTGGCGGTCAGGCCGTTGGTGACGACGCTGAAGTTGGCCGTGGGCGTGCCGCCCGTGCCGCCGCTGCTGCCGCCCCAGTACTGCGTCACGTAGCTGTTGAACTTCGCGATGTCGAGCGAACCCCAGCCGGTGGTGTTGTCGAAGCCGGCCTTGGCCGTGTAGCCGTAACCGTTGTAGCCGTTGTTGCCCGAGGTGACGTCATGCAGCGGCGAAGCATCACTCGGGAAATGGGCGTACATGTTCTGCGTCGGCAGGCCCAGCGTGTTGTTGTTGGCCGAGAGGATGCGCGCCCAGATACCGACGAAAATCGGCGAGGCCAAGCTGGTACCACCGATCTGATAGGTCTGCCCCTGGATCACGATGTTTGCGCCGGTCGACTGCGCGGCATCGAACGCAAGGTCAGGCACCTGACGCATGGTCACCGACGAACCCAGCGCCGTGGTCTGCCATGCCGGCGCCGACTCGAACAGGCTCACGCCGCCGCCGGTCGCCCACAGGCGCTTGTTGTTGTCGCCGTTGGTCGAATCGACGGCCGCCAGGCCTTCGTTCCACACCGTTTCACCGGCCCAGGTGGTGCCGCTGGTGCTGAGCGTGGTGCCACCCACCGCCACCACGTTCGGCGAACTGGCCGGCTCACTGACCGAGTAATGGCTCAGCGAGATTTCCACCGTGCCGGAGGAGTTGGCCACATAGCCCGGCGCACCTTCGGTCGGGTCGCTGGACCACTGGTACACGCCCGCATCGCCGGAGGCGATGGAGAAGGTCTGACCCTGCGCCACGGCCTGCGCAAAGATCTTGTCGTCGGCCGCCTGCGTGCCCGAACTGTTGGCCGCGGACTCGTCTTCACCCAGCGAGACGTTGATGACCTTGGCGACGTTGTCGGTCACTGCGCGGTTGTACGAGGCAGTGATCGCGGCGTCGGTCAGGCAACTGTCGTTCGCGTCGCAGTTGGGCGCGGTGTAGAAGATCAGCGTGTTCACACCACCCGAGGTGCCGGTGATGGTCTGGCTGTCCAGGTTCCATTCGCCGTCGCCGTTCGGATCGTCCGCATAAGCACTGGTGCCGGTCTTCACCACCTGCGTGTTCACCGTGCTCATGCCGGCGCCGCTGGTGAAGGTGTTGAGGTCGGTGATGGTCTGGGTCAGGTCGCCCCAGGTGATGATGCCGACCTTGGTATTGGATGCCGTCGGCGTGCTGCCTGCGTCATAGACCTTCGGGAAATCCGTTGGGCTGTGCGAGGTCTGCGTACCCGTAGCCTGGATACCCACGCTATTCGTACCCGCATGCACCGGCCCCACGATGTGGTGCATGGTGTGCGGCACATTGAGGTTCTGCAGGCCCAGCACCGAATCCACAATGCCACCCAGCGCCGCCGGCACCTGCACCGCTGCGTCGTTCGCAATGCGCTGCTTGCCGCCAAACTTGAACGTGCGCATGGTGGTGCGGAATGCCGCGTTCACCGAGTTCGCGTTGCCGTCCGCTTCGACCAGCATGTTGTTGGGCGACACACGCACATTGCTGAAACCCGACTGGCTCAGGTGCGCAACCACCTGTGCTACTTCGGCATCGCTGGGCGCAAAGCGCGCCTTGAACTGTGCAGGCGTCAGGAAATGATGGAACTGCGGGCTGGCAGGGTCGTTCACCGCATGCAGAAAGGTTTCCAGCTCGTTGGCGTTGCGCAGGTTGAGGCTGAGCGCCACGTGCATAGGTTTGCTTGCCTCCAGCGGCGACACCGTGGCGGCATCGACCTTCGGCGAGCCATGCATGCTCAGCGTCCAGGTGTTGTTAGTTGCGACGGCCGTGGTTGCTGCCGTGCCCGGCGCCGCATTGCGCGTCATGGCCGCCTGTGTCCGCACGCCGACCCAGCCGTCATTGGTGGCCGCGTGCAGCGAACCTGCCATGGCGAACGACATCGCCAGCGGCAGCAGTGCCTTGCGAAACGCTTTTCCCCGCAAATCGATACGAACAGTCATTCTTGTCTCCTAGACGTTTTTTGAGGACGAATGGACCCGATGCGGTGCATGGCACCCCATGAAAGATGCGCCGCTCGCGCGGCATCAGGTCTTGTGACTGTGTTGCGATCCGATAGGCGTCCGGACTTGCTTTCCCCCTGCCATTCCATGGAACGGCATGCCCGAACACAGACTCGCTAAACGACACACACCGGACGAATGTCGGTGCCCGCATCGCCAAAGGACCGTCCGTAAACCCTCCCGCTCACGGATCAATTGACGCTAATCAAGAAAATTCGAAGCGTCAATGAAATCAGCGCGGTGTATGAAACGCTTCGAAAACAGCAAATACATGCGAAAAATGGGCAGAAACGTCCATTCTTACGGTTGCTTTCGCGAGACCTACAAATCTAAAGATCTCGAAAATATCCCCTGCTTTTCAGCACGTTGCTGAAAGTGGTGATGTCCATCGCAGTATTGAATGTTGCCGCACCGATGACGCTCTGGCGCGAGTTATCTCGATCTCAACAAATCGACGGATAGCGACACACCAGCTCAAATCACCAGAGGTGTGCCGAAAGATATTGCGCATCTGTAGAGCGCGCTCCCTTACGGAAGCTCCACAAAAATGAACTTCAGTTGAATTTCGCACGCATTGCGCGGCGAATATCCGTGCAAGAAAAAAAGCGGAGAGCCGCCAGCCTTCCGCTTCCTTGCGATCAGGCGTACAGAGCGCGCCCTACGATCAGGGGGTCCGGAAGGCCAACGATGCTGTCGTCCCGGCTGGTGTATTTGACCCGATTGAGCACGTGCCGCATGGCATTGAGGCGTGCACGCTTCTTGCAGTCGGAGCGAATGACAATCCACGGCGAGTCCGCCGTATCCGTCTGCGCAAACATCGCCTCCTTCGCCTTGGTATAGGCGTCCCATTTGTCCAGCGAGGCCAGATCCACCGGGCTCAGCTTCCATTGCTTGAGTGGGTGGAGCTTGCGTTCGTCGAAGCGACGGCGCTGCTCCGCCTGACTCACGGAAAACCAGAACTTGAAGAGGTGGATGCCGCTGTTGGCGAGATGCCGCTCGAACTCCGGCACCTGCCGCATGAACTCGTCGTACTCCGCTGGCGTGCAGAAGCCCATAACGCGCTCGACGCCAGCGCGGTTGTACCAGCTACGGTCAAACAACACGATCTCGCCGCGCGTCGGCAGGTGCTGGATATAGCGTTGGAAGTACCACTGTCCGCGTTCGGATTCGGACGGTTTCTCCAGCGCCACCACGCGCGCGCCACGCGGGTTGAGGTGCTCCATAAAGCGCTTGATGGCGCCACCCTTGCCCGCCGCGTCGCGCCCCTCGAACAGGATCACTACGCGCTGGCCGGTCTCACGCACCCACGCCTGCAGCTTCAGCAGCTCGACCTGCAAACGGTACTTCTGCTTCTCGTAGTTGCGACGGGACATCTTGTGCCGATAGGGGTACTCGCCCTTGCGCCAGCCTGGGGAAAGCTCGTCGTCCGGGTGACGAGACCCACCACGCAATTGTGGATCCTCTTCCAACAGCGACTGGCGCACACGCGCCGCATCGTCCAACGACAGGCCGTCCATCATCGTTCGCAGGCTGTCGCACAACGCATCAGCCCCTTTGCCTACCTGGTTCACCAGAATGTCGCCAACACCTTCGGCCAGCCCCGACTGCGCTGAAGCAACAGCGTGTCCTACGGTTCGAAGTTCTGACAGATCGGCAGCGTTAGCGCGTTCCGAAGCGGCCGCAGTACTCCGCGACGACAGTGGTGCGCGCCCGGCTCGTTGGTTAGCCATGCGATGTTGTTCCCGTTGTTCGTGGACGACCGCGCCGATGGCGCAGCAGGGCGCGCGTCAAGCCACTGCGGCTTTGCGCAGGATCAGGTAGATCTGATCCTTCAGGAGCAGCTTTTCTTTCTTCAACTGCTCGATCGCCATGTCGCCGGCCGGTGCTGCCCCGGCTTCCATGTTCTTGATCTCCTGATCCAGCGCGTTGTGACGGTGGAACAGGCGAGAGAAATGCGGATCACGCCCTTTGAGGGCGGAGATGAGATCGCGGTATTCGGGAAACATCCCTTGGCTCCTTGTAACAAAACAGGCTGCGTGAGCAGCCTGACGTTCAAAGGAGCGGGAGGTGTTGATTTGGATCAGCCGTGTACGCGCGCAACGTCGCGTCCGGCGACTTCAAAGCATGCCGGTTTCGAGCTTGGCCGCGTCCGACATCATGGAGTGGTTCCACGGCGGATCGAAGACCAGGTCCACATCTGCCTCGGCCACGGTGGGAATAAGCTCGAGCTTGGTGCGCACATCGTCCACGAGGATGTCCCCCATGCCGCAGCCTGGCGCGGTCAGGGTCATCTTCACGTAGACCTTGCGCTGATCCGGGGCGGGATGCTCGATGCTCACGTCATAGACCAGACCCAGCTCGACCACGTTGATCGGGATCTCGGGATCGAACACCGTACGCAGTTGCTGCCACACGAGGGCTTCGACATCAGCGTCGGAGGCATCGCTGGCCAGTTCGATGGGCGGCGGCGGTTCCTTGCCTAATGCGTCTGCATCATTACCAGCGATGCGGAACAGGTTGCCCTCCACATACACGGTGAAGCTGCCGCCCAGCGCCTGGGTGATGTAGCCGATCTGGCCGGCGGGCAGGCTCACTACTTCACCCTGCGGCACCATGACTGCCTGGCAGTCGCGCTCCAGGGTGAAAGGTTCGCTGCTAAGACTAAAACCGCTCATGCCGATCCTGCCGAATCTCGTCGATGCGCGCGGCAAGCCGCCACGCCAAGCTAACTATTATGCCGGTTGACGACCGGTCTTGCCCGTTCACATCAGGTCGGAGACAGACAATCTCAAGGGATATTCCCCAGGCCGCCGCTTCAGCCCTGGGACAGCCCGTGTTCCTGGCGCGGTATCATGGGAGTTTTACGCCCGGGAATAATCGTGTCCTTCATCCAGTCCAGCGCTTGCCACTCATGAAGATCCGGGCCGTCTTCTCGCTGCTTTTCGCGCTGGTAAGCGCCCTGATGCTGGGATTGGCCGGTGGCGCCGTGTGGATGGTTCCCACGCTTTACTCCCAGCACGCCCTGCCCTGGCTCGCGCTGCCAGTGGGCTGGCTGCTGGGCAAGGCGGTGCGGAATTGGGTACGTCCCGCAAGCGGCCAGGCCGCTGTTCTCGCCGTCATCGCCACGCTCACTGCGGTGCTTTACGTCAACCTGCTGATGGCCGCCGCCCGTATCGCCGGCTTGATGGGCCTGGGCTTGGTCGATTCCATACGCACCGCCGGATTGCCGCTGCTGCTTCAGCTCGCCAGGCTGAGCAGCTCGCCCATGGACGATGCCTGGTTTATTGCCGGCATGGTCCTTTCGGCCATCGCTGCTCTGCGCTCAGGCCGCCAACCGAAGACTGGCGGCTGAATCCGGTCTAGCTATCCAAGGTCTTGAGCTCGGCCACCAGTTGGCTGGCCGCCGCCTGGCCGTCTCCATAGAGCATCCGTGCGTTGTCGGCATAGAACAGGGCGTTCTCGATACCGGCGAAACCCGTGCCTTTGCCACGCTTGACCACGATCACCTGCCTCGCAGCCGCTACGTCGAGAATGGGCATGCCGTAGATGGGTGACGCCGGATCGGTCTTGGCCAGCGGATTGACCACGTCGTTGGCACCGATCACCAGCACCACGTCCGTATTGGGGAACTCTGGGTTGATGTCGTCCATGTCGGCGATCAGGTCGTAGGGCACGCCCGCCTCTGCCAGCAATACGTTCATATGGCCTGGCATGCGTCCCGCTACCGGGTGAATGGCGAACTTCACCTTCACCCCGCGCTCGATCAGTAGCTTGGCGAACTCCCACACCTTGTGCTGCGCCTGCGCCACGGCCATGCCGTAGCCGGGCACGATCACCACGCGCTCGGCGTAGGCCATCATCACCGCGGCATCGCTGGCCTCAATCGGCTTTTGAGCACCCGCGATGGCCTGCCCCGTTGCGCCGCTGGCGCCGAAGCTGCCGAACAGCACATTGCCGATCGAGCGATTCATCGCCTTGGCCATCAATTGCGTGAGCAGGGTGCCGGCGGCGCCCACCACAGTACCGGCGATGATCATCGCCTCGTTCTGCAGCACGAAGCCCTCGAACGCCACCGCCAGACCGGTGAACGCGTTGTAGAGGGAAATCACCACCGGCATGTCCGCACCGCCGATGGGCAGGGTCATCATCAGGCCGAACAGCAAGGCCAGCGCGAAGAAGGTCACGATCAGGGGCATGGTCAGCTGCCCGCTGGCGATCATCGCGCCCAGCACCACCGCACCTGCCAGCACCAGCAGGTTCACCACCCGCTGGCCGGGGAACACGAAGCGTTTGTCCAGCCACCCCTGCAGCTTGGCGAAGGCAATCAGTGAACCGGAGAAGCTGACCGAGCCGATCAGCGCCCCCAACACCGCCAGCGCCAGCTGCGCCGTGCCAGGCGTATCACCCCCATTGGCGGTGAATTGGCCCCCGTCCAGCAAGGTGACGGTCTTGCCTGCGTAGCTGAACAGCTCGGCCGCGCCGATAGCCGCCGCCGCACCGCCACCCATGCCGTTGTAGAGCGCCACCATCTGCGGCATCGCCGTCATGGCGACCCGACGCCCGGACCACCAGGCGGCGCTCACGCCGATCAACACGGCAGCCAAGATCAACCCCCGGTTGTGCATGTCCGGCAGGGCAAAGGTGGCCAGCACCGCCACCAACATGCCCACGCCCGCCCATACGATGCCGCCCCGCGCCGAACGCGGAGAGCTCATGCGTTTGAGACCGAGAATGAACAGGAGAGCAGCGAGGAAGTAACAGGCCTTGATCACATCCGGCAGCCAGGCCATTACTTGGCCTCCTTGCCGGGATTGGGCTTGCTGGCCTTGAACATCTCCAGCATTCGTTCAGTTACCACGTAACCGCCAGCGGCATTGCCCGCCCCCAGCAGCACGCCGATAAACCCGATAACCATCTCGAAAGGGGTCTGGGCATGTCCTAGCGCTATCATGGCGCCCACCAGCACAATGCCGTGGATGAAGTTGGATCCAGACATCAACGGCGTATGGAGTATCACCGGGACACGGGCGATGATCTCGTAGCCCGTGAACGCGGCCAACATAAAGATGTAAAGCGCTAGGAAACCGTCGATCATGACCCCTCCCCGCCAGAGCACCGATGCTTCCGCATCATACGGTTGCGGGTCAACGCGTGCGAGCCTCGGACGTTGATAAGCAAGGACGTACCGATGGAGTCTCAGGATGGCCGATCCGACGAACCGGATGATGACGGCATGAACGCCGCCGTCTCCACCCTTGAAGCCGATCTGCTGCTCGAAGACGTCCGGGCGGTACCTAGCTCCATGAATGCCTTTCTGGCCCAGGTGGAGCGCCGCGCCTTCCGCATGGCCGAGCTGAACCTGGGTCACCGCGAAGACGCACTGGATGCCGTCCAGGACGCCATGCTGCGGCTGGTCAAACATTACAGCGACAAGCCGCCTCAGGAATGGACGCCCCTGTTCTGGGGCATCCTGCGTCGACGCATCGTGGATCTGCAGCGCCGCCGCAAGGTGCGCTCGATCATGGTGGGTTGGCTGGGTGGACGGGACGATGACGGTGAGGACCTTCCCGCCTGGGAGCCCGCCGACACCGGCCCCGGCCCGCTGGAGCGCTTGACCGATTCACAGTCGTACGCAGACATGGCCGCAGCCGTAAAGCTGCTGCCCCAGCGCCAACGCGAAGCTTTCATGCTGCGCGTGCTGGAAGGCCTGGACGTGGCGGAGACCGCGCAGGCCATGGGATGTTCGGAAGGGAGTGTAAAAACACATCTGTCGCGCGCGCTGCAACGTTTGCGTGACCAACTGGAGGAATGGCGATGAACGCGCCTGACAACCACCTCGAACACCGCGCCCGCGCGCTCTATCGCGAGGCTGCGCGCCAACTCGACCCAGCCGTGGCCGCGCGTTTGCGCGCAGCCCGTAACGAAGCGCTGGCCAGCGCCAACGATTCGTCGTGGGCGCACCGTTTGCTGCAACTGTTGCTGCCGGCAGGCGCGTTTGCCGCCATTGCGTTCGTCGCCCTGTTCCTGTCTTCACCGGTACAGCGCCCGACCTCGATCGCGCCAACCTCCGCCCAGGCCGTGGACGTGGACGGCGAATTGCCGCCAGATGCGGCGGCTGCCGACCCGAGGCTGTATCAGAACATGGACTTCTACGGATGGTTGGCCAAGAACGGCGACAGCGAGGCGAGCAGGTAACCATGCGTCGATGCCGTGTTTTCGCGTCGCTGCTTTTTGTCTTCGGACTCAGCGGCATCGTTACCAGCGCCATGGCCCAACAATCCCCCCCGCCGGGACCGCCGGGGGGCGTTCCGCATGGACCGTTAGGGGCATTTCCCCCGCCGCCATCGGGTATGCCGCCAGGGCCGCCGCCATCGCCGCGTCCGTGGCAGAGTCTCTCGGCACAGGATCGCGAAATGCTGTCCCCCGTCGGGGATAAGTGGAATACATTCCCGCCACAAAAGCAGGCGCGTCTGCTGCAACGCGCGCAGGAGTGGGAAGGCCTGCCGCCGGCGGAGCGCGAGAAAGCCCGCCAGAACTTCGAACAGTGGCAAAAGATGACGCCGCAGCAGCGTGAAGAAGTGCGTGAGAACAGCAAGCGCTTTCAGGAGCTGTCGCCGCAAGAGCGCGCGCAATTGCACAACGCCTTCCAGCGTTTCCAGCAATTGCCGCCCGATCAGCAGGAACAGCTGAGGCGCCAATGGCATCACGACATGCGCAATGGCCCCATCGGTCCGCCACCCAGGCATTAAATAAAAAGCCCCGCACTCGCGGGGCTTTTTATTTAATGCGCCAGACAGCGGACAACAGCTTCAGCCTTGGAAATGCGGCTCGCCATTGCGCGTGACGCAGCTTTTCTCGACAAGCTCATCGTTGAAATCCGGGGCCAGCGTCCCACCCTGAATCAGCAGCTCAAGAAAGTTGTAGACGTTGCGCGCGATCATTTCCGACGCGTGCAGCGGTGCACCGGCCGGCAAATTGAGTGGGCCGAGAATCACCACACCTTGATGCTCCACGCGCTGTCCCGGCTGGGTCAGCTCGCTATTGCCGCCACCTTCGGCGGCAAGGTCTACGATCAGGGCCCCTGGCTTCATGCCGTCCACCATGGCGCGAGTCAGGATCTTGGGCGAAGGCCGGCCAGGAACGGCTGCGGTAGTCACCACCACGTCCACGCTCTTCAGGTGCTCGGCCAGCGCCTGCTGCTGTGCCGCGCGCTCCTCGGCGGTGAGCTCGCGCGCGTAGCCACCGGTACCCGCTGCGCTCACGCCAAGATCGATGAATTTCGCGCCCAGCGATTCGATCTGTTCGCGCGTCTCCGGACGCACGTCGTAGCCTTCCGTTTGCGCACCCAATCGGCGCGCCGTGGCGATGGCCTGCAGACCGGCCACGCCAGCGCCGATCACCAGCACACGCGACGGACGAATCGTGCCCGCCGCCGTGGTCAACATGGGAAAGAATTTCGGCGAGGCCTCCGCCGCGATCAACATAGCCCGGTAACCGGCCACGGCAGCCTGGGAACTGAGCACATCCATGGCCTGCGCACGCGTGGTGCGCGGTAACAGCTCCAGTGCAAATGCGGTAAGCCGACATTTGCCCATTGCCTCGATGCGCGCGCTGGCTCCGTAGGGGCGCAATTGGCCGACGACCACCGCACCTTCGCGCAAGCGTGTCCACACGCTGTCCTCCGGCGGCAGCACGCAGGTGAATACGTCCGCTTGCGCCAGCACGCTGTCCGCGTCGGCAAATTCAACATCGACATAGCTTTCATCGGGAAAGCCCGCCGCCGCTCCGGCCCCACGCTCCAGCAGCACGCGGACATCCTTGCTGCGCAACTTTTTCGCCACCTCGGGTGTGATCGCCACACGGCGTTCGCCAGCGGCGGTTTCACGCAATGCGGCCACGGTGATCGGCATCATGCATCCCCTGCGGAAAGGTTCTGGCATCGTAGCCGAAGGCCAGCCACGCAAACCACCGGCCACTTGCGCTCATTCCCCCAAGGGAGTTAACTGGCGCGCCACCGGTACGGAAACTGCCTTGGGCGACCGTATGGAGGGGATCCCTTTGGAGATCCCAATGACTGCTGTCACTGTTCCCGATGTCCTGCTGAACTTGGCGCGCCAGGCGCGCGAATGCGCTTATGCGCCCTACTCCCGCTTCCTCGTCGGTGCCGCACTCGTCACACACGACGGTCGCCACTTCACCGGCTGCAACGTGGAGAACGCCTCTTACGGTCTGTGCAACTGCGCAGAGCGCACTGCTCTGTTTTCGGCGGTTGCGGCCGGTTGTCGCCCGGGCGATATCGCGGCAATCGCCGTGATCGGCGATACCGTCGGCCCTATTAGCCCTTGCGGCGCTTGCCGACAGGTCATGTCGGAACTGTGCGATGAAGCCATGCCCGTGTGGCTTGGCAACCTGACGGGCGCCGTGCAGGAAACCACCGTGCAGGCCCTGCTGCCGGGATCGTTCCGGCTGGCCAGCTAAGTCAGGCTAGCGAACGGACGGTTGGAATCCGCCCTTTCGCGCCTCACTTTTCTTTACTCCCGCCCTTTTATCGGGTTTAGCATCGTGGCTTTGCCCTCCCCGGATTACCCCATGTCGCACCCTCTTTCTCTGCTGCAGCAGCGCCACTCCGTCCCATCACGCCAGCTGGGTGAACCCGGGCCTGATTCGGCCACGCTGAAGGCGCTGCTGGAAGCCGCTATCCGCGTGCCCGACCACGGCAAGCTCGAACCCTTTCGCCTGATGCTTCTGCAAGGCGAGGCCAAGCTCACCTTCGGCGCACGCCTCGCAGAGCTATCGCAGCGCGTGAATCCGAACATGGCCGACGCCAAGCGCGAGAAAGACCGCACGCGCTATGACTATGCACCGCTGGTGGTCGTGGTGATCGCGCGCATCGATGCCAGCAGCACGGTTCCGGTGATCGAACAGCAACTGAGCGCCGGCTGCGTGGCCTACAACCTGCTGCTGGGTGCGGAAGCACTGGGCTTGGGCGCGCAGTGGCTCACCGGCTGGGCGGCGTACAACCGCGAAGCGGCGGCCATCCTCGGCCTGAAGGATAACGAACAGGTCATCGGCTTCGTGCATATCGGCACGCCGCAAATCGATGTTCCTGATCGAGAGCGGCCTGTTCTCGCCGATGTTGTCAGCGCGTGGACGCCATGAGCCTTCCAGCCGTCCATCTGATTGATGGCAGTCTCTATGTGTTCCGCGCATGGCACTCCATGCCGGACGAATTTCAGGATGCGGATGGGCACCCAGTCAATGCGGTGCACGGTTTCACACGCTTCCTGTGCGAACTGCTGGAGAGGGTTAAACCCGAGCATCTCGCCGTAGCGTTCGATGCATCACTGACCACGTCGTTCCGCAACGCCATCTACCCTGCCTACAAAGCCAATCGCGAACTGCCACCGCCGGACTTGGAACGCCAGTTCGTGCTCTGTCGCGAAGTGACGCAAGCACTGGGCATCCCCGTACTGATCGACCATACGTACGAAGCCGACGATCTTATCGGCAGCGCGTTATGGACCTTTCGGGGCCACGGCTTTCGTAGCGTGATCGTCTCGGCGGACAAGGATTTCGGTCAGTTGCTGGGCGAACACGACGAACAATGGGACTATGCACGCAACCTGCGCTGGGGCCCGGAAGGCGTACACGAAAAGTTGGGCGTGCACCCACATCAAGTGGCGGATTATCTCGCCCTCTGCGGCGATGCAGTGGACAACATCCCTGGCGTACCCGGCGTCGGTGCGAAGACGGCCTCTGCCCTGCTTGCCCACTTCGGCAGTCTCGATGCCCTGCTCGAACGCGTAGACGAAGTGCCCTTCCTGCGTCTGCGCGGCGCGGCCAGTTGCGCAGTGAAACTGCGCGAACATGCGGAGGCCGCCCGACTCTACCGGCGTCTCACGCGGATTGCGCTGGACGCCCCCGTGCCAATGGATGCCGACGCGCTACGCCGTGTACGCGGCGAGGCCGGCACCATGGATGCGCTGTGCGAACGCCTGCGTTTCGGGCCGTTGACGCGCACACGACTGAAAGCACTGCTGAGCTGATGCCGCGACGGGGTAGCATGAGGTCATGCAAGGCGTCCCCTCCACGTTCCCGTCGCAACGCGATGCCGCCGAATTCCGCCTGGCGAGTCACCGGCCAGGCGTAGAGCTGTACCGCGCGCACATCGTGCGCCACGCCTTCGAGCCTCATACGCATGATGGCTTTGGCCTGGGGGCCATCGAGTCTGGCGTGGAGCGCTTCCGCTATCGCGGTGCCGATCATCTCGCACCCGCCGATTCGGTGGTGATGATGAATCCCGACGAATTGCATACCGGCCGCGCTGAGACGGAAGGCGGCTGGCACTACCGCATGGCGTATATCGAGCCCTGCGTTGTCGCCGACGTCACCGGTGAGCCGGGCTGGTGGTTCACCGACGTGGTGCGCGAGGATCTCCCCAGCGCACGACAGATCACCGTGCTGCTCGATGCGCTGTGGCAAGCGCGCGAACCGCTGGCATTCGACAGCCTGCTGCACAGCTTGCTGGGCCTTTTTCGGCATCATGCGCAGGTGCCGCGCAAAGCCGTGGACGGCGCACCGGCACGGTTCGCGCCGGTCGTCGATTACCTGCACGCCCATCTCGCTCAACGGCTGACACTCGATGAACTGGCGGCCGTCGCAGGCCTAAGTCCGTTCCATTTTCTGCGGCAGTTCCAAGCGCAGCATCACGCCACGCCGCAGCAGATGCTGATGGCATTCCGCCTTGCAGAAGCGAAGCGGCAGCTTTCACGCGGTGAAGCACCCGCGCAGGTTGCGGCTTCGGTAGGCCTGACGGATCAAGCGCATCTCACCAAAGCGTTCGCGCGGCGCTACGGCGTGACGCCGGCACGCTACCAGCGGGCGTTGCGCTCTTAGCGCCACTCCGCAATCTGGTACAAGACCGCGTCACACAGACCTGCCACGCTGCCAGCATGTGGACAGGCATTCTTTACGCACTCGCGGCCGGCCTTATGTGGGGCCTGGTGTTCATCAGCCCGCTATTGCTGCCGGGTTATCCCGCTGCGCTGCAATCAGTGGGGCGCTATCTCGCCTTTGGGCTGATCGCCCTGCCGCTCGCATGGATGGACCGACGCACCCTGCGCATGCTAGCGCCCGAGGACTGGCTTGAGGCACTCAAGCTCGCCGCCGTAGGCGGCCTGCTCTACTACTTGTGCCTCGCCAGCGCGATACAGCTCGCGGGCGCTCCGTTGCCCACCGTGATCATCGGCACACTGCCGGTCGTCATCGCCATCACAGCCAACATCCGCGACGCGCATCGCGACGGCCGGCTGTCATGGCTGTCACTGGCGCCGTCACTGGTACTCATCACCACGGGCCTTGCCTGCGTGAACAGCGCGGAGCTCGCGGCGCTTGATCACCCATCAACTGCCGACCTCTGGCGCTATGCACGCGGCGCGTTGCTCGCCTTCGGCGCAGTGGCATGCTGGACCTGGTATCCACTGCGCAACGCGGACTGGTTGCGTCGTCATCCGGATCGCAGCCCCCGCGCGTGGGCGACCGCGCAAGGACTCGCTACCTTGCCGCTCGCCTTGATCGGCTATGCACTGCTCTGGTTCTTCATGAAAGCCACCGCCCAACCGTTTTCAATGCCGTTCGGGCCCCAGCCCTGGCGCTTCGTGGGTCTGATGGCAGCCATCGCGCTGTTCGCCTCATGGCTCGGCGCTCTGTGCTGGAACACAGCGAGCCAGCGCTTGCCGACCGCACTGGCGGGGCAACTGATCGTGTTCGAAACCCTGGCCGCGCTTACCTATGCATTCATCCTGCGAGGCCATGCACCCGGTGGCTTGACGCTTACGGGGGTGGCTTTGTTGGTCGCTGGCGTGGCCTGGGCCGTACGCATCAAGCCCCGCCCCATCGAGCTCGCAGTGGAGTGAGTAAGCGGCAAGGTTGTCGCTGACATATCGGCACGGCAACATGCAGGGCTACGACTCTGCCACGCGATCCCACCGATGAATCATCCAGATAGCCGCATTCCCCACGACGCCAACGCGCCGGTGGAAACCCTTTACGTCGGCAAATGGCTGAGCCTGCGCAAGCGCGGGCGCTGGGAATACGCCGAGCGCAACAACCCGGGCGGCGCGGTGATCATTCTGGCGGTTACGCCGGAGGACAAAGTGCTGTTCGTGGAGCAGTACCGCGTCTCCATCCTCAAGAACACCATCGAAATGCCCGCTGGCCTGGTGGGTGATTTGCACGAACACGGCGACGAGGATGCCCTGCTCGCCGCTGGTCGCGAGCTGGAAGAGGAAACCGGTTATCGCTGCGGCCGGCTGGAATTTGTGCATGAAGGGCCGTCCTCTTCCGGAATGAGCACGGAGATGATTGCTTTCGTGCGCGCGTGGGATCTGGAAAAAGTCGGGCCCGGTGGCGGCGACGAATCCGAGAACATCATCGTGCACGAAGTACCCCGCGCACAGGCCGGCCAATGGCTATTTGCCCGCGCTGCCGAAGGCTACTCGGTCGACCCGAAGCTGTTCGCGGGCCTGTGGTTCATCGAGCACACGGAGCTGAAGGCGAAAAGCTGAACGCTTTCCCCTGCGCCAATTAAAGAATCCGGTGGCCTCGCCGATGTGTCTCATGTCGAACCCTTCTGACCTGACCACATCACGGACCCCCTTTATGAAGAAGACCCTGATCGCCGCTGCCCTGTTCCTGGCCGCTCCGCTGGCCGCCCACGCCGCCTGTGCCCCGACCGATTTCGCCGTGCAGGACTTCAAGATGAAGCTCGTCGGCGCTGGCGCCGCCGCTCGCCTGAGCCTCAGCGGTCAGCTGGTGAACCACTGCGCCGAAGCTGCTGCCGCCCAGGTGAGCATCGAAGCGAAGGACGGTTCCGGCAAGGTCCTGGCCGCCAAGAAGGGCTGGCCGGCAGGTACCACCAACATCGCCCCGGGCCAGTCGGTTGAATTCGATCTGGGCCGCCTGTTCCGCTTCGATCCAGAAATGCAGCAGTACACCGTCGGCGTTGCCGACGTGCGCACCTGGTAAGCCAAACATCTCTGCTTTGCGTTTTTTAAGGCCCCTCCCGGGGCCTTTTTTTTTGACCACAAATGGCTGCCACAACAAAGTGTGACGCAGTTCAAGTTTCAGAGACTTTGTCCGATATCCTTGTGTGACCCAGCCACTGCCTCATCGGAGGCCCAGAGCGTCCTCCCGGCCAGGAGGGTGCGCTGGCATCAGGGAGCGCCATGCATCTAGACATCCCCACCCTGACCCTCGTCAGTCTGCTGATGGGTATCGGCGCGTCGGTTGGCTTCACGTCATTGATGGCGGTTCTGAACACTCAGAAGGTCCTGCGCATCTGGGTCGCCAGCATCTGGATCAACACGCTGGGCATTTGCCTGATCGGGCTGCGCAACTACATCCCGGACGTCCTTTCCATCGTCGTCGGCAACGGGCTGCTGGTCACCGGCAATATCCTCACGCTTAAGGGCATTGCCCAGCATCTGGGCCTGACCATGCGCTGGCGCTGGCCATTGAGCCTGGCGGTGGTCTACACCGGTGCTATCGCGTGGTTCGCCTATGTCGCGCCGAATCTCAACGCAAGGCTGCTGGCCGGCAGCCTGCAGGCGATGTCGTTCAACTTTGCCTACGCCTACCTGTTGCTGCGCTATGGCGAACCGGACATTCGCAAGAGCTGCCGCATCGCTGCCACGGTATTGATCGCTTGCGGCTTGTTCTACATGGTGCGCGCCTTCATGCCGCTCGCCCCGGGTTCCGGCCAGAACCTGATGAAAGGCGGCATGCCCGTCGCCGCCACTTACACCATCGGCATCCTCACCACGCTGGCTTCGTACTTCGCGCTGCTGCAGCTGATTACCGAGCGGCTCGTGGTGGACCTGCGTCGCGCCGCGCGTACTGATGGCCTGACCGGCCTGCTCAACCGCAGCGCCATCGTCGCCGAAGGGCGCGCCGCGCTGGAACGTTGCCTGGAACGCGGGCAATCTTTCGCGCTGCTGATCTTCGATCTCGACTACTTCAAGCAGATCAACGACCGCTGGGGCCATGACGCGGGCGACACGGTACTGCGCCATGTCACGCAACGACTGCTCGAAACAATTCAGTGGAAAGGCCATCTGGCGAGCCGCTATGGCGGCGAGGAATTCGTGGTCGCCCTACCGGGTGCGACCCTGGAACAAGGCTTGGCCGCCGCCGAGCGCCTACGCCACGCGCTCGCCCATTCCCATGCAAAGGCAGGCAGCCAGAGCATTCCCGTCACGGCCAGCATCGGCGTCGCCATCGCGCGACCAGGCACGCGTTTTGAACACTTGGTCCGCCAGGCCGATCAGGCCATGTATCGCACCAAGTTCGACGGCCGTAACGGCGTCAGCTTTGCCGACGAGGATGACGAGCGGCTAGCCGAAGCCGGCGATACGCGCTGCTGAAACCCGCCGCCCCTCCGCGGACGGCGGATTGCGGCAACTGAGCGAAGGTTACGCCTTCGCTCCCGGCACTCAATGCAACACGAACAGCTTGTCGAACCCCGCCACACGCAGCGTGCCGCGCAGGCTGGAGTCGGCGTTGACGATGCGAATCTCGGCGCGGTCGGCACCTGCGTGCTCGCGCAGCAGGAGCAGCATGCCCAGTGCGGAGCTGTCCATGCTGGACACTTCACCCAGGTCGATGACATAGCTGCGCGCAGCGCGCTCACCGAGGCAGGCATCGTGGAACGCGCGGTGCACACTGAAGTCGAAGCGCTCGCCCAGTTGCAGGGTCACGCAATCGAGGTCGGGATCGTGGTGGACGGTCAGGCTCATGGCTGCATTCCTTAAAAGAGTTCGATCTCACCGGCATCCATCGAGTTCTGCAGCGCGGGGCCACGCGAACGGATGCGCGCCTTCTCGCGCTGGATGGCAAGGCGACTGCGTACGCGTTCGGCACGCTGCGCCAGCAGCTCAACGTCGATCGGATTGCACGCCAGCTCCTGGATATCGCGAGTACATTCGGTGGTGACTTCCTGGAGTTCCACCAGGCGCTGACGCGTCTGATTGATCAGCTGACTCAGGATGTCCTCGAACTGCAGCGAACGTACGGTGGTCGCAACGTCGGTACCCAAGCCGCGGTTGATCTCCACCACCTGGTCGGCAACCTGGCTGGTGCGCGCGTCGCTTTCGGTCACGTGCGCCATCATGGCGTCGATGCCGCCCTTGGCCGACAGCGCCACGTTCAGGTCCTGCGACGCCATCGTGCCGACCAGGCCGCGCAGTTCGCCCATGGCGGCGCGGGCGCGCTCGACGTGGCTTCCGATCTGTTCGTTGAACTGGTTGGAATGGCTGGCCAGGTTGCGGATCTCTCCGGCCACCACTGCGAAGCCGCGACCGGATTCCCCCGCGCGCGCGGCTTCAATGGCCGCATTCAGCGCCAGCAGGTTGGTTTCCTCGGCGATGGTGTTGACGTTCTTCAACAAGCCGAATACCGCGTCCATTTCCTTGGCCATGCCGTCGATGCGGTAGACGATGCGCAGGCTTTCGCGCGACATCTGCACCACCATATCGACAAAGTGCTCCAGCAGGTCGCTCGTACGCGCGGCGAAATCCTGCACGGAGACGCCTTCACCCTGCCCGTCGATGATCTGGCGCAGCAGCGACTGCTGCATACCGGTTTTACGGGACAGGCCGTCGAAGCCGCCACCGAGCTCCGTCACCGCGTCACGCAACAGGTCCATCGCCTGATGCAGTTCTCGCGTCGCGTGGCCCAATTCATCAACCAGCGAACTGCGCACTTCTTCCAGCGCTTCACGCACGGGCTCGTGGTGTTCCAGTGATGCCTGGATGACCGGCGCAGCGACAAGCACGTGCCGGCGTGTTTCGACGATCCACGCTGCGGTCAGCAGCACGATCAGCACCGGCCCCAGCCAGGCCGACGGCCACACCATGGTGAGTACCAGCGCCACCGCACTAGTAGCCAGCCCGATCACGGGGCGTACGCGCATGAAAGAGAGAAAAGCATTCATAGAAATGTCCGCAGATCAGGAGGCCGATACGACGGCGCGGGAAACGGGTTGATGCGCCAGCGCGAGCAAACGCGCTGCTATATGGTCGAGCGGAAGCTTCTCGCCGGCGGCACCGAGCTTCCAGGCCGCACCGGGCATGCCCCACACGACCGAGGATTCTTCGTCCTGCACCAGCGTGTGCGCACCCGTCTGCTGCAACTCCAACAGCCCGCGCGCACCGTCGTCACCCATGCCGGTGAGCAGCGCGGCGATCGCGGACTTGCCGACACTGGCCGCCATGGAGCGAAACAGCACATCCACGCTCGGCTTGTGACGGTTCACCGGTGGACCGTTATGCAGGCGACACACGTACTTGGCGCCGTCCCACATCACCAGCAAATGTTCACCACCCGGCGCGATATAGGCGTGGCCCGGCTGGATCGGCTGACCGTCGCGTGCTTCACACACGCGCATGGCGGAGCAGGTATCCATGCGTGCCGCGAACGGACCGCTGAAAGCCGCAGGAATATGTTGGGTGATGACGATCGGCGGCGCATCGGGCGGCATCGCCTCCAGCACGACGCGGATCGCTTCGGTACCGCCCGTCGACGCGCCAATGGCGATGATAGGCATACCGCCGCGGGTGCCGGCGCTCTGCGCACGCGGCAGCACAGCATCGGCCGTAAGACGCGGCGGCACGTCGAGCTTGCGCACAGCCGTGCGCTGACGCGGCCGAGCCAGCGCAGCCAGCTTCACCTTGGCGCAAATCTCCTGCGCGCCTTCGGCAAACGTACTGGCCAGGTCGTTGCTCGGCTTGGTAAAGAAGTCGACCGCGCCCAGTTCCAGCGCGCGCAAGGTGACTTCGGCGCCTTCCTGAGTCAGCGAAGACACCATCACTACGGGCATCGGCCGCAGGCGCATCAGGTTCTCGAGGAACGTGATGCCGTCCATGCGCGGCATTTCCACGTCGAGGGTGAGCACGTCGGGATTGAGCTGCTTGATCTTTTCACGCGCGATCAACGGATCGGCGGCGGTTCCCACCACCTCGATGCCCGGATCGCACGAAAGCATGGTCGACAGCAGCTTCCGCACGAGTGCGGAATCATCGACCACCAGGACACGTACTCTTTCCATCGTGAATTCGTCTCGCCTTCGTGGTGCGGCGTAGTACTTGCGTCTACGTCCGCCGGCCCGTGTCGGCGCCAGATGCCTTGAGGAAACCGTCGCGACGCGTGCAGCGTCAGAACAGTTCCACCTCTCCCTTTATCGGATCGTTTGCCAAACGCTTGAGATATTGGCGCTCGCCGTCCACCAGCACGGTGTCGGTGCGGCCACGCAGCTGGCGCACGCGCGCCTTGCCGGTAGCCGGGAAAAATTGCACGTGACGCGGATGCACGTCGCCCAGGTCTTCCGCGGCCACCTCCAGCCGTTCGGCCTCCAGGTAGCGCCGTACGAACGCGATATTGCGTTGCCCGATGTCGGTCATGGTGGCCAGCACACGCCCGCCGCCGAACACCTTCACCATCAGGTTGGAGCGCTGTCCGCCTGCCTTGAGGATGGCGTTGATCAGCTGCTCCATCGCATCGTTGCCGTAGCGCGCCGCGCGGCCCACGGTATCGGCCCAGCTGCCGCGCTCACCACCCAGTGGCTCGGGCAACATGAAGTGATTCATGCCGCCAATAGCGCGCACACGGTCGAAGACGCAGGCCGACACGCAGGAGCCGAGTACGGTCGAGATCATTTCCTGCTGCGTACTCACGTAGTACTCGCCAGGCAACACCTTTACCGTCATGCAGGCGTGTGCAGGATCCCAGAACCGGCGCAGGTGCTCGAAGCCCGGCACGATGCGTGCTGGGTCGTAGCTCGCACCCGCGGGGACGTTGACTGCTGCGACGTTCATGCACTGCGTTTCCGGTAGACCGTCCGTCCGATCAGGTCAAAGCTGTCGTTGAGTCCGTACATGGACTCAGAATGGCCAAGGAACAGATAGCCGCCGTCCGGCAACAGGCCGGCGTAGCGCTGGAACAATCGCTGCTTGGTGGGCTTGTCGAAATAGATGACCACGTTGCGGCAGAAGATGGCGTCGAACGGCCCTTGCATGGGCCAGTCGTGCAGCAGGTTGAGCGGCAAGATACTCACCAGCTCGCGCAAGCGCGGATTGACGCAGGCGTAGTCCGCGTACTCGCCTTCGCCGCGCAGGAACCAGCGGCGGCGACGTTCCGCACTCACACCTTCGAGGCGTTCGAGCGCGTAAACACCTTTGCGCGCGGTTTCCAGGGCCTGCGGTGAAAGATCCGTGGCCAGGATCTTCGCGTCGAGCTGGGTCGCGCCATGCTTCTCCAGCGCTTCCGCCAGCACCATCGCCAGGGTGTAAGGCTCTTCGCCCGTGGCGCAGCCGGCTGACCAGATGCGCAGGCGACCGCCGTTTTTCTTTTCGTTGATCCAGCGCGGGAACAGTTCGTCGGCGAGCAGATCAAAGTGATGCGACTCGCGGAAGAACGCGGTGACGTTGGTGCTGATGGCACTCGCCAGTTCGCCGAGCTCCTGTTGCGGATCGCGCCGCAACAGATCGCAGTACGCCTGAAAGTCCGGCAGTTTCAACGCGCGCAGGCGGCGCACCAGACGCCCCTGCACCAGCTGCCGTTTGTGCTCGCCCAGCGATATACCGCATTGCTCGTAAACGAAGGTGCGCAGAAACTCAAACTCGGCATTGCCCAGGGCCGGGCCGCCCATGGCCGCCACGCCAGCACTGTTGTCCATCGTGGCAGCCAGGGTCATGCTCAGAACTCCTTCCAGGAACCGGCGTCCGCAGCTTCAGTGCGTGGCGCACGCTGGGCCGGCGCGTTGGAGCTGCGCACGGCGGCGAACACGGCTTCCGCCTCGGCCATCACCGACTGCGAACGAGCCTTCTCGGTCGCCACTTCACCACCTTCCATCATCTGGAAGAAGCCGACCTGACGCGCCAGCTCGCCGGCCTGCTCTTGCATGGCGCGAGCGGCAGCAGCGGCCTCTTCCACCAGCGCCGCGTTCTGCTGGGTCATCTCATCCATCTGCAACACGGCATGGTTGACCTGGTCGATACCCGCCGACTGTTCCTGCGACGCCGCGGCGATCTCGGCCACGATATCGGTGACCTTTTTCACGCTCTCGACAATATCTGCCAGCGCCTTGCCGGACTGGTCCACCAGCGACGAACCCACGCGCACTTTCTCCGCGCTGTCGTTGATGAGGCCCTTGATCTCCTTGGCGGCACCCGCGCTGCGCTGCGCCAAGTTACGCACTTCAGTTGCCACCACGGCAAAGCCACGGCCCTGTTCACCGGCGCGGGCAGCTTCCACCGCGGCATTGAGCGCCAGCAGGTTGGTCTGGAAGGCGATTTCGTCGATGAGGCTGACGATATCGGAGATCTTGCGGCTGGAATCGTTGATCTCACGCATCGCAGAACTGGCCTGTGCGGCCACTTCGCCACCGTGCTCGGCCTGGCGACGCGTCGCACTGGCGAGCTGGTTGGCGTGGCTGGCGTTCTCAGCGTTCTGCTTCACGGTGGAGGTCATTTCCTCCATCGAGGAAGCCGTTTCTTCCAGACTGGACGCCTGCTCCTGTGTGCGCTGGCTCAAGTCGTCGTTGCCGCGCGCAATCTGCTGTGCGGCCGAACTGACCGAGCCCGCACCGTGGCGCACTTCGCCGACGATGGCGCCAAGGCGCTCATCCATCGTGCGCAGCGCTTCAAGCAGTTCGCCAAGTTCGTCCTTGCGACGAGTTTCGATCTTGTGGCCGAGCTTGCCGTCAGCGATGGCGTTGGCAACCTTCACCGCAACGCCGAGCGTGCTGAGGATCGAACGCATCAACAGCATGGCCATGATGGCGGCGATCACCAGACCCACCAGCAGCGAGATGATGCTGATGGTCCGCACGAAGTGATAACGAGCCACCTGCGCGTCGTAGATCACCTTGGCGTCGGCACGCTGCGCGTCGACCATCTTGCCCAGGGCATCCTGGCGCTGCATCAGCAGCGGACGCACCTGCATTTCCAGCAGATCGGACGCGCCGTTATCGCCCTGATTGAGGGCGTCGACCATCGATGCCTTGGCGTCGGTGTAGTCAGCGTCCGTCGAACGCCATTCGTCGTAGTACTTCTTGACGGAGGGGCCCATCGGGATGGCGGCAAGCTGCTTCTTGAGCTCTTCCATCTCGGCCTGCAGCTTGGCGTACTCCGTCAGCTTGGCTTTGACCTGGTCGGGCTTACCGACCAGCGAGCCCGACTCACCCAGCAGGATGAAGGACATCAGCTGATGCGCGGTGATCTGCGAGGCGAGCTGCGTGGGGACGATCTCCTCTTCATAGATCTTGCCCATGCCATCGTTCTGCTGTTGCATGCCACCGATACCGATCACCGCACCGGCGATCAGCATCAGGCCGAGCAGGCCCAACACCACACGCATACGGTTGCGGACGTTCAGTTCCGGGGCTTTCAGTGCGAACTTCTTCATGATGATTACACTTCCTGCGTATGTCGTTCAGGCCACGGCTTTCACATCGGAGACGGCTGGCAGCGCCGCCTCAAGCATTTGTGCGTCCTGGGGCTGCAGCAGCTTGTCCACATCCAGCAGCAGCACCATGCGCTCGCCAGCGGACGTCAGCCCCTTGAGGTATTCGGTATCCACGGTGGTGCCCATGTCCGGCACCGGGCGGATCGCATCCGCCGTCACGTCGAGCACGTCGGACACCGCATCAACCACCACGCCGAAGTTGCGACCAGCCACCGTGATGATCACGGTGACGGTGGTAACACCGTGGGCCTCGCGCTCCAGGCCGAAGCGCAAGCGCATGTCGATCACCGGCACAATCGCGCCGCGCAGATTGAGCACGCCAAGTACGTAGTGCGGCGCCTGGGGAATGCGCGTCACTGGCGTCCAGCCGCGGATCTCGCGGACCGCCAGAATGTCGATGCCGTATTCCTCGTGGGCAAGGTTGACGGTGAGGTACTGCGACTGGAGCGCCTCGCTCCGGGTGTTATCGGACATGTTCGCCTCGTGGTCGGAGCCGCATGCAAGGCTCCCTATCGGGTTCTGGATCGGCGGAAGGCCGGGAAACTTGAGGGAAACGCGGGTTTTCGGTGCCACCCGCGCGGGGCGGCCCCGAGACGGGTCAGAACTCGCTCCACCCGCCCGCCACGGCGGGCTCGGGCCGCTTGGCGACCGGGGGCCTGACAGCAGGGGCGGCTTTCGGCACAGGCTTCGCGGCCACCTGATCCAGCCGGAAGAACCGCACTTGCACGGCCAGTTCGTCCGCCTGCTCCTGCATGGCGCGGGCGGCAGCGGCCGCCTCTTCCACCAGGGCGGCGTTCTGCTGGGTCACTTCGTCCATCTGCATCACGGCGCGGTTGACCTGATCGATACCGGACGACTGCTCCTGCGCCGCCGCCGACATCTCGGCCACGATGTCGGTGACGCGCTTGACGCTATCGACGATGCCAGCCAGGACCGCGCCAGATTCCTCCACCAGGGCGGAACCGGCCTGCACCTTGTCCACCGTGTCGCCGATCAGGGCCTTGATCTCCTTGGCGGCGCTTGCGCTCCGCTGGGCGAGATTGCGTACCTCGCCAGCCACCACGGCGAATCCTCGGCCCTGCTCACCGGCACGCGCAGCTTCGACAGCAGCGTTGAGCGCCAGCAGGTTGGTCTGGAAGGCGATCTCATCGATCAGCTGCACAATGTCGGTGATCTGGCGGCTGGCCGCCTCGATCTCACGCATGGCGCCACTGGTGCGCACGGCCACCTCGCCGCCACGCTCGGCCTGGGTGCGCGCCGTACGCGCAAGCTGGTCGGCGTGACTGGCGTTGTCGGCGCTCTGGCGCACGATGGAGGTCATTTCCTCCATCGATGCAGCGGTTTCTTCCAGACTGGATGCCTGTTCCTGCGTGCGATGCGAAAGGTCGTCGTTGCCGCGCGAGATCTGCTGGGATGCGGTGGAAACCACCTGCGAGCCCTGCTGCACTTCGCGCACGATCTCCACCAGCTTGGCGCGCATGCGCTGCAGCGCATCGAGCATGCTGCCGGGTCTAAACGCCTGCTTGGCATCGCCACCGGAAAGATCACCGTCGGCAATGCGCCCCGCCATCGCCAAGGCATAGGACGGCTCACCGCCGATGCTCTGCCGAATGCTGCGCATGGAACGCCACACCACCACGATCACCAGCAAGCCGACCAGGAAGGCGCGCAGCAGGCTGCCTTCCAACATCTCGCGAAACTGGGCGTCGATGTCGACGAAGTAGGCGCCGGCACCGATATGCAGATCCCATGGTTTGTACCAGGCCGTGTAGCTGATCTTGGGCTTGAGCTCTTTCGAGCCCGGCATGGGCCAGGTGTACTCAGTTTCGCCGTGCCCATCGCGCTGGTCGGCGGCCATCATGTCCTGATAGAAGCGCTTACCGTTGGCGTCCTTGTCCTCTTTGATGTTAGAACCCACGCGGTTATGCATCACCCCGTGCAGGTGCAACACATAGTTCGAGTCGAAGCCGAACACATAGCCCTTTCCATCACTCCAACGTAACGCGGTCAGCACCGCCAGCGCCTGCTTGCGGGCCTCCTCATCGCTGAGCTCACCCGCGGCAGCGCGGGCGTGGAACGCATCGAGGATGGAGATGGCGGTATTCACTTCATCTGACAACGCATGCACGCGGGCCTGCATCTGCAAGCGCCGACTGTCCACGGCAGAGATGATGGTGAGCGCAAATAGACCGGCCACGACGAAAGCAATGACAAGCCATACCTTGGCCGAAAGGCTCAGGCGGTCGATGGTGGTCAGGGGAGACTTCATAAAAGGGACCTTCAGAATGAAAATAGGCGGGTTGCGATAGCCGTGATTCATTCCCTGCACTGCTCTTACGCGGGCCGCAGGCCAGCGCACCGCGGCTTCCTGTCGCGGTTGTTCGACAACATTCAGAGGGACGACGCCGACCGCCCGAGAACAGGGCTACCGAGTCGTTGTGCCGGGAACCGGCGATGATTCGGACAGCGATGCGCCTTCCCGCACATCGTCTGACCGTTGTTTATTTACTCCGCGGCACCGTTGCCGCGACCTCACGCCGCCTTGCGACGCCCCTGCATACGCACCAGCCCAGCAATGTCGACGATCAGCGCGACAGAGCCATCCGCAAGGATGGTTGCGCCGGATACGCCTTGCACCCGCCGGTAATTGGCTTCCAACGACTTCACCACGGCCTGCTGCTGTCCGATCAGGCCGTCGACGAACAGGCCCACGCGCGCGCCATCACCCTCCACCACCACCATCAAACCTTCGTCGATGGCATGGATAGCGTTCTCGCAATGGAAGGCTTCATGCAGACGGACCACTGGCAGGTATTCCCCTCGGAAGCGGAACAACTCACCGCCTCCCGCCACGCTGCGTACCGCTTCGGCCTTCAATTGCACGGATTCCACAATGGAGACCAGCGGCACGATGTAGCGCTCGTCGCCCACGGCGGCGGTAAGGCCATCGATGATTGCCAGCGTCAGCGGCAACGTGATGGTGAATACACTGCCCTTGCCTTGTGTACTGCGGATGGTGACGGTGCCGCCGAGATCGCCCACATTCCGGCGAACCACGTCCATGCCCACACCACGACCCGATAGATCGGTGGTGACAGCCGCAGTGGAGAAGCCCGGCTGGAAGATCAGGTCTGCCACGGCCTCATCGCTCATACCCTCACCGCTGGCGATCAGGCCGCGCTGAACCGCCTTGGCGACAATCGCGTCGCGATTCAGGCCCGCGCCGTCATCCGATACTTCCACCACGATGCTGCCGCCGCGATGCGACGCCTGCAGCGTGAGCGTGCCGGTATCCCCCTTGCCCGAGGCGCGACGCTTGTCTGGCGTTTCCAGACCGTGATCGATGGCGTTGCGCACCAGGTGCACCATCGGGTCGCCGATCTTCTCGAGTACGGTCTTGTCCAGCTCGGTCTGTTCGCCGATCAGCTCCAGCTTTACCTGCTTGCCGAGCTTCTGGCTGATGTCGCGCACCATGCGCGGGAAACGGTTGAATACGGAAGCAATGGGCAACATGCGGATACCCATGACGCTTTCCTGCAGCTCGCGCGTATGCCGCGCCAGCTGGGCCAAGCCTTGTTCCAGGATGGCCAGCCGCGAGGCATCGATATCGCCCTCGCGGAAGGTGTCGAGCATGGACTGGGTAATCACCAGCTCGCCCACCAGATTGATCAGTCCGTCGATCTTGTCGATCGACACACGCACCGAGCTGGACTCGGTGCTTGCTTCGCGTTGGGCGCGCGCTGCGCCGGCATCGGCGACGTTTGGCGCGGGCACGGCAGCCGGAGCAGCGACGGGCGTCGGTGCAACTTCCGCGACGACATGCTTCGCCTCGATCTCCAGATCGCACTCGCCCTCTACCCAGTCGAACACAGCCGTGATGTCGGCGCGCTTGACCGGGCCCTTCAATTCGATGGTCCAACCGAGATGGCACTCAGTGGGCTCCAACACGCCAAACGATGGCAGCTGATCAAGCGAGGCTGTCACCTCCAACTCGCCCAGCCCCGCCAGCTCACGGATCAGGCGCAACGGCTCATTGCCGCCCGCCAGCATGCTGGCGTGCGGACGGAAGCGGATGATCCAGGCGTCGGCCTGATCCGCCGTGCGGCGCGCCTGCACGGAGGCAGCGGGAACGCCGCGCCCCATGGCAGCCGCCAGCTCGCTGCGCAACCCTTCGGCCACGGCGTCGTTGAGCGGTTCACCGGCCTGAGCGCGGGCGAACATGCCACGCAGGCAATCCACCGTGCGCAACAACAGTTCAATGATGGCGCCGTCAATGGCGCGTTTGCCGCTACGCACCTCATCAAGCAGCGACTCGGCCTCGTGAGTGAACGAGGACATCTCCGGGAAACCGAAGGTGGCCGCGCCACCCTTGATCGAGTGCGCCGCACGGAAAATGGTGTGCACCAGCTCCCCATCGCCACCCTCATCAAGCGCGAGCAGCGACGACTCCATCGTATCGAGCCCTTCCAGACTCTCTTCGATGAACACCTGTTGGAACTGCGCCAGACCGGCATTGCTCATGATGATCTCTACTCTCGGAGAACTTTGCTGCGGCGCACCGGGCCGCCATCCCCGCGAAGACGGGGACAACGAACCCGCGCGTCGACTTAATTAGCCCAGCACGCGCTTGACGGTTGCCAGCAACTGCTCAGGGTCGAACGGCTTTACCAGCCAGCCGGTAGCACCAGCAGCCTTGCCTTCCATCTTCTTATCCGTATGCGACTCGGTGGTCAGCATCAGGATGGGCACGCCCTTGTAGGCGGGCAGTGTGCGCAGCTCGCGCACCATGCTGATGCCGTCCATCACCGGCATATTCACGTCCGCCAACACCAGATCGAAGCTGCCGCCCTTGGCCGCGTCGAGCGCCAGCTGACCGTTCTCAGCTTCGCTCACATCGTGACCGGCATTGCGCAAGGTGAAGGCCACCATGCCGCGCATCGAAGCCGAATCGTCCACCGCAAGAATCTTTGCCATCTTCCACCTCAGTATCAGGCCGGCATCGCCGCCGGCAATTCCAGAACCTGCGCCAGGCCAAGCACACCGGCCGCCTCGCGCATGACATCGCTCACTCCCAGCCACACGGGCGACTGGCCGCGTGCCGCCGCTTCGCGACGGAACGCCACCAGCAACTGCAGCGCGGCGGTATCCACGCGTTCCACGCCGGCACCATCCAACTGCGAGCCGGGGGCGTCGAACGCCTCGATCAACTCCGCCTTGACGTCGGCCACGCTGCCGAGCCGGAAGTCGGCAGGCAACGCGATCACACGCACCCCGCCCTTGCCCCCACCCGTCGTCTTGCTGCCCATCGTGCTGGTCCTTTCGCCCACCCTGCGGGCGTCTACGGGTGGTTTATCGGCCATGCCCCTATCCGCTTTAGCGATCCCGGCCCCATCTGGCATCCATCGGACCGGGCAAAATGGCCCTCAAGTTTTTCCGAGACCGGCCGATCTTCAGGGCACGGAAGGGCGCGCGCACGACGCCATGCGCGTAAGGAGCCACGATTGATCATTCAACCCACCAGCCTCGCAGCCCTTGCCTGGGCCGGCGCCGCCTCGGGCAGCGCTGCCGAGAGCTGGCGCATCGGTACCGTGCTTTCCGCGCGCCCGCTGGGGATCAATCCCGACGGGATGATGGTGCTGCAGATCGGCGCCCTGGCCGTTGAGACCGAGGCGCCCAAAGGTCAGCTGCCCTCACAGTTCCAGGTGCGTGTGCTCACGCTGGGCGCGCAGCCCATGCTGGAGGTGATCAGCGCACAGACACCCGAACCCGCCATGCAACAGGCCATGCGCGAGCGCTTGCCTCAGCAGAACGGCTATGCCCCCCTGCTGGCCACGCTCGACGCCCTGTCCCAGCGGCCCGCGCTGCGCCAGTTGCCTGCCTATCTGCGGCCGGCGCTGGCCATGCTGGAACACGGCGTGCGCACGCCGGCCGAGATCACCCGCGGCGAGGGCCTGGAAGAGGCCATCAAGCGGAGCGGCCTGTTTCTGGAATCCCAACTGGCCGAACCGCATCTCGATATGGCGGGACTGAGCCAGGAAGACTGGAAGGGCGCGCTGCTTCGCCTGGCCAGCCTGCTCGACGACTACCTGCCCGCACGCCGCCCCGCCGCCACGTCCAACGAGACGCCACCGCCCCTGCAACAACGCGGAGTGCAGGCGCAGCCGCGCGCGCCACTGCCGCTGTCGTTGCTGGACGACGACGTTGACGCTTTGCTCGGCCGCCTGCACGGTGAAGTGCACGCGGCGCTCGCGCGCGTGGAAGTGGCGCAGTTGGAAGCGACCACGACATCGGCCTGGATGATCGAGATTCCGCTGCAGGGCGAGGATGGGCACGACATCCTGCAAATTCACCTGCAACAACAGGGCGATACCGATAGCGGGTCGTCGTGGACCCTCGGCTTCGCCATCGACCTGCCGTCGTTGGGCCCGATCCAGGGCGAGCTGCAACTGCGCGCGCTGCGCCTTTCGGTGCGCTTGTGGGCCGAACGCGCCGACACGGTGCAACGACTGGAGCAGCAGTTCGGCACGCTGCGCCAGACACTTTCGGCCAGCGGCTTGACCCTCGACCAACTCACCTGCCAGCAAGGCATGCCGCAATTGAGCGGCCAGCACAGTGCCATCCTGCTGAGGACGACGGCATGAGCAACACCCTGCCGCCCGCGCGTCGGCGCGTCACCCTCCGCCTTTCCGGCGGTCCGAACGACGCACCGGCCACGCCGGTCACCCTTCCGCCGGAGTCGCTGGAAACCTTGCTCGCGCGTGCACGCGCGCTAGGCATTCCGCTGCACCAGGATCCGCAGATGGCCGCATTGCTGGCCTCTCTGCGGCTAAGGCAGGAAGTGCCAGCAACGCTTTACGCCGCCGCGGCCGCCGTACTGTCCTGCATCTACGACGCAGCCGAAGTGCCCTGATACCAGCTGTGAGGTAACGGCGATATGCGGTCAGAACGACAAACGCAGACCGGCACCCACCGTATAACCGCCTGACAGATCGCTGATCTCATCACGCATGTAGGCAACATACGCATCGATGTACTTGTTGAACGGATAGTCGTAGCCAAGCGACCATGTATTGCGTGTCTGGTGCATGCCACCGGAGTCGCGCGAGTACGCGTACGCTGCCAGCGCAGAGCCTTTGCCGATCGGCACCGACACACCAAGCTGTGACGTGTTGACCTTCCAGTTGCCGCCGTTGCGGTGGTTGTCTGTAAACAGGTACTGCGCAAACAGCTTTGCCACCTTGAAGTCATAGGAGGCGCCCAATAACCCCGTGCTCTGGCTCGTCATGCCCGGCATGAGTTGATCCAGGTCGCCGGCCGAACTGTTGTAACTCAGGTACTGATAGCCCGCCGTCGCGGCAAATGCGCCGCTGGCGTACATCACCCGGCCACCGACCTTCTTGGCGCTGTTGTGCTCGCTCGAGTCGGATGCTCCGTAGGTCACGTTAACAGTCAAGCCATGCATGTCGGGCGATTCGTACTGCAGGGCGCGACTCCAACCCGAATCACCGATCAGACCCTGATCCGTGTCATACGGCGGGTAAGTGCCCATGCCCAGATAGGTGTGCGCGATGATCGGCGAGAACACGTACGAATCGACAAACGGGTTAAACAGGATGGTAGACACGAACAGCGGCGACGTGACTCGACCGATGCGCACCGTTCCATACGGCGACTCGATACCTGCATTGGCGTTTCGCGCAAGCGTAAGGTCACCATCGAAACGCCCCCATTGGCCATCCGTAGGGCGGAAAAAGCCCTCGAGTTGCACGATGCCCTTGTAGCCCGGTGCAAATTCGTCGCTGGCGCTGACACCAAGATACGAGGTGGACATACCACCGTCCGAGATCAGTCCTTCGCTGCGCGCGCCAGGCAATCGCTGCGAGCCAGCCCACACGTCGACCAGGCCATAAAACCGAAGTTCGGGCGCCGCCCACGCAGGGCTGATGCTGGCTGCCGCCAGCAGCAGCGCGCTGCTCGCCATACCGAGAAAAGGATGCCGCTTCATCAGATCCACTCCTTTGGATAACGGCGCGGGTCCACCGAAAACCATGATTTATGGACGAGCGAAGCCCTCCGCGATCGTCGTGATCACGGTTCCCGCGTGCACCGCCCGGGTAAAAGTTCAGTTGTCGATACGAAATCGAGCGCTAGTGGCAAACACCTGGAGTGATGCCGCACAGCAACTCACTACGCGCTGAGCCGCGGAGATAATCCAAACTCCATCGCCGTGCCTTGCCCATCCCACCGGATCGATACGCCAGGAAAAGGCGGGTGGCGTGCTTACGCTCCTCGATGGATTTCCTCACCAGGGCAATGCCCCGGTGCGCCAGGTACATGTGCCGGGGAATGCAGCCGATCGCCACGTTGCGCGCAATCAGCGCGATTGCTGTGGAAAAGTCCGAAACGAAGATCGGCTTCTGCCCTTCCAGCAACCACGCCTGCATACCTTGCAAGTTCACTGAGGTATCGCGAATGCAGACAGCGGGATAACGGCGCAATTCACTGCTTTCCAATACGTGTTCGGCGTTCGCCAAGGGATGCGCAGCGCCCACGACGAAATCCCATTCCATGTGGCCCAAAGGATGGCTGACCACGCCATCGGCACTAGGCACCGCATGCGGTGCGCCGATGACCATATCCGCGCGACCTTGATACAGCGCATCCCAGCAACCGTTGTAGACCTCCTGACTAAGGGTCAGCTGCGAGGAAGGGAATGTCTGCTCGAAGGCCTCAACGAAATCGATCAGCGCCCCTTGAGGAACGATGTTGTTCACCGCGACCCTCACCTCGTTCTCCACACCTGCATCGACGATCGCGACATTGCGCTTGAGCGCTTCCAGGTCATCGAGAATCGCCTTGCTGTGATGAATGAAATACTCGCCAGCCGACGTGAGCTGTATGTAGCAGCCTTTACGCATGAAGAGCTTCGCTCCAAATGTCTCTTCCAGCTTCTTGACGGTATAGCTAACGGCAGAGGGCACCTTGTGCAGCCTTTCCGCTGCCTGGGTAATGCTCTGGTATTTGGCCACCATGCGAACGACACGAAGGCTTTCATCTGAGGTAAACATCGATCGATCTCCTGCTTCCCCCTCACCGTAGCAACCGCATCGACAGCCAAGCATTGACCGCGACCGCGTGACACGGTGTTTGAAGGGGGTTTCAGAAAACTCTGATGCTTAATGACCACGTCTCCGCTCAAACCGGCTGAGAACGATGTAGCAAACGCTGGCCACCAGGATCGAATCGAGCGACGGGATGGACGTGATCGTTACCGCACCCTTGATGGCTGCGAAACCCACCAACGAGCCAATCAGCCATGCCACGAAGGTCAGCACCCTCACTTTCGGGCCGCTCACGAGTACGGCGGGGTCGTAGCCATGACCGCGATACATCACGTAGTCGGCAACATAGATACCTGCGACTGGTGGCGTGGCCACCCCCAGGAACAGCAAGAAGGGGATGAACCAGGACATGATGTCCATGCTGCCCACGATCGCCGCCAGCACGCCTAGAGCCAGCGTGATCTGCCACTTGGGGAAGCGCGTCAGCAAGGTGGAAACCACTAGTGTTCCCTGGAACATATTGCCGCCATTGCCCGTTACCGTGGCGAAGACCAGCAATAGCGCCGTGGGCAGAATCGCTCCGAACACCGCCATGGCTTCCAGCAGCGAGCCCTTGCCAGTCAGGGCGCTCGGCATGGCGCCGGCCCAGAACAGCAACGGATAAGCCACCGAGAACGTCAGGATCGCCGCCATGATCGCGTGCTTGCGGTCATGCACGAAACACCCAAAGTCCGGCAGCGTAGTCACCAGCACGATAATGGTGCCCACCACAGAGGACACCGCCACGCCTGTGCTCATGCCTTCCATCTCGCCCAGCGGCGAGGCACCGCCATGGAACGCCGTGTACACGAGATAGCAAAGCATGGCTGAGATGACCGGCACAGCCACCTGCGCGATCTTACCGAGCACGGCAAAGCCGAACGCCGTGGACGCCACAAAGATCACGCAACCGATGGGCACCAGCACTCCCACAGGCACACCGACACCATAGCGAGAGAGCAGATCATGCATCGTATGGCCGAACATGTTGGCGGTCACCGCGATCCAGCCGAACAGGCTCACGGCGAGCAATATGTTGATGGCGACGGCGCCCTTCTCACCGAAGGGATATTTGACGATGCCGGATGTAGGCAGACGTGCCTTTTCGCCTACACACAAGGTGATCGCAGCCAGCACTGAAAGAATGAGGCAACCGATGGTCACCACCGTCAACAATGCCGAACCGCTCAGCTTGCTGCCAAAGCTGGACGAGGAGAGCAGCACGGGCGTGATGGCAATGCCCAGCAGAATCATCGCAATACGATACGACGGCGCTGTATCCAGGTTGATGTTGGTCTTGCGCATTCCGTTACTCCTTTGCAATCGATCCTTCGGCGCGGCATCAGCCGGCGAATGTGTGACCCGTGTAACCGCGCCAGCCACCGTGTTGGGAAATTTCGTCCTGGCCTTCCAGCAACCAGGGCTCGGCGAGCACGCCGAGTACTTCCTCTCCACTGGCCAGCTTGACCTTGCCGATGCTCAGGCCTGCTGGTTCGCTGAGTAGCAGCGCACCAAGCGAGTCCATCGGGAGACTCCATATCTCGAGGGCAACCTGCACGCCGCCCTCAAGCACGCGGATCATGCCGGGATGGCGATCATTGATAGTCCAAATGCGATAGTGCGCATCGGTCTTGTCCTCGCGGACAAAAACGCCACGCGCGGCAAGCATGTTCGGATTGAGTTCCAGTCCACGCATGAGCGTGCCGTTCACAGCGAGTAGAGTCGTGGTCATTGCCAGCGCTTCCCTATGATGTATGAGGTTTTCTTGCGCACGTGGCGGCGTGGGTCCACGCCGCCACGCACATTTACGTCACGCGGAGATCCACGTTCCGGTTTCGCGCAGCAAAGCGCGCTTGATGGCAGGCGTGCTTGTGATGAGGCCCTTGCCGTTCTTGCCCTGACTCTGGCTGTGCTTCACGAAGCGAAGAATGGCGTCCACCTTCGGCAGCATGCTGCCCGCGCCGAACTGACCCTGGCGGATCAGCTCATTGGCGTCGGCGATAGACAGGTGACCAAGCCAGCGCTGTTCGGGCGTGCCGAAGTTCACGGCCACCTGCTCTACGCCGGTGGGAATCATCAACAGATCCGCATGCAACTGTTGTGCGAGCAGGGCGGAAGCAAGATCCTTGTCGATCACGGCTTCCACACCGTGTAGCTCGCCCGCCGCATTGCGCACCACCGGAATGCCACCACCACCGCAGGCCACCACGATGCAGCCTTGAGATAGCAGGGTTTCGATGACCGGCGACTCCACTACCTCGAGCGGTTCGGGCGACGCCACCGTGCGGCGCCAGCCGCGCCCCGCGTCCTCCATCAACGCCCAGCCGAGTTTCTGCTGGCGCTCGCGCGCCGTGCTCTCGTCGAGAAAAGCGCCAATGGGTTTGGTCGGGTGGGCAAATGCAGGATCCGCCGGGTCGACGCAGGTCTGTGTGACTATCGACACCACCGGCTTTTGAATGCCACGACGGCGCAGTTCATTGCCCAGCGCCTTCTGGAACATGTAGCCGATAGCGCCTTGCGTATCGCCAACAGCGTAATCCAGCGGCACTGGGCTCACTTCTTCGGCGGCGAGCTCGGAACGACGCAGGATGAAACCTACCTGGGGTCCATTGCCGTGCGTCAGCACCAGATCCCAGCCCGCCTCGACCATGTCGGCGATATGCTCGGCGCTTTCGATCACCGCCTCGTACTGGTCTGGAATGGCCAGATGTTCGTTGTCGCGAATCAGTGCATTGCCGCCAACGGCAACGATGGCAAGCGGCCGGGTCCTCATGATGTTTCTCCTGTATGGCGGCGAACCTCCTCGGCCAGCGCGCGAATGGCTTCGACAAAGCACGGCATGGGTGCGGTGGTGATGCCCGCACCGATCTGTCCGATACCCGCTTGCCGATGGGCAATACCCGTATTGATGACGGGAAGAATGTTTCGATCGATCACCTTGCGCGCGTCGATACCCGCCGCGGTGGGCGCGAAATTCATGGAAGGCAGCGTGAACGCGCCATTGCCGCCGAGCGTGATGAACTGCATGCGCCGGCTATTGGCGATGGCGTCGTCCGGTGTGCCGCCCACGAACTTCACAATGGCTGGCGAGGAGGCCATGGCGAAGCCGCCGACACCCGCAGTTTCAGTGATTGCGCTGTCGCCGAGATCAGCGGCTGCGTCGTCTACGCCATAGCCGGGGAAGAACAAACCTTCCACCGGATTCGCCTTGGCCGTGAACCAACGGTTACCCGTACCCGACAGGCGCACGCCGAACTCCACGCCATTGCGCGCCATCACGGTGACCAACGAACTGAAAGGCTCATGCGCAGCGGCATCCATCATGACCTTGCAAGCAGCCATGGACAGATTGAGGAAGAAGTGATCGTTGCCAAGAATGAAGGCAATCACACGACGCAGTTCGTCGAGTGGTTGTCCGCTACCCAGTAGCGCGGGCACCAGGCGCTTCATCAGCAAGCCGGTAGCCGCTGCGTTGCGGTTGTGAATCTCATCGCCCATGTGCAGCGCCTGCGCCATGAGCGGCTTCAACTCCACGTCACCGGAGAAGCGCAGCGCAACCCTCAGCGTAGGCGCCAATTCGTTACGCATCCAACGCAGGCGCTCGATGACCTCCTCGCTGTTGGCGCCAAAACGCAGCACCTTGCCGAGGCCTTCGTTCATGTTGGTATAAGCACGCCTGCCACTTGCCCGGTTCTCCACCACGAACAGGGGCGTTGACGGACTGATGATCCCAGCCATGGGACCTACGGCGTGATAGTGGTGACAAGGCTCCATATCGATGACGCCGTCCATGATCAGCCGTTCGGCTTCTTCATGGCTGGCCGCCCAACCCTCGAACAGGATCGCGCCCACGATGGCTCCCTGCACCGGACCACACATACGGTTCCACGCAATAGGCGGCCCTGCGTGTAGGATGAGTTTGCGAGTGGCCATCTCCGGGATGGCTTCGGCGGCGGGCATCACGTCGACCAACGTCGGCTGTGCGTCCAAATACCGCTGAAAGGCGTTCTTGTTGGCCTGCTCGACCAACGGGTGCTGCATCAAGTAGGCGAGGTCAAGGCCGGCCTGTATATCGCCCATCGCGGGCGGCTGCCAGCTCAGTGTTTCGACCTCGCCGCCCGCTTGCGCGAGGTTTCGCGCAAAACTTTCCAGGCCGCAGTTGATCACCTTGAGCGGCTGAGTAAACAAATGGCTCATCTGTGACGCTCCGTTACTTGTTCATCTGAAGGCTGGCGACGTAGGCCGCCCAGCTCGCCGCCTGCGCATTGCACCCGGCAATGAGCACGCCCGCGTCACGCAAGGCGGATATCTGTGCCTCGCGATCCTGCGGATCAGCGTCAGTGCCGCACACGTGGGCGATCAAGAGCGGCGATCCCGTACTGTCATCGGGTGATAAGGTTTCCCGCAGTAACGTCGCCAGCTCCGTAGCGGGCGCGTCGGCAGCTCCATAGCCGAGAACCACGTCGAACAGCACAACTGCCGTTTCGGGTTGTTGCAACTCGGTCACGATGCGTTCGTTGCGCAGCGTAGGATCGATCATGGGATGTGGGCGTCCGCGCGTGAAAACGTCATCGCCCAGGTCCACAAAGGCGTGGCCGATACTCGTCCACACATCAGTCAGCAACTCGTTGCCTTTCACTGGCGTATTGGAGGAGCCACGGAAGCCCTGTTTTTGGCAAAGCAATTGGCTCTCGTAGCAGAACGTGCCTCCAGCGAACACGCCTCGCACGAAACGGCGGCGCGCAGGGAGCTTCGCGCAATGCACGTCCAGCATGTCTTGCTCAGCAACAGCAAGCACGGCTTCCGAGGCTGGCACGGCGTCTCCGCGCAGCAGTGCTACCGCGATATTGCCGGCATCCGCCAACGTAGGTGCCGCCACCACGCCCCGCCCTTCGATATCGGCGGGCTGCGCACCGAGGAAATGGATCACCACCGGCTTTCCTGCCGCGCGGGCACGGGCAAGGATTTGCTTCGCCACAGACGGTGCGGGCGGCTTGGATACCAGCACAATCACACGCGTATCTTTGTCCGCGATCAACGCATCGAGGCCGTACAGCATCGAGATGCCGCCAATCTCCTCGTGCAGATCGTGCCCACCAGTTCCCAGCGCTTGCGACACGCCCTCGCCCAACTGATGGATCCGGCAGGTCACCTCCTGTAGACCGGTGCCGGATGCGGCGACGAGGCCGACCGCTCCGCGCCGCACCACGTTGGCAAACCCCAGCGGCAGGCCGTTGACGATGGCGGTACCGCAATCCGGCCCCATGACGATCAAGTCATTGTCACGGGCCAGCATTTTGATGGACCGCTCCTGTGCAAGGCTGACGTTGTCGCTGAACAACATCACATGCATGCCCAAGCGGAGCGCCTTCATCGCTTCGGCCGCGGCGTAATCGCCAGGCACCGAGATCAATGCCATGTTCGCTTCGCTCGATTGCTCGGTGGCCATCTGCAGGCTAGTCAGCACTTGCTTTCTGACAACACCGTCCGCCGAACTATCTACAGGCGCGCTCAGCTGCTCGGTGGCCTCTTCCAGCGCTCGGGCACAGATATCATCGTTTCCGCGCACAGCCACAATCAGATCATTGGGTCCGGCATCGATGTCGCTGCCAAAACCCGCGTCAGCCAATTGCTCGCGATTGGTTTCGGTACCCATAAGCACGGCCGCGCGATCGATACCATCGAGCTTGCAGATGCGCGCGCTTATCTGCATAAGCGACACCGAATCCCGGTAAAGGTTTTTGAAGATTTTGAAACTGCTGTTCATCTCAATGTTCGTTCCATGATGATCTGGATGCGCGCCTAAGCGGCCTGTTCGTTGGTCCGTGTAATCCGTGGCGTCGAGGGATACGCATCCAATGCCTTCCGCACGTTCTTCAAGCCATGCACCATGCCGGCCATACAGTCCGCGCCCGACGAAGCCCCAAAGCGCAGCACGTTCTCCGCCAGTCGCTGTAATGAGGTATGGCTGTCTCCTCCTGCTATCGCTGCTGCGAGCTGCAACACTGGCTCAGAAAAGTGGCCGTCCGTGGCGAGCTTCAAGTAGTGCCGACTGATGTCTGTCGTCCGATGAAGGTGCCGTCTTACGATGGCGCCCACCTCGCGCAAGTGAGCCGATATGTCGAGATACCGACGCCATGGCGAGAGCGCTGCCATATAACCCAGGAGGAAGTCATCTCCATCGGGCGTCAATCCGAACCCGAACCCGATCAGCCGCACAACCTGCGCTTCTATTTGGGTAACGTCGTCATGCCACGTGATCGTCGGTGTAAGTGCCACCGATGAGTGGTTCTCGTAGAGGCATAGCGCACTTCGCGCGCCCGTTTGATCAAGATGATCGCGGAGCGCCGTCTCCAATACACTCAACCTCTCCGTCGACAACGCCGCCCAGGACGGTTCGATATCCCGACCATCAGGCACCCAGCATTCAGCGCGGCTAAGATCGACTGACCACGCAGCGTGATGAAGAACACTCGATACGTGGCCCACTTGTCGGACTGAACCACCAAGGCGCCAGTCCCACCACGTCGGCGTGCACACACGGATGGTTGTTGGAAAGCCCGGCGCGCGCATTCCCGTCAGGGTCATCATCTCGCCATCCGCCGTGACGAGATTAAGTGCGTTCTCAAACTGGCTATGCACTTCGAACAGGGATGCCTGTTGCAGCATCGCGCTCGCCAGATAGCCCACGGAGAGCGCCGGTAAGTTGTGCTTCTCCATGGGCTGCTCCACTCAGCCTTTCAAGCCTTCGACAATGGCGTTCGAATCGCTTACCCAGCCAAAGATCGCGCCCTGAGCCTTGATCATGGCCAATGCGGCCTGCTGGAACTCAGGAAAGTAAGAGCCGACACAGTCGGAAGGCACGATGCACTCATAGCCGCGATCGTTGGCTTCCCGCACCGTGGTGGTAACGCACACTTCCGTGGTGACACCGCACACGATCAGCGTCTTGATACCGGCGTTCTGCAACAGAAGATGCAAGTCGGTTTGATAGAACGCACCCTTGCCTGGCTTATCGACGACCGGCTCGCCAGCGATCGGATACAGTTCGGGGATCAGATCGTGCCCTTTTGAGCCACGCACCAGGATGCGACCCATAGGACCATTCGTGCCGATAAACGTCTTGCCACCGCGAGTGAGCTTGGCAGGCGGACAGTCGGCCAGGTCGGCGCGATGACCTTCGCGCGTATGGATCACCAGCAGGCCGGCCTTGCGCGCTTCAGCCAACACTTTCTCGCACGGTTTGATCGCACTGCGCACGAGCGATACGTCGTTGCCGAGCGCTTCGCCAAAACCACCTGGCTCGACGAAATCGCGCTGCATGTCGATCATCACCAGTGCCGTTGACTTTGCCTCGTATGCCAGCGGAAAGGGCTCCGCCCGAAATTCCTTCTTGACCATATGAATGCTCCGTTGAATCGTTGAACCGTTGAAACCGCTGCAGCAGCTGGCAAACGGGGCGTATCGCCCGGCCGTGCCATGACCCGATCGCAATGGATCGGGATCACACCCTCTGCAAATTCAGTGTAGGCAGACCATTCGGGCGCACAGCGAAATGATTTAGCGCTGTGCCACAGACTTTTTGATGCTTCACAGCAACAGGATTCCCATCTCAGGCGCTACGAGCCGTAACAACCACACACGATATGCGGCGAATTGGCGCGGGTGACTGATGCACTATCGGGTGGTGTACCTCAGGGCCGAACCTTCGCCAAAGGGCACGCGCTGGGTCGCATTCATCTTGAAGAAGATGACGCGCCCTTCATCTGGAACCGGCCAGAGTGAATCGACAAGCATGGAATCCGCCATGGCCCATTCGAAGAACGTCACCGTATCGCCATCGCTACGACAAAGCGCGTTGATCGAGCGCCGTAACACCAAGATGGCGCGCTCGGCTCACGCTTATGTGCGTGGCAACACGGCGCAGTTCTACGAATGGCTTGATTCACGCGTGGCACCCCATCTCCCCGAAGGGCCCGCCGTCTGGATCTGCGGCGACTGCCATATCGGCAACATCGGCCCCGTCGCCGACGATCGCGGCAAGGTAAAGATCCAGATCCGCGACTTCGATCAGAGTGTGATCAGCAATCCCGCGTATGACCTCGTACGTCTCGCGCTTTCACTAGCTATGTCAGCGCGCGGATCGGATCTGCCCGGCATCATCACTGCCAACATGATGGAAGCCATGCTCGACGGCTATGAGGCAGCCTTTCCCGAAACGGATGATGACGAACCGTCGATGCCCGGTGTGATCAAACTGGTCATGAGGCAGGCCGTGCAGCGCAACTGGAAATCGCTGGCCCGTGAGCGCCTGGCCGGCATGCAACTCGAGCTTCCGTTGGGCAAGGAGTTCTGGCCCCTCACCCCCAAGGAACGGAAGGCGATTCAGTCGATCTTCCGCGAACAACAGCTCGATGAACTCGCCACTCAATTGCGTCATCGCGAACCGCAGGGCAAGGTGAACGTGCTCGATGCCGCGTACTGGCGCAAGGGCTGCAGCTCGCTCGGAAAACTTCGCTATGCCGTGCTATTGGATGTGGATGGCAACGTAGTGGATGGCGACGACCTCTGCCTGATCGATATCAAGGAGGCGGCAGCATCGATCGCGCCGCGCGCGAAGCACGTGCGCATGCCACGCGACCCTGCTGAGCGCGTCGTACTTGCCGCCCGGCACCTCTCTCCCGCACTGGGCGATCGCATGCAATCAGCACGCCTTCTGGACAAGCCCGTCTTCGTCCGCGAGCTGCTACCGCAGGATCTGAAGATCGACATCGCGCGCCTGCGCCGAAAGCAGGCAAGGCGTGTAGCTGCCTTTCTCGCGCATGTGGTCGGTCGCGCGCATTCACGGCAAATGGACGCCGCCACGCGCAGATCCTGGTGCCAGGAGCTTAGGCGGAACCATACACGTACGCTCGATGCCCCTTCGTGGTTGTGGCAGGCCGTCACCGGCCTGCTTTCGATGCACGAGCGCGACTATCTGGATCATTGTCGACGCTACGTCGGTGGGAGCGCCTGAGCCAGAAACGGGAAAGGCCGCCATAAGGCGGCCTTTCTCGAAACCGTGATCGCCGATGCGTCAGAGCGAGATCGTTGCCGAGAGCATCGCTGGATTGCCCTTAGTACGATTCTGGACGTCGAACTCATGCATCCAGCGTAGAGAAAACTCGACCTGGCCGCCCTGCCACTTCTTCAGGTAGTTCACCATGGGGCCAATGGAAAGAGCATGCCCCTTGAAGCCATTCAATCGGTCGGCCAGCGGACCCGAATCCTTTTCCAGCTGGTAGATCCATCCACCCACGGCGCCGATACCCCACCCCGTCGGAAAACGCTTCACCAACAGCGAGTCGATGCGGAAGACGGAGCCATTCTGATAGTTGGTGGCGTTGTCCTTCGTATAGAAGTCCACCGCGCTGGTCGTGCTCCACTCCAACGATCCCTGATTGAACAGCTGCGTATAGCCAACGGTGGGAGAGAAGACCCAGACGTTGAGGCTGTCATTGGCGAGCGTGCCCTTGGTGTAGCTACCCGTGGGCGCTTCGACGTACAGCGCCAGCGACATGTGCTGCGTCTGGCTGAAATGGTGGCTGGCGATCACCGGTGCGAAGCTCACGTCGTAGAGTCCCGTCGCGCTGTCGGTCCTGCTGGCCGAGAACGGCCCGAGGCGCGCGTTGGCGTTGACGTTCACATAGGCGAAGGGCACGTCCACCATCGAGGCGAAGTTCCACGATGACGGTTTGGTATTCCAGATGTACATGCCAACGAACGACGCCAGCTGGAATTCGGCCTTGAGGCCTAGCGCCGAACCGCCGCCTGCAATCGGGACTTCCTTCGAAGCGCCGATGCTACCGCTGTAGTAGGCGTAGGCAACTTCCCAGTTCCATCCAGGCGTGGGTGGCACCAGGCCCGCATAGGAGGTTGCCTGAAGCCCGGTAATCGCTTTACCCACACCGCCCTCGGTGGCGAGAACAGGCGTCGCTGCGGTGGCAGCCAGCAAAAGCAATGTGGATAGAAGTCGTTTCATAAGATCGCTGCTAAGACGGAGGGAAGGAGGCAAAAGCCGGTCACACCGGCGCTTTGGCGGGATAAAGCGTGGCTGGCCGTACCAGTACGGACAAGCGAAGATCTACGCAGCGGAACCAAGTAGAAATACGCATGACACGTCTTCTCCGACTCCCCCCTTGTGGTGGGGAAAACCGAGGATCAAGACGGTGTGCAGATCAAGTAGAACGGGTGCCATTCTGGCGGCGGGGATGCTGCGGAGAACCCCGCCCAATCAGGCGTAGAGATGTAGCTATAGCACCGCATCGACCGCGCCCACTGCGGGCTCCGACCTCACCGGCCCGGGCAAGTGGCAGGGAGGATTGGCGGCGCTCGCCTTGTCCCCGCAGCGATGGGGATTGGGGGCGGACTCGTCACCCGGCAACACTCGTTCGCCGGTTCAAGCAACCCGCCCACACAGAACAACCTGAAAGCCCAGCCGCTCTTGATCTACAACCTGTCGCGGGGCCGGTATCTGCCCAGCACGGCAACGTGGAACTGGGACCCGCATGCGGGCACCCGCTACTTTCCCATCGGCATCGGTACCGGCAAGGTGTGGCGCGACAGTGCCGGCACCACGTACAACTTCTTTGCCGAATCGCAATTCACGGTAGCGCGCGAAGGTGTCGCGGTGCCGCACTTCCAGGTCCTCTTCGGCCTGAATATGCGGTTCCCGATCAAGCGTTGACAGGCTCCGGGCTCACGCAGCAGCGGCGCTTCCCGATGGAAAGTGCGCAATGGCCTGCTGCGCGGCCTGCTCCAGTGACCTCACCACTTCATTCACGTCAGCGTAGACGGGCAGGTCCGCCTCGGTCGTCACCAAGGGCTCGGAGAACAGCACACCAATGATGCAGGCCTCGGGGATGCCGCCACGCACCGTGCGGACGGCGTCGCCGAAGACACCCTTCTCAACCACGGGAAGAGTGCTCACCAGGTAGACCATCGAAACGGCGTCAGGTGTGGCGTCAGGATGCGGCTCGTCATCGAACGCCGTGAAATCCTCGATGGACAGATGGCGCGCGTCGATATGCAGATCACGCAAGATGCGCGTGAGCAGCTCGGTGGCGAGATCATCAGCGACGGAGCCCAGGCCAATGCACAGCACCACCGAGCCTGCCGGAACGGTCAACGGTCCTTGCCAGCGACCAAAGGCGTCTTCGCGATGCTGTCGCAAGCTGCGGCCGATGCTGGTGTCTTCAAGCACGGATGCGCGCCGACGCCAGCGTGTCCATTTGCTCTCGTGGCTGTCGAGTGCTTCCACCACGGTCACGATGGTGCGCTTCACCGATGATTGCTGCACGACATTGATGGCGCCAGCCGTAAGGTCGACGCGGGCCAATTGCAGCGCCGGCAACAACACAGCATCGCAGTAAGCCGCGAAGCTCTTGCGCTTCAGGAACTCGCGGGCCTCGCTGATGATCTCGCCAGCGTCGCCAGACAAGGCGCGCTGATACACGCGCTGCGGCATGGTGAGTGCCGGCGTATCGCCCAACAGGATGTTGAGCAGGTCCAGCGCCTTCACGTGACGACCCGCCACCACCAGGCACAGCGTAAGCGGCGTGGACATCAGCAGGCCCACCGGCCCCCACAGCCAGCTCCAGAAAATGGCCGCTACCACCACCGCCAGTGGTGAGAGGCCCGTCGTATGTCCGTAGAGAAACGGCTCGATGAGCTGGGATACGAGAATCTCCACGACGAGATAGAGCACGACCGTCATCGCCAGCAAGGACCAGCCGGTCGACACAGCCGCCGCAAACAGGCAGACCAGCGCCGCCACCATCCACACGCCGATGTAAGGCACGAAGCGCAGCACCGCCGTCAGTGCACCCCATAGGGGCGCATTGGGGACGCCGATCACGGTCAACCCGAGCCAGATCGCCACGCCTACGCTGCAATTGACCGAGAACGTGGAAAGGAAGAAGCGCGATAGCCGTTCGCCCGCGTCATTGATGGCGGCCGTCGTTGCGCGCAGGTCTGCGCCACCCGCCATGCGAATGAAGCGGTCGCGCAGGGATTCTTGCTCCAGCAACACAAAGATCAGCACCACCAGCACGATGCCTGCGGTTTCCAGCGGCACCCATGCCGTGGACAACAAGCGAGTGACAAGCCCCAGCGGCGTGGACGGCGTCTTGGCAGACGGCTGCGCAACCTTGGATTCGGCCGGGGCATTGGTGAGGTAAGGCGGCGCAACGAAAGGCGATGCCGCGCTACTCGCCTGCGCAGGCGCGGTGCCCTGCCCGGAACCATCGATCACCTTGCCCAACTCGCCCTGCAGAAAATCCAGCCGCCCGAGCGTTTCCTCACGCAGCGACTGCACTTTGGTGCGAATCGTCACCTCATACTGCGGCAGGCTGCGCGCCACGTGCACTACCTGCGTGCCCATCATCGTGGCCAGGCCGCTGACCACCACGACCAGCGCCACCACGGCAATCAGCACGGACGTGGTGTGTCCAAAACCGACGCGTCGATACAAGCGCACCCATGGCGCCATCAGCAGGCTGAGGAACAGCGCGAGGACAATCGGGACCAGCACCTCCCGCCCGAAATAGAGCAGCGCCAGCACACAGGCCGCGGCGACGATGACGACTGCGCGCTGGCTTGCCGACGCAACGGACGATGCAGGGTCTTGCGACGACATGGGCAGGCCTCCTCTCCACCACGGACGGAACCGGGGCAACGAAGCTGCCCCGGTGTCGCAAGGATAGCCGCGACCGATGCCGGATAGGTCAGGCCGCTTCGTGCTCCAGCGGCAGGCGGCACAGACGGCGTACGTCAAGAAGTGCCACGAAACTGCCCTGCGTAGGCAATACGCCGTTCACGGGATCATCATCCCGCGTGGCGCCGCCAGGCAGCGGCGGCGCGATGTCATTGGCGCTGGCCGACAACAGGTCGCCGATGGCATCCACGCGGATGCCCACCAGATGCGCGCCATACGAAAGCATTACCTGGCGCACCTGGAACGGATCGGCACGCCCTTCCTCAGGCAAACCAAGGCGGCGGCGGCCATCCAGCACGGGCACGATGCGGCCACGCAGGTGTCGGATACCCAGCAGGTCGGAAGCCGAGCCCGGCACGGGCGTCAGCTCGCCGTCGCGCAGCACTTCACTCACCTGCGTCAGCGGCGCGGCGTACATCTGTCCACCGATGCGGAAAGACAGCCAGTCTTCAGTATTCCGGGTCATGGCAGCGACTCCCCTGTGGTGACCTTGTCGGTCGGTACTTCAGACATGCAATTCATGGACCATGCTCCGGCGAGGTCACGCGAGCGGCGCCGACGGTGATAGCGCCCGCGGCCACATCAGGCATGGGGGCCTGCGGCGCAAGGTCCGGCTTGGCGTTGCCGTCCTGTTGGGCGGTATGCGTCGGACGGGCGAGGATCACCTTGTTCACCGGCACGGCATCCAACGGTCGGGGCGCGACGACCTCAACCGTGGGCACGGCCCCACTGGCCTCGTTAGCTGCAGGCGTCGCGCTCGTCAGCACCGGCGCCACCACCACAGCAGCTGACGATGCAGCAGGAGCCGGCGCGGCGGCGTTGTCGACCGTCAACTGGCCAGCGTTCTGCACATCGTTGTAGAAGCGCTTCGGCGCGTTGTCTTCGCTCAGCACCACGATGAGCACGCGTCGATTGTGATTGCGACCGTCTTCCGTTCCATTGTCGGCAGCAGGGCGGTATTCGCCCCAGCCCATGATGCCCAGGCGCGAAGGTTCCACGCCCTGCTCCGAGAACAGGCGCGCCACGCTCGCAGCGCGTGCAGCGGACAGCTCCCAGTTCGATGGATACAGCGAGGTGTTGATCGGTCGATCGTCCGTGTAGCCCTCGACGCGCACGGGATTGGGAAACGGCTTAAGGATAGACGCCATGTTGTCGAGCGCATCCGTCGCTTCCGGTGAAAGCTTGGCGGCGCCGCTCTGGAACAGGATGTCGGTGCGCAGCTCGATCTCCAACCACGACGTGGTCTTGCGCACGATGACCATCTGCTTATCGATCAGCGGCTGCAACGCACGCTGTACCTGATCGCGGATCACTTCCAGGTTGTGCCGTTCATCGGCTTGCGATGCCGAACGCATATCGCTCGCCCGAACCAGCTGCGGGCGAGCGGGAATCGGCACGTTCACCGGCGTTGTCGCTGCGCCGGGCTGCGTTTGCGGCGAAGCGATGGCGGGGTCGACGTTGTGCGGCTGCACGCGAGTCTGTGGCATCGGAGCAATTACGTGGCTGGAGCCGTTGAATGCCTCGATGATGGAGTTGGACATCACGCGGTACTTGCCTTCGTTCACCACCGACACCGCGTACATCACCACGAAAAAGGCGAGCAGCAACGTCATCAGGTCGGCATAGGGGATAGCCCATGCCTCGTGATTGACGTGGTCTTCGTGATGTTTTTTCTTCCTGGCCACGATGCTTCGTTCCGGTTATGCCAGGTAACCCTGAAGCTTGGCTTCGATCTGGCGCGGATTGGCGCCCTCAGCGATCGCCACCAGGCCTTCGATCAGGATTTCGCGCATCTGCGTCTGCTTGTGGATCAGCCCCTTCAAACGGGCAGCCATCGGCAACATCCACAGGTTGGCCAGGGCCACGCCGTAAATAGTGGCGACGAACGCGGCGGCAATGCCATGACCGAGCTTGCTCGGGTCGGCAAGGTTCTGCATCACCGCCATCAGGCCCATCACCGCACCGATGATGCCCATGGTGGGCGAGAAGATGCCTGCGCTCTCGAACACCTTGGCGGCGACAAGGTCATGGTGCTCACGTGCACCCACTTCCACTTCCAGCACGCCACGAATGGCGTCCGGCTCGCTGCCGTCGACCAGCAGTTGCAGGCCCTTGCGGGTAAAGGTGTCGTTCTCCGAATCGATCTGCGGCTCCAGACCCAGCAAGCCCTGACGACGGGAAATTTCGCTCCAGCCGACAATGCGGCTGATCAGATCCGATGGCTGGTGCTGCGGCGGCTTGTACACCAGCGGAAACATCGCCATGGCGTGCTTGAGCACCTTGCCGGAGTTCTGCACCAGCAACGCGGCGATGGTGCCAAGAAACACGATGACGAACGCGGCGGGATTCCACAGCGCTTCCACGCTGGAACCCTTGAGGATGGTGCCGACGATCACGACCACAAAGGCCAGGATCGTACCGATGAGACTTACCAGGTCCATGTCAGGTCGCTACACGAAGATTGGGGAGGAGTTGGCCGTCGCTGCCGGACAACCCGGCAAGATCCATCACCAGCGCCAGACGGCCATCGCCAGTAACGGTCGCGCCTGCCACGGCAGGCACGCCTTCGAACAAGGGACCGAGCGGTTTCACCATCACGTCCTCGCGGCCCAGTACTTCATGCACCAGGCAGCCAAGACGCATATGGCCGATATGCAGTACCACCACGTGGCGTCCCGCCGGCCCTTCCACGCCGATCCAGCCGCCGAGATCGGCCAACACCAGTGCGCGGCCACGGTGCGAAGCGACGGCGCGACCATCGAGTTGTTGCTGCTGGCCAGCGGCGAGTTCGAACACCTCGTCCACATTGCTTAGCGGCAGCGCCAATAGGCGCGCGCCCACGCGCACCATCAGCACGCGTTGGATCGCCAACGTCAGCGGCACGGCCAGTTCCAGCGTGCTGCCCTTGCCGAGCTGCGAGCGCACCGACAGCGTGCCGCCCAGCTCGACCACACGCGTCTTCACCACGTCCATGCCCACGCCGCGACCGGAGATATCGGAGACGGTGGCCGCCGTGCTGAAGCCGGGACGGAAGATCAATTCGTAGCATTCGTTCTCGGAGAGTCGCGATGCCTGCGCCTCGTCGATCACGCCCTTCTCCACCGCCTTGCGGCGCAGGATCTCGGGGTTCATGCCCCGTCCGTCATCCGACACGGTGATGATGATGCGCTCGCCGCGCTGGCTCGCACCCAGCGTCACCGTACCCTTGCGCGACTTGCCGGCGCGCTCGCGCTCGTCCGGCATTTCCAGGCCGTGATCAAGCGCGTTGCGGATCAGATGCACCATGGGATCGGCCAACGCTTCGACCAGGCTGCGGTCGAGGTCGGTGCCCTCGCCTTCCTGCACCAGTTCCACTTCCTTACCCAACTGACGCGACAGATCGCGCACGATGCGGGGAAAGCGCTGGAACAAACGGCTCACCGGCTGCATGCGCATGCCGAGCACGGCGTTCTGCAGGGCATCGGCGACGCGATCGAGTTCACTGGCGGCCAGCTCCAGCGTCTCGTCGCCGTTCTTTGCCGCCAAACTCAACAGTCGGTTACGCACCAGCACCAGCTCACCAGCACGGTGCACCAACGCGTCGAGGCGCGGGGTGTCCACGCGCACCGTGTTTTCGGGTGCGGGGGCCGCGTGCTTCGCAGCCGGGGCCGCTGGCGCAGGAGCCGGTGCAGGAGCAGCCACAGGCACGGAAACGTTCGTCCCGGGAATACCGCCCTTGCCATGCAGATTGTCGAGCAAAGACTCGAACTCATCGTCGGAGATCGCGCCGGACGTGGACGCCGGCAACGCAACCGTCGTTGCACCCGGCGCGGCTCCCGATCCATGCAGGTTGTCCAGCAGGGCTTCGAACTCGTCGTCACTGATGCTGCCGGACGCCGTCGGCGACGACGCAGGCGCACCTGGCGCACCGCCCGTGCCGTAGAGGCTGTCGAGCAGTGCTTCAAATTCGGAATCATCGATGCTGCCATCGGCCGGCGGCGGCGCGACGGGCTTCGGCGGCGGTGCCGGCGGTGCAGCGGCTGCACCGGGCGTCAAGCGTTGCAGCAGCTCCCGCGGTGGCATCGCCATCGCGCTGCCACCGGCCAGTGCCGCCATCATGTCGTTGAGCAGGTCCAACGCTTCCAGCAGCGCGTCCATGCGATTGGCGTCGAGCAGCAACTGCCCGTTGCGCGCCACATTGAGCAGGTCTTCAGCGTGATGGCACAACTGCACCATCGGCTCGATGGCAAGAAAGCCCGCACCGCCCTTTACCGTGTGGAACGCGCGGAACACGGCGTTCAACAGGTCGGCATCGCGCGGCGCGGCCTCCAGCCCGATCAACTGCTCACCCAGACGCTGCACCAGTTCCCCAGCTTCCACCAGGAAATCGTTGCGCAACTCGCTGTCAAACGAGGGATCCATCGATCAGAACCCAAACTCGCTCAGCAGGCGATCCGCCTCGTCCTGGCTGGTGACCTTGACCGGTCCCGCCGCCGCTTCGCCGGAAGCCAGTGCGCCAGTCAGGCTCACCAGTTCCAGCAGCGAGTTCTCGACGCTGCCGATAAAGTTCACGACCTTCTTGATGCGCTGGCCGGACAAGTCCTGCCACGACTGCGCAACAACGAAGTCGGCCAGGCCATCACGGCATGCATTCGCGAACGACTGGGATTGTTTCGCCAGCACGTGTGCGACATCGCCTTCGGACGTACCATCGATCACTGCGCCGGCATTTTCGGCCAGCGACTCCGCCTGCGGACGCATGCGCTCGACGAAGTCCAGCGAACGGTGCGCAGCCTGCGAGCTCATTTCCAGCACATCTTCCAGATGCTTGCGCGCATCCGCAACGCTGCCTGGCACGCCTTCCTGCGCCAGGTCGCCACCCAGGCGACGCACGGCATCGTGCAGGTCACGCGCAAGCAAACCCAGCGCACGGAACACGCGCTGTTCGCGCTCGCGCACCAGCACATCGAGCGCCTGCTCGAAGGCGGCGCCATTGGGGCTATTGAGCAGGTCGTGAAGTTCTTTCGGCATCGCTTCGCCGGCTAGCAGGGCAACTTGTGCGTTCATGCGCTCGCTCCGCTGGCGGCCAGTCGTTCGAAGATCTTGCTGAGTTTTTCCTGCAGGGTGACGGCGGTGAACGGCTTGACGATGTAGCCGTTCACACCAGCCTGCGCGGCGGCGATGATCTGATCGCGGTTGTTCTCGGCGGTCACCATCAGCACCGGCAAGCCCTTCAACGCGGGCTCGGCGCGGATGGCGCGCAGCAGGTCGATGCCCGTCATGTTGGGCATGTTCCAGTCGGTCACGACCATGTCGAAGCTGTTGTTGCGCAACATGGTCAGCGCGTTCTCGCCGTCGTCGGCTTCCTGGATCAGGCCGTTGCTGAAACCCAGCTCGACCAGCAGGTTGCGAACGATACGCCGCATGGTGGAGAAGTCGTCCACCACGAGGATCTTCATATTCTTGTCCAAACGCTTTCTCCGATTTTGTTAGGGAATAGGGAACGGGGAGTAGAGAATCGGAGTGCGCGCGAACGGGCGACGTCAGCGGCTTTTGCTTTTCACTATTCCCTTTTCCCTACTCTCGATTCCCTTTCCTTCAGTCCATCCCGTCATGCGCGCCCGTAGACGCACAATGGCCTGACCGTGGATCTGGCAGACGCGTGACTCAGTTACCCCGAGCACCGCACCAATCTCCTTGAGGTTCAGCTCTTCCTCGTAATACAGGGACATCACCAGCTGTTCGCGTTCGGGCAGGCCGCCAATGGCCTCCACCAACGCCTCGCGCATGCCTTCATGCTCGACGCTATCGGCGGGACTCAGGCTGTCGCCATCGGCCACGTCGAACGCCGCGCCACCATCGGCATCGTCCGGTGCGGAAAGACTGAGCAAGCGCGCACTCGCCGCGTCCGCCAACACCTGGTGATATTCCTCGGCGCCCATGCCCAGTCGCCGCATCACTTCGGCGTCCTCGGCATCCGCACCGGTTTCGATTTCAATCTGACGAACGACCTCCGCCATTTCGCGCACTTTTCGATGCACCGACCGTGGGGTCCAGTCGGTGCGCCGCAACTCATCGAGCATCGCGCCACGGATGCGGATACCCGCAAACGTTTCGAAGCTCGCATTTTTGCCGGTGGTGAAATTGCGCGCGGCCTCCAGCAAACCGATCATGCCGGCCTGGATCAGGTCGCTGACGTCCACGCTGGGCGGCAGGCGGCCCATCAAGTGATAGGCGATCCTTCGCACCAGGGGAGCGTGCTGGCGAACCAGTTCGTCGGCACTCTGCTTTTGCAGTTGCAGATATTCGGAAGCCACACTCATGTCACCACCCCGTCGCTACTGCGGCCTGCCTGCTGAAAAAGGCGATGCGATCCAGGCCCAGTCGCTCGGGTTCACCCCATGTATCGACCGCACCCGCCAATTGCTTGAATGCCAGCCCCGAGCGGCTCGACGGCCACAGATCCACCACGGCGCTCTGGCGCTTGATGGCCTGCTTGAGCCGTTCGTCGTGCGGGACATGGCCCATGAATTCCAACGCCACGTCGAGGAAGCGATCGCAAACCCTTGCGAGTTTCTGATGCAGCTGCTTGGCTTCGCCAACGTTGCGGACCATGTTCGCCACCATGCGGAAGCGACGTACGCCAAAGTCCCGGCTCAGCACCTTGAGCAAGGCGTACGCATCGGTCAGCGAGGCAGGCTCGTCGCATACCACGACCACCACGTCATCCGCCGCGGCAGCGAACATCGCCACGTTGTCGGAAAGCCCCGCGGCCGTATCCACCACCAGGTAATCCGGCGGCGACACCAGGTCGTCAAAGGCGCGGATCACCGCGGCGTGCTCGCCCGAGCCCAGCTGCGCCAGGCGGCGCGTGCCCGAACCGGCCGGCACTACTTTCAAACCGTGCGGCGCGTTCATCAGCAGGTCTTCGATGCTGCAGCTTCCGTCGAGCAAGTGGCCAATGTGGCGCGTGGGCGTAAGGCCCAGCAACACATCGATGTTGGCCAGACTCATGTCCGCGTCGAGCAGGATCACCTTGTGACCCTCCTTGGCCAGCGCCATACCCATGTTCACCGACACGGTGGTCTTGCCAACGCCGCCCTTGCCGCCAGCGACCGCGATAGCGCGGCAGCGCTTGCGTGGTGCGGCGCCACTGAGCCCGTACGCCTGGTCGTGTACCGGCGTCTGTCGCCCCTGTCGTTCGGTCAGCGCACGCAGCATGCTCTCCAACCCCATCGCCTGATTCATTGCGAAAACACCGTTCATGCGCTCGCCACCGCCAGTCCGAACCGATCCGCCATCACCGCGTCGTCTGCCGGCGCGTTGCCCTTGAGTGCTTGCGCGGCACGGCACACCAGCACGCGCGCGTCGGCCGTGGCGATGTCTTCCGGCACGCGCTGGCCATCCGTTACGTAGTCCAGCGCCAGCCGATGCCGGATCAGCACCGACAGCGCGCCACCGAGGCTGGGCGCCTCGTCCAGCTTGGTGAGGATGCAGGCGTTGGGCTGCACCGGCAGGTAGGCGCGCACCGCCTCGTCCAGCGACGATGCATGCGCGTTCGCCGCCAGCACCAGGCAGGCGCGCAGGTCGCCGCCGTTGCGCAGCACGTCCAGTTGTTCGGCCAGTCGCGGATCGCCACCGGCCAGGCCGGCGGTATCCACCAATACGGTGTGATGACCCCGCAACAGTTCCAGCACGTGGCGCAGGCTGTCCGCGTCGTAGGCGGGATACACACGCACGCCGAGCAGGCGCCCGTAATGCTCCAGCTGAGCGGCCGCACCAATGCGGTAGTGATCCGTGCTGACCAGCGCGACTTGTGATGCGCCGTGACGCATCACCGCGCGTGCGGCCAGCTTGGCGATGGTGGTGGTCTTGCCCACGCCGGTTGAACCGACCAGCGCGGTGACGCCGCGACGCTCGGCATGGTCGCGCGGACCAATGGACAAGCTGCGGCTCAACACGCCCAGTGGCAGGTAACGTGCCTGCTCGGCATTGATGTCCGCCGGCAGTTCGTCGACCAGCTGGCGCGCCACATCCGGCTCGATGCCGAGACGGGTCATTTCGCGCAGCACGCGGGCACGCATCGGCTGGCGGCGCTCCATATCGTTCCAGATCAGGCTGGACAACTGCGTCTCCAGCAGGTCGCGCAGGCTGCCCAGTTCAGCGCGGACGCGTGCGGTGTCCTGCATGGCGCGTTCGAGCATCGGATGTAGCGCGGCCGGGACATCATTAGCCGCTGCGGGTGCAGCAGCTTCCGCGGGTGCGGCCATCTCCGCGATGGCCTTGATCACCGGCAAGTCGGAAACGTCGATGGTGCGAGCAACGGGGCTCGCCCTCACCGGCTCCGCCTGCGCAGCGGCAGCACGGCGAGAGAGCGATACCGTCACGCCTTCGTCGTCGCGACGGTTCGCCGTCGGCAGCGGTGGCGGCGTGACGTCGGAACGTCGCGCTACGGGCCGGGCTTCCGGTGCCGGCGCAGCGGCGGGTGCACGGTTCTCCACTTCCAGCGGTGCGCCGTGGCGCGCAGCCTCGCGCACCAGGGCCTCGTCGAAATCGACGGCAGCGATGATCTCGATGCCCTCGTCCATCCGACGCGTGGAAAGGATCACCGCATCCGGGCCCTGGTCTTCGCGCACTTCGCGCATGGCCTGACGCATATCCGGGGCCACGAAACGCTTGATCTTCATGGGCTCGTTGCACTCGCGGGAATAGAGAATGGGGAATAGGGAATAGGAACAGCGCGCATCGCTGCAGCCTTGCGTTGAGTGTTTTGCTCGTGGCTCATATCCAACCTTTCTCGATCTGTTCGTTGCGTCCGGTGGGATGAATAGGCAACAGCGCGCATCGTTGAAACGTTCCGCACCCTGCTCTTCCTATTCCCCATTCCCGACTCCCTGTACCCAAGGCCGTCTCAGCGGCCCAGTGCCTGCACCAAACGCACGCGGCGGTTGTCGGGCACCTCGTTGTAGGCCAGTACGTGCAGGTTCTGTGCCACATGGCGAGTGAAGCGCGCGAGCCACGGACGAAGCTGCGGCGCGACCAGCAAAACAGCGGGTTCGCCGCTCATTTCCTGCTTGCGCGCAGCGTCGGCGACGCCCTGCTGCAGGCGGTCGGCGAGGCCCGGTTCCACCGCAGCGCCCGCCACGCCGCCATTTGCGAGCGATCCCAGCAGGATCTGCTCCAGTTCCGGCGCCAAGGTGATGACCGGGATCTCCGTGCCCAGGCCCGAGATCTCCTGCACGATCTGCCGGCCAAGCGCGACGCGCACGGCGGCACTGAGCGCGCCGGGATCCTGACTCTGGCCCGCGTGCTCCGCCAAGGATTCGACGATGGAGCGCATGTTGCGGATCGGCACCCGCTCGGCCAGCAGGTTCTGCATGACCTTGACCACCACGCCCAGCGACAGGCGCTTGGGCACCAGGTCTTCGACCAGCTTCGGCGCAGTCTGCGCGAGACGATCCAACAGCTGCTGCACGTCCTGGTGGCTGAGCAGTTCGTGCGCGTGGCTCTGCAGGATGTGCGACAGATGCGTGGCGATCACCGTCGCCGGATCGACCACGGTGTAACCCAGGCTCTGCGCCAGCTCGCGCTGACCGGACTCGATCCACAAGGCCTCCAGGCCAAACGCCGGGTCGCGCGTGGCAATACCTTGCAGGCCTTCCTGCACGCGGCCCGGGTTGATCGCCAACAAGCGATCGTTGTGCACTTCCGACTCGCCCATCGGCACGCCCATCAGGGTGATGCGATAGGTGTTGGGGCCCAGGTCCAGGTTGTCGCGGATATGCACTGCCGGCACCAGAAAGCCGAGCTCCTGCGACAGCTTGCGGCGCACCGACTTGATGCGCCCCATCAGCTCGCCACCTTGATGCGTGTCCACCAGCGGAATCAGGCGATAGCCAACTTCCAGGCCCAGCGGATCAACGCTGGCCACATCTTCCCAACCCAGCTCAAGGCGTTCGGTCGGCGTGGCGGCCGGCACCGCTACCTCGGTGGCGGCCTTGGCGACACGCTCCTGCGCCTCGCGGTCACGCTTCACCATCAACCAGGCCGCACCACCGCAGGTGCCGCCGAGCAACAGGAACGCAATATTCGGCATGCCCGGGATCAAACCCATCACGCCCAGCACCACGCCAGCCACGGCGAGCGCACGCGGCTGGCCGAACAACTGGCCGACAAGCTGCTTGCCCATGTCGGTGGACTTGGACACACGCGTCACGATCACGGCGGTCGCGATCGACAGCATCAGCGATGGCACCTGCGCCACCAGACCGTCACCGATGGTGAGCAGCGTGTAGGTCTTGGCGGCTTCACCCGCCGACAACCCGTGCTGCAGCACACCGACGAAAAAGCCGCCCACGATATTGATGATCAGGATCAGGATGCCGGCGGTGGCATCGCCGCGCACGAACTTTGACGCACCATCCATGGAGCCGTAGAAATCCGCTTCCTCGCGCACTTCCTGACGACGCTCGCGCGCCTGCTCCTGGTTGAGCAAGCCGGCATTGAGGTCGGCGTCGATGGCCATCTGCTTGCCGGGCATCGCATCCAGCGTGAAGCGCGCGGTCACTTCGGACACACGCGTCGCGCCCTTGGTCACCACCACAAAGTTGATGATGGTAAGGATGGCGAACACCACCAAGCCCACGGCGAAATTGCCGCCAATCACGAACTCACCAAACGCCTCGATCACCTTGCCCGCTGCGCCGGGGCCATCGTGGCCATGCAGCAGCACCACGCGGGTGGAAGCGATATTGAGCGCCAGGCGCAACAGCGTCGCCATCAGCACCACAGTCGGGAACGCGGCAAACTCCAGCGGGCGCATCACGTAGATCACCGCCAGCAGAATCACCAGCGACAACGCGATGTTGAAGCTGAAGAGCATGTCGAGGATGAAGGGCGGCAACGGCAGCATCATCATCGCCAGCGCGGCGAGCATGATCACCGGCGCGCCGAGACCGCGGCGTCCGAGCGTCTTGAGATTGCCAAGGGCGGTAGCGTTTGCCATCACTAATCCATCAGAGCTTGTAGGGACCCATCAGGTCCGGATCGACATCGGGTTGCGGCGCCTTCGGCGGCTGTTCACCGCGCGACATCGCCTGCTTGAGCTGGAACACATACGCGAGCACCTGCGCCACGGCGACATAGAGCGCGGAAGGAATCTCGCGCTCGAGCTGAGTGGTGGCATACAAAGCGCGTGCCAACGGCGGCGCCTCCACCACGGGAATGCGATGACTGGCGGCGACAAGGCGAATCTGCAGCGCCAGTTCGTCCATGCCCTTGGCGATCACGCGCGGCGCGCCCATGCGGCTGTCGTCGTAACGCAACGCCACGGCGAAGTGACTGGGGTTGGTCACCAGCACGTCCGCCTTGGGTAGTTCCTGCATCATGCGCTTGCGCGCCATCTGGAACTGCATCTGGCGCACACGCGCCTTGAGCTCGGGATTACCCTCGCTTTCCTTCGATTCGTCCTTCAGCTCCTGGCGCGTCATGCGCAAGCGCTTGGTGTGGTCGAACTTCTGGTACAGCGCATCCGCGCCGCCGATCAGCGCCAGGATCGAACCAAACAGCAGCGCGCCATGGCCGAGCAGGCTCATGGCCTTCAGCGTACCCGCGCCGACTTCGCCGCGACCGGTGGACATCAAATCCGTCTGCCACCCCTTGAGCACCATCAGCAGCACCGCGCCGATCAACAGCAGCTTCAGCAGTGACTTCGCCAATTCCACCAGGCCGCGCATGGCGAAAATGCGACCAAGCCCGGCGATAGGGTCGAGCCGCTCGAACTTGGGCTGCAGCGCCTCGCCGCTGAAGTTCAGGCCGCCCAGCAGCAGCGGCGCAGCCAGCGCGGCCAGCATCGTTGCCGTCGCCACCGGCGCGAAAAGCGAGAGCGCTTCGTGCATGGCCATCGACAGAATGCGGCCGGGCAACTGATCGCTGAACAGCGCATCACGCCCATAACTGAGGCCCAGGCTATAGATGCGGCGCACATGCAGCATCGACGTCTCGCCACCGCTCATCAACGCGGCCACGCCTGCCAACACCACCACCGCGCCGGACAGATCGCGCGAGCGTGGTACGTCGCCCTTCTCCCGCGATTCGCGCAGGCGTTTTTCGGAAGGTTGTTCGGTGCGTTCCTGATCGTCGTCCTTCTCGGCCATGGCGTCGTCCTCAGCCGCCGGCCAGCTCGTGCATCAGCGTCCACGCGCTGTTCTGCAACGACTCGAACGCACCCGGCACGCTGTGCATGGACAACCACAACGCGACGAACCCCAGGGTCACCGTGATGGGGAACCCCACCGCGAACAGATTCATGGACGGCGCGGCGCGGCTGATCGCCGCGAAGCCAATATTCACCATCAGCAACGACGTCATGGCCGGCAAGGCCACACGCACCGCACCACCAAACAGATGCGTGGCGAACGCCACCACCGCATAGAGGCCATTGGTGCCGATCACCGCGTGCCCCGGCGGCAAGGTGTGGAAGCTATCCGCCAGCAGCGAGATCAATTGCAGGTGGCCGTTCATAGCCAGGAACAGCAGCGTGACCATCAACAGGTAAAACTGGCTGAGCACCGGCGAGCTGCCACCACCGCGCGGATCCACCGTTTCAGCGAAACCCAGGCTCATGCTCTGCCCCACCAGCTGACCGCCCAGCGAGATCGCCTCAAATGCGAGTTTCAGCACGAAGCCAATCGCAGCACCCATCAGCAACTGGCTGACCATGGTGGCAATCCCATCCGCCGTCATCGGATTGATGCTGGTAGGCGCCAGCGGCGCCAGCACAAACGTAAGCATCACCATGATGGCGAGCCGAAAACGCTGCGGCAGCACCGCATCGCCAAACACAGGAGCGATCATGCACAGGCCGCTGACACGGGCCATCGCCCACAGCAGCGAACCGATCAGCCCCTGTATTTCGGCTAGCTGCACCGTGGTCATTTCACGGCCCCGGGCAGGCTCTCGATCAACTGATGGGTGAACTGCACCAGCGTGCGCAGCATCCACGGGCCCGCGATCAGCGCGACCGCCGCCATGGCGATCACCTTGGGAATGAAGCTCAGCGTCATTTCGTTGATCTGTGTGGCGGCTTGCACCACACCGATGATCAAGCCCACGGCCAAGGCGGTGAGCAGCAGCGGCGCCGCCACCATCATGGCGACATAGAGCGCGTGCTGGCCGAACTCGATGACGGATTCGGGCGTCATGTGTAGAAGCTCCCCGCCAGCGTACCCAACAGCAACGTCCAACCGTCGACCAGCACAAACAACATGATCTTGAAGGGCAGCGAGATAATGGTGGGCGACACCATCATCATGCCCATCGACATCAGCACGCTGGCCACCACCATGTCGATGATCAGGAATGGAATAAACAGCAAAAAGCCCATCTGGAACGCCGTTTTCAGCTCACTGGTGACGAACGCAGGCATCGCCACGCGGAACGGCACGTCGTCCTTGCTGGCATAGGGCTGTTCGTTGGCCAGGTGCGTGAACAACTGCAGATCCGCCTCGCGGGTCTGGTCCAGCATGAAGCGCTTGAACGGCGCGGCCGCGGCAGGCACGGCCTGCTCGGCGGACATCTGGCCATCCATCGGCATAGGCATGGTTGAGCACCGGCGACATCACGAACAACGTCAGGAACAGCGACAAGCCAAGCAGGATCTGGTTCGACGGCGTGGACTGCGTGCCCAGCGCCTGGCGCAGAAAGCTGAGCACAATCATGATGCGCGTGAACGACGTCATCATCAGCAGCACGGCCGGCAGAAACGTAAGCACCGTCATCAGCGCCAGCAGCTGCAGCGACAGCGTCCAGTTCTGCGCGCCACCCGGTGCGTTCTGCACGGTCAACACGGGGATACCGGCGCCCGATGCGGGCATCTGCGGCATGGAAGGCATGGTCGGCATGGCCGGGGCAGCCCAGGCCAGCAGCGGGCTCATCAGCAGGATGGCCACGAGAATCCAGCGGAACGACTTCATCACTTGCGCTTCCAACGGGCCAGCACATCGCCGAACGGCGTGATCGGCGGTTGCGGATTGGCTTCCGGCGCGGGCGCCGCTCCCTCATACACGTGCAACGTACGCATGCCGCCCTGGCCCACGCCGATCAACAAGCGCTTGCCGTCCGCTTCCACCAGCATCAGGCGATCACGCGCACCCACTGCCATGGTCTCCACGCAGCGCATGCGGCGGCCACCTGGCGTCGCGCGCGCCTGCAGCCGACGGCTGAACCAGCCGGCCACAAAGATGAGCGCGATAATGCCGACCAGGCTCACCAGCACACGCACCAGTTCACCACCGACATTGATATCCGGCGCGGCGACCGGGACGGCCAGGGCAAGAAACATCATGCTCACCGCAGCTTGCGAACGCGTTCGGCCGGACTGATCACGTCGGTAAGGCGGATACCGAAACGTTCATTGATCACCACCACTTCACCATGCGCCACCAGCGTGCCGTTGACGAACACGTCCAGCGGTTCGCCAGCGGAACGGTCCAGTTCCACCACCGAGCCCTGGTTGAGCTGCAGCAGGTTGCGGATGCTGATGCGCGTACGGCCCACTTCCATGGCAAGCGTGACCGGTACATCGAGAATCATGTCGAGATTGACTTCGGCGCCATCGCCTACAGGGGCGTTGAGCTGGTCGAATTCGACGCGCTGGGTGGCCGTGGCGGCGTCATTGGACGGGATCATGCGGGGTCAATCTCCAGGGTGGTTTCAGTCGACAGGCGCACTTCGCGGCGGCCGGTCGGTGCATGGAAGCGAACAGCGGTACGGCCGTTGTTCTGGCCATAGATGCCACGGAAGATCGGCACGTCTTCGGCGAAGACTGTGCTGAACTCCGGCAGTTGGATGGGAATCACATCGCCCGGACGAAGGCGAAGGAACTCGCCGATGCTCAGGCGCGTTTCAAGCAGGAGTGAACTCAATTCCACTTCGGCATCGATCACTTCGTCCTGCAGCGTTTCGGCCCAGCGGTGATCGCGATCGACGCGATCACTCTGCACGCCGGCATCGAGCAGCGTGCGAATCGGCTCGACCATGGCGTACGGCAGCGTCAGGTGTATTTCGCCGCCACCGCCATCCAGCTCGATATGGAACTTCGACACCACCACCGTTTCGGTGGGGCTGACAATGTTGGCGAACTGCGGATTGATCTCCGAATTGAGGTACTCGAAGTTCAGCGGCAACACCGGCGCCCAGGCTTCCACCATGGAAGCGAACAGCTCGGTCAACACGATCTGGATCACGCGATTCTCGGTCGGCGTGAAATCGCGGCCTTCGATGCGTGCGTGGAAACGGCCGTCACCGCCGAAGAAATTGTCGATAACGGTAAAGACCAGACGCGGCTCCATCACCACCAGCGCGGTGCCGCGCAGCGGCTTGATGCGCACCAGGTTGAGGTTGCTCGGCACGGTGAGCGCGTGCACGTACTCCGCGAACTTGACCATCTTCACGCCAAGTACCGATACCTCGCAGGTCTTGCGCAGCACGCCGAACAGCGCGCTGCGGAAGAAACGCGCGAAACGGTCGTTGACCATCTCCAGCGTCGGCAGGCGACCGCGGACGATGCGATCCTGCTGCGTGAAGTCGTACGTAATGACCGCATCGGGAGGCAACGGCTCATCGTTGCCCGTTTCGACGGCGCCACCTTCCACGCCGTCGAGCAGGGCATCGATTTCTTCCTGTGAAAGCAGGTCGCTCATCGGCGTGATTCCGTCACTGCATCACAAAGCTGGTGAAGTACAACGCTTCCACGCCCGGGCGACCCAGGCGCTTCTCAAGAATCTTGCGCACGGCATCCAAGGCCTGCGCCTGTAGCTTCTGCTTGCCGGCGGCGTCGCTGAGGATGGTGTAGTCCTGGCTGCTGAACAGCATGACCAGCGCATTGCGGATCACCGGATCGGCATCCTTCGCGGCCGCCAGCGCAGCGGCGTCGTGCGACATCAAGCTCACGCCCACCTGCAGGAAGCGCATGGACTGGTCGTCCTTGAAGTTGACGACAAACGGCGGGTCCAGCGTGAGGTACTGCTCCTGCTTGGACAGCACAACTTTGGGCTCTTCCGGCTCGTTGGCGTGGGCGCTGTTGCGCGCATTCATCACCAGGTAGCCAGAGACACCGGCCATGGCGAGCATCGCCACACCCATGAAGATGATGGCTTTGTTGGTTCCTTTCTTCGGCGCCGCTGCCGTGCTTTCTGCTTGCTCGTTCTGAGCCATGCGAATGTCGATCCCTATCAGTGTCCAGACGTCGGCTACCCGCTCGCGGGCGCCCTATGGCCTGTTGATAGCAAGCGGCGTGCCATCGATGGGAGGCGTTGGTGTGACTGGGTTTGCGAGGGGTGACGCGGGTGTTGCGGCGCTTTCTTGACGCCTGTCGGAGATTGGGCGTGACGGGGGGATGGCGGTTGACGGAAGGTTGTCGCGGGGTTTGCGATGGGCGTTTGTCGCCCGCGCTGTTGCACCCTCTCCCCTACGGGGAGAGGGTTGGGGTGAGGGGTGGGTGCTCGCCTCAGGGTTTCTATGAAACCGTCATTCCGGCGCACCCCACAAAAGGGGCCAAGAGCCAGGAACCAGTGCCGTTACTGGTTGACTGCCGCCTCGCACGTTATCGCGACCTGGCCGCTTACGCAGCGGGCGTTTCGACCTCCTGCCGGAGGCCGAGTCACTTTTCTTTTGCTGGCCCAAAAGATCCCACGGGGACTAGCTTCGCGTCGAAAGTAACCCAAAGAAAATGGCCTCCAGAGCCCCGGCAGCATAGTGTTGAATACGAGCCTTGGAGTTCGAGGTATTCGGCAACATGCAACTTCCTTATTGGGGAACACAGCTACACCGCAAGGCACCGATGCGCTGAGGCGCTCTGCATGGCGTGGGGATAAGCCCGAACGGCTGAGGAATCGTGGGGTTTGGCAACCTTCGCCTCTACACAGCGGGTACGCCGAAGCGCTTCGCAACGCGCCGAAGCGAAGAGGGCTTAAAGCGAGAGCGTCTGTCGTAAACACGCAACGCACAGCCCGGATGAAGCGCAGCGAGAATCCGAGGCGGCCGAGCGAGAGATCACAACGGCAGGGAACCCACGCGCACAGCCACCCACAACACATTGCGCCGCTTCGCCCGGCTCCACGACGCGATGTGCAGCGCAGCTGCACGAGCCGTCCGCTTTCGCTTTTGATCTCCTGGGCCCCGTATGAGGCGGCGGGCGGGTGGAGATAAGGCCCGCAGGGGAATCGGCAGGGATGCCGATTCCTTTTCGTCGGGGCAGGAGCCCCGTCGAAAAGCCCGGAACCCGCACGCGTACCTGGAGGGCCGTAGGCCCGGAAGGCGCCGATTCCGGGGTGCCCTTTCTTTGGGTTACTTTTCTTTGGGCAAGCAAAGAAAAGTGACCCGGCCTCCGGCAGGAGGTCGGAACGCCCGCCGCGTAGGCGGCCAGATCACCGCCACGCGACGATCAAACACCGAGGCTCTGGACCCCGGCCCTTGCCCCCTTTTGTGGGGTTCGCCGAGGTGACGGCTAAAGTTGAAACGATAAGGCGAGCACCCTCCCCTCACCCCAACCCTCTCTCCCAAAAAAGGGACTACCTTCGGGTCGCCCAAAGGGGAGAGGGAGCAGAAGCGTCAGGCAAACATATCCACCAACCCAACCGCCTTCACCACCGGCGCAACCACCGAAGCCACATCACCCGCCGCGTCAGCCAACCCACTCTCCCCGCCCGACGCCGACCCACCGGAACTCCCAGACCCCTGCCCTGAATTCCCCTGCCCCACCTGCGCCTGCCCCAACGACAAACCATGATGCGCCAGCATCGAATCCAGCTGACCCAGCGTCTGCTGCACCGCATGCACCGCCTGCGGATGCTGCGCGATGAAAGCCACATCCACGTGGTCTTGCTTCACGCTCACCTTTACATCCAGCTCGCCCAGGTCTTCAGGATGCAGACGAATGCGCGCCTCCTTCACATCCTGACCGCCCAGCCACGTGACCTGCTGGCTCAATTCCTGGCCGAACGCAGGCGTGCCCACGCTGGACTGCATGGTCAACACGTGCGCTGCAGGTGTGGTCGCACTAGCTTGCGCGGCAGGCTGCTGCGGCGCGGCCATGGCGGCGAGGTTCTTCAGGGCGTCGAGCGGATCACTGCCATCATCCTGCTTCGACGACGTCGTCAACGTCTGCAACGCAGCGGTGAACGCATCGCCCTTGGCGCCCTGTGTGGCCGTGGTGGTCGACGCATCCGCACTGTCGTCGCCTTCATCGGCGCCCTGCGCGAGCATGGACAGGCTCTTGTCTTGGATGCCATCCATGGCCTTGGTGAAAGTATTCGTGCCAGCCGTCGCTGGCTGGGTGTTGGCCTGCATTGCGCCAAGCAGCGACAGGCCGGCGGGTGACGTGGGCAGTGCGCCAAGCGTCACGCCGCTGGCGCCACCGGTCGTCGCATCGACCGCATCATCTGCATCCGTGGAAACCGCCGTAGGTGCTGCTGATGCCGGCACGCTCTGACCCAACAGGGCGAGCATGGCAGCGGCGGCATCGGGTGAGGGCGACGGTGTTTTGTCGTCGTCCTTGGCGCCTGCCTTGTCCTTCGTCTTTGCCTGCGGCTGAGCCTGAGACGATGCAGTCTTCGGTGAAGACGGCTTCGCTGGCGTCGACGGCGACGGATCGTTCTGTCGCGCCCATTGCCGTTGCGCCTGCTGCAGCGGCTGGCTGAAATTCTGGCTGCTATCGCTGGACGAGCTGGCGACTCCCTGCGCTGTCGTACTGGCAGGCGAGTTGGTTGGCAGCGGAGTATTCGCCGTCAGGGCAACGGGGGGCGTCATACGGTGGCCTCTTGGCATACGTTAAGGGTTTTCATCGCGACAGGCCCCGGGTCGGTCGACGATGCTGCATGCGCTCGTCCACCTCGGCCTGTTCGCGACGTTCCTCGCTCTTTCGTTCCTGCTCGCGGTAGCGATCGATCACCGTACCAAGCGCTTGCTCGCGCGCATGGGCTTCGCGCCATTGATTGCGCACACCGTCGAGGTATCGGCGTTGGCGCGCCACTTCGTTGATCTGCTGGGCGATAACCTGATTGATGCGCTCGACGAACTGGCGACGATTGAGCAAGGCGCTCACGCTCACGCCACCCTGCGTCTCGGCGTATTCGGCTCGATACTTCTCCAACTCTTCGAGCTGTTGTTCGGCCTTGGCCAGTTTTTGCTGTTGCTCGGCCAGGCGTTGCATCGCTGCCTCCTGGCGTTCGTGCGCCAGGTCGGCGGCGGGCTGCAGGCGGTTCGCTCGGGATTTCACGGTGCGCCTCCGGCCGTCAGGCTTTCAAGGCCGCCAATGGCATCGGCCAGCGTGGTCGGCGCGTCCACTTCCTGCTGCAGAAAGTCGCGCAGCTTCGGCCACATGGTGATGGCATGGTCCACTTGTGGGTCGGAACCCTTCTGATACGCGCCTACGGCAATCAGGTCGCGCTGCTGGCGATACGCTGAATAGACCTGACGGAAACGTTGCGCGGCGCGCAGGTGTTCGCGCTGTACCACCGCGGGCATCACGCGGCTGATCGAGGCTTCAATGTCGATGGCCGGATAGTGCCCGGCCTCCGCGAGATCGCGCGAGAGCACGATATGGCCGTCCAGAATCGCGCGCGACGCATCCGCGATGGGATCGTGGCGGTAATCGTCGCCCTCGGTGAGCACGGTATAGAAGGCCGTGATGGAACCCCGCCCTTCGGCGTCGTTGCCGGCACGTTCCACCAACGCAGGCAGCATGGCGAACACGGAGGGCGGATAGCCTTTGGTGGCTGGTGGCTCGCCGATGGCCAGTGCGATCTCGCGCTGCGCCTGCGCGTAACGTGTGATCGAGTCCATCAACAGCAGTACGCGCTGGCCGCGATCGCGGAACCATTCGGCGATGGCGGTGGCGTACTGCGCGCCGCGTAGCCGCTTGAGCGGCGGCGCATCGGCCGGCGCGGCGACGATCACCGAGCGAGCACGGCCTTCCGGGCCCAGCGTGTGTTCGACGAATTCCTTCACTTCGCGGCCGCGTTCGCCGATCAGGCCGACCACGACGACGTCGGCATCGGTATAGCGCGTCATCATGCCGAGCAAGGTGGACTTGCCCACGCCCGAGCCTGCAAACAAGCCCAGGCGCTGGCCACGCCCCACGGTCAACAGGGAGTTGATCGCGCGCACGCCGGTATCCAGCGGTGTATCGATAGGCTTGCGGGCCATCGGGTTGATGGGTTCTTTCTTCAGCAGGGCATGCTCGTCAACGTCGAGCGGGCCCAGGCCATCGAGTGGTATGCCATCTGCGCCGATCACTCGCCCCAGCAACGCATGACCCACGGGCAACCCGCCGGTATGCGTACACGGGCGCACGCGGGCGTTGGGCAGCACGCCGTGCATCTCGGTCACGGGCATCAACAACAGGCGTTCGTCAGCGAAACCGACGACTTCGGTATCCAGTTCGCTGCCGTCGGCCGTGGTGACCATGCAGCGGGCGCCGAGCGGCGCTTCGCAACCCTCCGCCTCCAGTGCCAGGCCGACCACGCGACGCAATCGGCCTTCCACGGTCAGCGTACGGGCACCCACTGCGCGCTGTCGGCGACGAGCCAGCCGCTCCTGCCACAGCGCGCTACGCGGCGAGCCCGGCGGCGCGTTCATCCGCGTACCTCGTCGGCATCTTCATCAGTTTCTTCGGCTTCCGCGCCGAGCACGGCATCGACCACGGCGGCGAGCCGCGTTTCGACGCGTGCATCCAGGCGCGAGCGTTCGCTCTCCAGCAGGCAGTCGCCGGGCTGGAGGCTGTTGTCCGGCAGCAACTGCCAATGCGACTCCACCATGTCCAGTGAGCGCAGCAGCGCGAGATCGTCAGGATGCAGGCGCACACGCAGGTTGCCCGACGCAGACGGCAACGCCAGCGCCGCCTGCCGCACGGCTTCCACGACCAGGTCGGGCGCGGTGCGCAATTCGTGCGCCACTACCTGGCGCGCAACGGTCATGGCCAGACGCGCCAATTCCAGTTCCACCAATTCATCCATGCTGCGCAGCGGTCGCGCCGCCGACTCCAGCAAGGCGTCGAGACGCTGCATGCGTTCCTGCAGCACGTCGCTCGCCTCCGCCATGCCTTGGGCATGGCCGGCGGCGTAGCCTTCCTCGCGCGCTTGTTCTTCCAGCGCTTCCAGATCGCGCACGGTCGGTTGCTGGACGGCCTCCACGGGCACCGGCTCCGGCGCAGCCGGCTCACCGACCTCCGGTGGAAGCCAGCGTTCGAACGCTTTCCAGTCGTCCCTGTTCATCACGGCGCTCATGCCACCAGCTCGTCACCCGTACCGGAGAGATTGATCGCGCCCGAGTCCGCCAGCTTGCGCGCAATGGCGAGCACTTCCTTCTGCGCCGAGTCGACTTCGCTGAGTCGTACGGGGCCGGACACTTCCAGGTCGTCGCGCAGCATATCGGCGGCGCGCTTGGACATGTTGCCGAAAATCTTTTCGCGCACGCCGGGCTCGGCGCCCTTGAGCGCAGTGACCAGGCGGGCCGTCGGCACTTCGCGCAGCAGCGTCTGCATGCTGCGGTCGTCGAGCTCGGCCAGATCTTCGAACACGAACATCAGTTCCTCGATGCGACCACTGAGGCCCACGTCGTGGGTACGGATGGCCGCCATCAGTTCGTTTTCGCGCGTGGTTTCCATCGCGTTGAGGATGTTGGCCGCCGCCTTCAATCCACCGACGCTGGCGGACTTGAGCTTCTTGGTGTTTCCGCCAGCGAACTGGCGCTCCATGATTTCGTCGAGCTCGTTGAGCGCGTGCGGCTGCACGCCGTCGAGCGTGGCGATGCGCATCACCGCGTCGCTGCGCGTGCGCGGCGGCAGGTAGCCGATGACCTCGGCTGCCTGATCCGGCTCGAGATGTGCCAGCACCAGCGCGATGATCTGTGGATGTTCCTGGCCGATCATTTCGGCAATGGCGCGGCTCTCCATCCACTTGAGCGATTCCAGGCCCTTGCTGCTACGGCCAAGCAGGATGCGGTCGATCAAGCCACCCGCCTTGTTCTCGCCCAGCGCGTTGACCAGGATCTTGCGGATGTATTCCTCGGTGCCCACGCCCAGCGAGGTGTGACGCCCCATGTCTTCGTTGAGGCGTGCGAGCACCTGCTCCACCTGTTCGCGCGTCACGTTGGACATGCCGGCCATGGCCGTGCCCACTGCTTGCACGTCGCGCGCACTGAGATGTTTGAGCACTTCGGCTGCGTCCTGCTCGCCCAGGGTGAGCAGGAGGATGGCCGCGCGCTGCGCGCCGCCGATTGGCATATCTGTCTTCATGATTCGTTCTGCCCGCTGATCTGCGTTGCCATGGCTGGCCGAAGTACGACGTTCTGTGATGCGTCATAGCGAGGGGCCATAGCGGCCACCGAGCAGCGGCTATGGCAATGACATGGCGTGAGGTTGCGATCAGCCGCCATCTTCGCCCACCCAACTCTTGACCACCTGCGCGACCTGCTTGGGGTTCTCGCTCACCATGCGGCGTGCCAGACCAATGCGCTGTTCATAGGCGAGCTGCGGCGGCACGCCACCGAGCTTGACCAAGTCTTCGCCTTCGTCCTCGTCGTCCACGCGCACCGAAATGGTCGGCGTACCCGGACCCGCGCCTGCCAGGGCCAGTTCTCGCCCCGGTGCCGGCGCACGCGACAAGCCGCGCAACAACGGACGCAGCAGACCAAAGGCCACCAGCAACGCCACCAGAATGCCGGCGGCCTGCTTGATCAGATCGAGCATGCCGGGGCGCTCCCAGAACGGTTGCGTGGGCGCGGCTACATCGGCGTTGGGGTCCTGGTGGAACGGCTGGTTGATCACGCTGACGTTGTCGCCGCGCGCTTCGTTGTAACCGACAGCATTACGCGTAAGCGTGGTGAGGTGTTCCAGTTCCTGCGGGGTGAACGGCACGCTCTTGGGCGCGCCCTTGTCTCCGGCCACGGTCTTGTTGTCCAGCACCACTGCCACCGTAAGGCGCGCAAGGCGGCCTGCCGGATCGCTGACGTGGCTGATGGTGCGGTCCAACTCGTAATTGCGCGTGGCACTGCTCGAGGTATCACCCGGGGCATTGCTCTGTGCGGTGTTTGCCGCTGCCTTGCCGTTCGCGCCCTTGCCCGCCGCGGGCTTGGCTGCGGTCGGCTGGGCGACGGTGTTCGGCGGCTGGTTGCTCAGCGCGCCCGGCACCGACGCATCGTTTGCCTGACCGACATGGCTTTCGCTGTTGGTCTGTTCGCTGCGCAGCGCGGGGTGTTCGTGATCAAACGTTTCCGTCGCCTTCTCGGTCTCGCTGAAATCCAGATCCGCATACACCTGAGCGCGCACCTTGCCTGGGCCGACCAAGGGTGTCAGGAGTTCTTCAATGCGCTGCGCATAAGTGTTCTCGATGCGAGTCGCCAGCCGCAGGCGCGTATCGCCGATGGCGCTGGCGCTACCGGCATCCGTAGTGGTGAGCAACTGACCTTGCTGATCGACCACCGACACCTGCTTGGGATCGAGATTGGGCACGCTGGATGCCACAAGATGCACGATCGCCGCCACCTGACTCGCATCGAGCTGACGACCGGGATACAGCGTCACCAGTACCGAGGCACTCGCTTCCTTGTTGTCGCGAATAAAAGCCGAGGGCTTGGGCAGCGCCAGATGCACGCGAGCGGCGCGCACCGACTGCAGACCGGCGATGGTGTTGCCCAGATCGGTTTCCAGCATCTGCTGGTAACGCGTGCGTTCGGCCAGATCACTCATGCCGAACGGCGAATCGCCGCCCGGTACGGTGGTCGTCGCTGAACTGCCTTGCGGCAGGCCCTGCGAGGCGAGCTTGAGTCGGATCGCCGCCAGATCGGACGCGGGCACCATGATGGACGTGCCATCCGCGCCCAACGTGTACGGCGTGTTCGATGCCTGCAGCGCCTGTGTAACGGCGGCAGCATCCTTCTGCTCCAGGCCTGCGTACAGCAAGCCATAGTTAGGCCCGCGAGACCACAGCACCACGGCGACGCCGAGGGCCACAGCGGCGGCGACGCCCACCAGCAGCAACAACTGTCGCGATGCCGGCGTGCGCACAAGCTGCTTGAGATCCAGGCGAGAACCGGGCTGCTCGTCGGTGGTCGCTAGGGCGTTATCGGCCATGAAGACTGCTCTTGCTCAAGGGACGCAGTAACGTCGTCATAGGACCGGTCAAACCGGCATGTTCATGATGTTGTTGTACGCATCGACCACTTTGTTGCGTACCTGGGTCAACGTGTTCAACGAAAGATCGGCCTTGTTGATGGCCACCATGGTCTTGGCGAGATCAGCGCCATCGTCGCCACGCTCGAAACTCGCCGCCTGATTTCCGGCGTCCATCTGCGCATCGGCTACCGACGAGATCGACTTCTTCAGCAGGCTGGCGAAATCCGTTTGTCCTGGCGCCGCGGCAGTAAATGCCTGCTCGGTCGGCTTGGTCTGCAAAGTGAGCTGGCGCATCTGCGACAGCAGGTTGTTGACGTCGATCTGACTCATGACGGAATTCCAACGCGTAAAGAGTGTCCGAGGGTGTAACTGCACAACCCGTGCCAGCTTGGTGAAAGCCGTCTTCCGGCGCGATAACACTCCCTGCTACGAAGGCGCAGACCCAGCATCTTGCTCAACGAAGACAACGCGATGCGCGTCAAACGCATCGCGTGACGCTGGATAGGCGCGTGTGCGTAGAGAACGAAACGACGCCACTGAACAACGGCGTGCGGCCCTCCGTGACGGAGAGCCGACGGCACGTTTACGCCTGCAGGCTCGGCTGCAACCCGTACTTGCGGAGCTTTTCCACCAAGGTGGTGCGCTGCATGCGCAACAGCTTTGCCGCGTGGGCGACCACACCACCGGTGACGTCAAGCGCTTGACGGATCAAGCCCACTTCGATGTCGGCCAGATGGTCCTTCAGATCCAACCCACCTTCGGGCAGCATGGCCAGCGATTCGCTCGACACTACGGTCATGGCCTCCGGCAAGACCGAAGACTGGCCCGTCATCAGCGACAGCAGCGCCGCGCCACGGACTTCCTCGATCGGCTGCTGGCCGCGATATTTTTCCGGCAGATCGCTCACACGCACTTCGCTGTGCGGATAAAGAATGGCCAGGCGCTCGACGAGGTTGTACAGCTCGCGCACGTTACCCGGCCACGCATAGTTGTGTAGCGCGTTCATGGCACCGGCGCTGAAGCGCACATTGGCCAGGCCGCGACGCGACAGGCGCTGGTTGAACTCGCCCACCAGCTCGGCCAGATCGTCGAGGTGCTCGCGCAGTGCGGGCATCTCCAGCGGGAACACGCTGAGGCGGTAGAACAGGTCTTCACGGAACTGACCGTTGGCGATCGCATCTTCAAGATTGCGGTGCGTGGCGGCGATGATGCGCACGTCGCAACGCTGGGTGCGATTGCTGCCGACGCGCTCGAACACGCGCTCCTGCAGCACGCGCAGCAACTTCACCTGCATCGGCAAACTCATGTCGCCGATTTCGTCGAGGAACAGCGTGCCGCCCTCGGCCAGCTCAAAACGACCCTTGCGGGTGCTGATCGCGCCGGTGAAGGCGCCCTTCTCATGACCGAACAGTTCGCTTTCCAGCAGTTCGGCCGGGATGGCGCCGCAATTGATGGCGACGAACGGCTTATCGCGACGCGACGAACATTCGTGAATGCTGCGCGCCACCATTTCTTTGCCGGTGCCCGAATCGCCCAGCACTAGCACGCTGGAATCGAACGGCGCCACCTGGCGCACCAGCGCGTTGACGCGGGCCATCGGGCCCGAACTACCGACCAAGCGCAGTTCGGAGCGACGCGGCGACGCGGTCTGTGACCCGCGCATGGCTTCGGAGAGCTGCTCGTAGCGCAGCGGAAATTCGATGATGCCGATGCGGCTCGCATTGGCCGCCTTGTCCGCACCGAGGCGGGACAGCCATTCCGAATCGGCGGCCATCAACACCATCGCCCGCTGGGAAGCCTCACCCAATCGCGCGAACTGGCGTTCGGCTTCCACTTCATCCCGCACATTGCCCACATACACGGCACGCCATGCGTGCGTCGTCTCGTCCACCATTTCGCAGTCTTCGCCACGTTGCGGGCGATAACCGAGGAATTCCAGCGCCGAAACAACCGACTCCGCCCTGCGGTGATCGGACTCGATCACCAGTACGTCGAACTTGCCCATGTGATGCTCTCGTGCGTGCTTCATTGGTGACCCCCTGGATTGCACCTTCGTGCGTGACGACATTCCGTCGGCGTCCGCGCGGAGAAAGGAGCAAGAAGAGGGCCAGCCAGCACGAATTTTCGACATGTGCTTGGCACGCACGACTGCCGGTGAGCGTCACCTTGGCTGAACATCACCGGAAAGGTTTTCAGCGATGGTCCACAGATCACTGAATCCACAAGGGAAAAATGCCGACACGCAATGCGCAAGAAGGTGACCCTGTGCGACACCTGTTCGAGATCTGCGTCAAAGAACTTTCGTGTCGGGTTTCCGTAGCGTGATAGCGATCACACTTGGTCTGTGAACCTGATCGAGCGTCTACGAAGCCGTCAGTCGGCGCTCTGCCACTTTACGTCGGTGATGGCGGAACACCAGCCGCTCAATCGCGTCACATGTGGCCTCGTCCAAGGCCTCAAACGCGGCAAAAATGTGATGCTCATCACACTCTTGCACGCGCTTGGCGACCAGTTCGAGTGGCAGTGCCAGGCAGCCATCGAAGTGCAGTCGCACCATCGTGCGGTCTTGCCCGGCAGGCCAGATCGACAAGGGCAATAACGCACCGATCGCGTTGAAGCTGACACGCGCACGGGGGGGCAATTCGGCCTTCTGCTGCAGAAGTTGATCCAGCATGGCCATCAGCACGTTCAGTTTGCTGTCCAGCCGCTGCATGTCCTGCGCAAGGGGGTTTTCTTCATCCGCCGGCTCGCTGCGACGCTCACTGAAGACGGCCAAGGTGCCCAATACGCTGAGATTGCGGTCGCGCATGGCAGCGCGCTGCAGGTCGCCGGGAAGCTCCGCCAGCGCGGTGCAGCTGACGTGAAGGCCGTCGTCGTAGGTGACCCGTTCTGAGAATGCCTGCCAGGTAGCGTCTTGCATGATGCCCTCGTCACTGGCCGTCCGAATCGCGGCCGCCCAGGATTATGCGCGCGTCTACCGCTCCGGCGCGCTTACTCGGCGCCAGCGTGAAGGTACGCGCTCAGTGCGCGGTGGCGGTGCTGATGGTCCTGAAGATCGGCGCCCAGGCGATCGCGCTGGCTTTGGGCCAGCCGGCGCACTTCTTCGGTATGCGCAAGCAACACCTTGAGCAGCGGCATCACCTCGGACTCCGTGGTGGGGAGCAAGGCGATCTGTGTAACGCGTTCGTCCTCGAGAGAGGCCACGGTTTCCCAGTCACCATCACGGGCTGCGGCCAGCAGGCGCTCGCTCAGCTCCAGCAGGGCAGCGTGCACGGCATCCACCATGATCAGGCCGCCACGCTGGGCGTGCGGCTTTGCGTCGCCAGAAAATCGTCACGGATCTGACGCCAGGCATCGCGCACCGGGGTAAGCAAATCCACTACCTCGTCGATGGCCCGCTCGTCATTATTGAGCTGGGCATGCAGCAGGCGACGGCTGACATAGTCGTAAAGCGCATCGAGCCGCCCTGCCAAGGGGCCGCCCTGCTCGTGATCCAGACTGCCGCGCAGTTCGCCGATGATCGCGTGGGCGCGGCCGAAGTGCGTGCCCTTGGCTGGCACATCGCCGCGCCGGATGGCGCCGCGGGCCTGGGTGATGCGGTCGATCACGCCGTCGAACAACATGCCGGTCAACTGGTGACGGTCGGCGCCTTCCACACTGCCGCGCGCACTGGTTTCCTGATAGAGCGCACTGGCGTTGCGCATATAGCCGTAGGTCATGATCGCTTCCCCGCGTTCAGTTCTTCGAGCTGGAATTATTCAGCTGTGCCAACGCCGTGGTGAGGTACGAGCTGGTGTTGTTGAGCGAGGACATCAGCGTGTCCAACGCCGTGTACTGCTGCTGCAGCTGCGTCTGGTAGGTCGCCATGCGATTGTTCAACGCGGTCTGCTGCGTGCTCAGCTGCGTCAGCGTGTTGTTGAGGCTGTTCATCCGCGTACTGATGATGCCGCCCGTGGCGGTGTACGCGCTGATCGTGGTGCTGAGATTGGTTGCGTAGCCGTTGGCGCCGACGAAGAGGTTCTTCACCGCCGAAGGGTTGTTCTGGAACGCCGTAGCAAGCTTGCCGGTGTCGAAGTTCAGCGTGCCGTCGGGGTTACGCGTGATGCCCAGGTTGGCCAGCGTACCGATGCTGTTGCCCTTCACCGCGCCACTCAGCACCGAAGCAATGCCGCGCTGCACGGAGGTAAGCGTGGTATCGCCCAGCAACGCACCCGCCGTGCCGCTACTGGTGTCGTAGCTGGACAGCGAGGACACCGTGCTGGCGTAGCTGTTGTACGCGTCGACCAGGCCTTGAATGGCGTTAGTCGCCGCCGTGTTGTCCTGCGCCACCGTCAGCGTGTTGGTGCCGGTACCGGTGAGGTTGAGCGTGACACCGTCCATCATGCCGGTAACGGTGTTGGTCGCACTGGTGACGGCAATGCCGTCCACCGTGAGCTTGGCGTCCTGCGCCTCGTTGCTGCCCGCGGTGTTCAGCGTGGTCGCGAGGCTAGTAAGACCAGCGCTGCTGGTGGCATCGGCGGAGACGGTGAACCCATTGGCCACGCCCGTCTTGCTCGAGCTCAGCATCAGCTGCTGGCCGTTCACGCCATTGACGATGGTCGCGGTCACGCCCGGGTTGGTGGACGAGCCGTTGATCGCGGTGGCGATATCCGACAGCGTGTTGGTGGCGGATACCGCCACGTTCATCGTGTTGGAACCCACCGTGATGCTCAGCGTGCCCTGTCCCACCGCCGTGCCCGAAGCCACCGCGCTGCTGGCGCGCTTCTGCGCTGTGGCGAGCTGGCTCACCGCAATGGTGTAGGAGCCCGCGTGCGCACTCGACATGGTGCTCGCGGTGCCAATGCTGCTGCTGGAACCTTGCGCCGTCAGCGTGGCGTTGTAGCTGCTGAAGGTGTTGACCGAGGTCAGCGTCGCCAACGCCGTCTGGATGCCGCCCAGCGCCGAATTCAGCGAAGACAGGCCGGTGAGGAGGCTATTGGTCTGCGTGGTGCGCGTGGTGATCTGCTGCTGCGAGGCGGCTTTGCGTGCATTCACCAGCGCCGTGACGATCGCGTTGACGTCCAGGCCCGAAGCGAGACCCGCCGAGCTGATGGTGGAGCTGCCGGAGCTGGTACTCGTGCTGCCGCTGGACGTGCCGCTGGTAGTGCTTCCGGTGGACGTGCCGGACGTCGTCCCGCCGGAATTCGTGCTCGTGCCCAACTGGTTGAGCAAAGAGCTCAGGCTGCTGCCGCTGGTGCTGCTGGTGGTCGTCATCGCGCTGCCTTATCAGTTTCCCGAAGTTGTCCCGCCATGGCGGGAGGATTCGAGCCCCCGGCAAAACCTTCGCTTGCGAAGGCTTTGCCGGAAGCTCCCGAAACACCGGGCGGGCTGCGAGAGGCAACCCGCCCGGTGGTCATACCGGCCGCATGCGGACGCGACCCGGGAGAGTCGCGTCCTGGCCCTGTCTCTTATACACATCTCCGAGCCCACGAGACAGGACAGGCCATCGCGTATGCCGTCTTCTGCTTGAAAAGGGGGGGGGGGGGGGGGGGGGGGGGGGGGGGGGGGGGGGGGGGGGGGGGGGGG
>NZ_JAELTQ010000119.1 GCF_016428905.1 Dyella sp. ASV24 | reverse complement strand
GCTCAACGCTGTATCGACCAAGCTTGCGTCGGGCGGTGGTATGGAGCGTTCGCAGATGGCGAAATCGTTGTATGCGGGCATTCTGGAGAACGGGGGGCTCGGTTCTGGCCACGGGATCGGTGTTGGCTATATCAGCGATCCGGTCCATCCATGGCGATATGAGCTGGTGTGGCTCGCCACGCTTTATCGCGTTGGCTTGCTTGGCACCATCATCTATGTGCTTCCTTTCTTCCTGTACGCCGCGTGGGTGATCAAGCTGGCCATTTCTTGCAGGCTGACCTCGCAGCACAAGTTCCTGTTCTGCGGATTTGTCTGCGCCTTTCTTGGAACCAATACGAACCCGTACATCGAAGCTTTCTCGTTGCAGTGGATGTACGTTATCCCGTTGGTCGCGATGTTCGTCGACTATCCGATGATCTTGAAGCGGATGCCGAAATGAAGCGGATCAAGGTGCTTCTGTTTTCCAAATATTCGAGGCGGGGGCCGAGTTCGCGTCTGCGGAGCCTGCAATACCTGCCATTACTGAAGGAGCAGGGCATTGACGTCCAGGTGCGGGCGTTGTTTCCCGATGCCTATTTGGAGGCGCTTTATCAGGGGCATGGCCGGGCAGCGCGGTACAAGGGGTTATGGTACGGCGGCCAGCGCGTCATCGAGTTGCTCAAAAGCAAAGATTTCGACCTGATCTGGATTGAGGGTGAGCTCTTTCCGTATCTCCCCATGTGGATCGAGTCGGCGCTGCTGCGAGCTAACCGACCGTATGTCGTGGACTACGACGATGCGCTCTTTCACCGCTACGACCTGTCATCGAGCGCGCTGATCAGGCGCATTCTCGGGCGCAAGATCGACCAGGTCATGCGCGGAGCATTCTGCGTCATGGTCGGCAATCAGTACCTTGCCGACCGTGCGTCGAGTGCGGGGGCCCGATGTATCGAAATTATTCCTACTGCCGTTGATGCCGGCAGGTATGGCGTTTCCCATGATCACGGCGGTGGATTGCCGGTGATCGGCTGGATTGGATCTCCCGCGACCGAGAACTATGTGCTCGATGTCCGGGGGCTTCTGGAGAAGGTTTGCGGCGAGAACCGCGCACGACTCGTGCTGGTTGGCGCACAGAAAACCGCTGCGGAGCACTTCGATGGCGTGCGGCCGGAAGTCGTTGCCTGGTCCGAGGATACCGAGGCTCAGGCGATTGCGACGATGGATATCGGCATCATGCCGTTGCGCGATAGCCCTTGGGAGCGTGGCAAGTGCGGTTACAAGATTGTGCAGTACATGGCATGCGGGCTGCCGGTGGTCGCTTCATCCGTCGGGGCCAATAGGGATATCGTTCGACATGGTGAGAACGGCTTTCTGGCGTCCAACGATCAGGAGTGGCGCGACAGCCTGCAATGCTTGATCCGCGACTCGTCCTTGCGCCATCGCATGGGAAGGGCGGGGCGTCGGTGTGTTGAAGATCATTACAGCATCCGGACACAGGCGCCGCGTCTCGCAGCGCTGCTTCGCAACGCCGGAGGTGGCTGATGTGCGGCATCACCGGTTTCTGGCGGATGGGTGGCGATGGGGGAGGAAACCTCCGCGACCAGGTCGAGGCGATGTCGATGCGGCTGACACATCGCGGTCCGGATGATGGCGGTAGCTGGCATGACGAGTATGCAGGCATTGCGCTCGCTCAGAGGCGTCTGGCGGTGCAGGATCTGTCCGTGGCTGGGCATCAGCCCATGCATTCTGTAGGTGGGCGATACGTCCTCGTGTTCAACGGCGAGGTATACAACCATCGTGAACTGCGTGAGCGGCTGGCCAGTCGTGGCAATGCGGTGGAGTGGCGTGGCCATTCCGACACGGAGACCTTGATCGCTTGCATTGTGGCCTGGGGTATCGAGGAAACGTTGCGCTCGTGCGTAGGCATGTTTGCGTTTGCGCTATGGGATCGCAAGCAGCGTGAGCTGATTCTGGCACGCGACCGCATGGGCGAGAAACCGCTGTACTACGGCTGGCAGGGCGGTACGTTGCTGTTTGGTTCGGAGTTGAAAGCATTGAGGGCGCACGCCGCGTTCCGTGCGGACATCGATCGAAATGCCTTGGCTCTGTTCCTGCGCCATGACTGTGTGCCGGCTCCCCATACGATCTATAGCGGGTTCTTCAAATTGCGCGCCGGTCACGTCCTGCGAATTTCCCTTCGAAACGGCAGGGATGCGCAGCAGCGACCCTACTGGCGTTACAACGATGCGGTTGTCTCGGGTGGGACGACGCCATTTGGTGGTACCGATGCCGAGGCCATCGACGCGCTCGAACATCGGCTTGGCGAGAGCATTGGTACGCAGTTGCTCTCCGATGTGCCACTCGGCGCGTTTCTGAGTGGGGGAATCGATAGCAGTACGGTGGTGGCCTTGATGCAGGCGCGCAGTCGCAGGCCGGTCAAGACGTTCACCATTGGTTTCGCTGAAGATGGTTACGACGAGGCGGCACACGCGCGAGCGGTAGCGGCTCACCTTGGGACAGACCATACCGAACTTTATGTTCGCCCTGAGGACGCGCTTGCCGTCATCCCAGAACTGCCCTCGATCTTCTGTGAGCCCTTTGCAGACAGCTCCCAGATACCTACCTTCCTGATCAGCCAGCTGGCGCGCAGGGAGGTAACGGTGGCGCTCAGCGGCGACGGCGGCGACGAGCTCTTTGGCGGCTACAACCGCTACCTGGCGGCTCGTACGACCTGGGGAAAGGTGCAGCGCCTTCCGTTGTCGTCACGGCGCGCACTGGCCGGTGTACTGCGCGCCGTCACTCCTGACGCGTGGGATCGGCTCATGGAACGGGCCAAACCCTTGCTACCGCAAAGATGGCATCTCGCTTCAGCGGGCGACAAGGCGCACAAGCTGTCGGATGTTCTTACCTTGTCCTCCGGCCAGGACTATCTGCTGCGTCTCGCCAGCTGCTGGCAGGATCCGGCCAGTGTCGTCGCTGGTTCGCATGAGCCGGCGACCGTATTGACTAACCCCGCAGCATGGCCGCGCACTGACGATCTGGCGCAGTGGATGATGGCCATGGACGCGCAGAGCTATTTGCCGGACGACATTCTTGTCAAGGTTGATCGATCCGCCATGGCCAACAGCCTGGAGACACGCGTACCCATGCTGGATCACCGCGTGGTGGAGTTTGCTTTGCGCATGCCGCTGCACCTGAAGATCCGCGACGGACAGGGCAAGTGGATTCTGCGGCAGGTGTTACATCGGTACGTTCCCAGGGAACTCGTCGAGCGACCCAAGATGGGATTCGCGCTACCGATGGACAGTTGGTTGCGCGGCCCTTTGCGCGATTGGGCAGAGGCGCTGCTGGATGAAAAGCGGTTGCGGGAGGAGGGCTACTTCGATCCCGCACCTATTCGCGAGAAATGGAACGAGCACTTGAGCGGTCGAAGGAACTGGCAGCGACAGTTGTGGACCGTTCTCATGTTCCAGGGATGGCTGGAGGAAAATCAGGGGGCATCGTGACAGTGGCAAGTCATTCCTATCGTATTACCTATGGCTGGTCACTGCCTTCAACTGCGCGCCGAAGAGCGTGCGTGAGGTGCACCCATGAAAGCCGTTCTTTTCGCCAATACGGACTGGTATCTCTATAACTTCCGACGAACGCTGGCGCTGTCACTGCTCAGGGCCGGATATGAGGTATTACTGATTTCTCCGGACGGTCCGTATGGCCCAAGGTTGCGGGAGCTTGGCCTACGGTGGGAGCCGGTACCGATGCAACGGCGAAGCCTCAATATCGTCCGCGAGTTCGCCTTTCTGATGCATCTGCTGCGCCTGCTCCGGCGCGAGCAGCCGACGGTGGTGCATGGCTTCACTATCAAGTGCGCCGTGTATGGTTCGCTCGCAGCGAAGATGGCGGGCATTCCTGCGCGAATCAACGCTGTGGCTGGCATGGGGTATGTATTCACCAGCGATCAGTGGAAGGCGCGAGTGTTGCGGCCGGTGGTGCGCGCACTGCTTCGGCTGGCGCTGGGGGGAGAGCATGCGAGACTTATTCTGCAGAATTCGGACGACGTGAAATTATTTCGGCAGGCGGGATTGGTCGAGCCATCGCACATCCGCCTGATTCGTGGCTCGGGCGTGAACTGCGCAAGATTCGCTACGGTTGCCCCCAGGAAGACCAGTGAAGCCGTTCCGCGCGTCCTTCTGGCGAGCCGCATACTCTGGGATAAGGGCGTCGGCGAATACATCGCGGCGCTGAGGCAATTGCGGAGGAAGGGATACACCGTGCAGGCGCTGCTCGCCGGCACGCCTGATCCCGGTAACCCCGCTGCGGTTCCTGAGCAGACCATACGCGAATGGGTCGACGAAGGCGTCGTCGCCTGGCTGGGTCATGTGGACGATATGGTTGCCTTGCTCGGGTCCGTGGATATCGCGGTGTTGCCGAGCTATCGCGAGGGCCTGCCAAGGAGTCTGGTTGAAGCCGCTGCCTGTGGCTTGCCGTTGATCACGACGGATGTTCCGGGATGTCGTGAAGTGGTCTCTGACGGCGTCGATGGTTTGCTCGTTCCCGTGCGGAACAGTGACGCGATAGCACACGCGATCCGCCAATTTTTGGATGACCCGGCATTGGCTCGGCGATTGGGTGCAGCGGCACGCACCAAGGCCCGCACTTACTTCGACGAACGCATCGTCATGGAACGCACGCTGGGCGTGTATGCCGAGCTGTGCGGTCGCATGGAGGAAGGAAAGATGCGGCGCTATGGATGAGCCTATGCGCATGAGTACCCCTGAGCTATCCAGGGTACGCCACTAGTCGGGATATCCATTCAGTTCCTCTTATTCCTTCACCAGATTCCCCCACGCTATTGGAGTGCTTTTATGTCGTCTTCGTCGCAGGTAGTGAACGTACTGGACTTCATCCCCAAGCCCGAGCACGACGCCATTCGCAAGGGCCATAGCACGTACGACTGCACCAGGAACATCCAGTCCGCGATTGACGCGGGATCTCGGGTGTACGTTCCCGCCGGTGTCTATCCGGTGACGCAACTGAATCTGAAGTCGAACTTCGAAATGTATGGCGACGGCGAATCGACTGAGCTGAAAGCGCTTGACCAGTCACTGGCGTGCGAGTTCATGGTCGTCACCTATGTCAAGGACGGCGGTACAAGCAACCCGTCGGAGAACATGCGGAACATTCACCTGCATGATTTCAAGCTCAACGGACGCGTGGATGAGTTCGGTTACTCGCAGTACTACTACCTTCTCGCCGTCAATGCGACCTCGGACCTTACCGTCGAGCGGGTGCTCTTCCGCGGCTTTCGCGGGGACGGCATGTACGTCGGTTCTGGCACCCTGAGGACCACCGAGCGACACAATCAGCGCATTGTCGTTCGTGGCTGCACATTCGATGGCGTGGCCAAGGACAACCGCAACGGCTTGTCCATCATCGATTGCGACCACTTGATCGTCGATGATTGTGTCTTCAAGAACATAGGCAATGCCCAGTTATCCCATTCCGTGGGTGGCATCGACTTTGAGCCGGATCACGACTGGAGCATCTATCGCGATATCCTCATCATCCGCTGCAAGTTCATCGACATCAGTAGCACCAATACCGCCGGTATCACCTTCTTCAATGGCCATCAGAAGGATGGAAACATCCACAACTGGGTGGTGGCGGATTGCCAGTTCGAGAACTGCTACTGGGGTATCGATACCTCAGCGAAGGCAAAGACGCTCGACAGCTCACCCGACTATCTCACGGTCCTGAACTGCCGTTTCACCAACTCGGTGCGCTGGGATATATCCGTCGGAGGGTTGAGCGTGGCTCAGGTGAGTGGCTGCATATTCGAGCGGGCACCCGGATCGGGGCCCGGAGGCGATGCGATACGGTTGGGGGCCATTGCCTCCAAGACCAGTCGCAATGCCATCAAGCCCGTGATCACGGGCAATCAGTTCTCTGGCATTCGTCCACAGATGGGAGCCATTGGCGTACTGGGGACGGTGGGGCTGGTCTGCGCGGGTAACGTCTTCGTCGACATCTACGGATCGTGCATCAGCTTTTCCGAGGACGAATCGCCAGACGGGGAGAGAAAGATCGATCAGGTTGTCATATCCGGCAATATCGCCCGCCTGAGTTCGACAAGCCTGACCAAGGTTGTGCCCATGTCGTTCTTGAGCACGAGCAATCAGATGCGCACTACGCGAGGCAACCTGGCGTTCAATCAATCGTTTGAGTACAGCAACGATGTCCAGTCTGGCGTGAATCGGGTTGCCGATGGGGCCATGATCCGGTTTGTCGGTTCTTAGCCGACGTTGGGATGAACATTTGGTGGGAGGCGGCTCAACTTCGAGCTGCCTCTCGCACCTCAGGCGAAGCCTTCTCTGGTAGATCGTTCGTTGCGGCTGAAGTCCGGCGGATCGCATCGTTGACGATGGCGGGGCGACGTTGCGCGGGTTGCATCGTCCCGCGTGCGAGTTCAGCTTTCTTTTTCTGCATGGCCTCTTGCCTGGCCCAAGTGCGCGTTGCCATCATGTCATACAGGATCATGATGCCAATGAAGACAAGAAGGTGAATGCCTGACGATGGTGTGAGGTGCTTGAGCGTCGCTCCGATGAGCGCAAACGACCCTGCGATACCGATGAGAGCCAGCAGCGTGGCGCGTGGACTCAGTCCTTCCTTCAGGAGGATGTGATGAATATGGCCGCGGTCGGGTTTGAAGGGCGACTTTCCTTGGCGCATGCGTCGCCACATCACCGCGAGCGTGTCCGAGACCGGTAGCCCAACGCACCATAGGACATCTACGGGAGAAAGGTGAGCCTGCGGACCTTGGCTCAAGTGGATCAAAGCCCATGCAAGCAGATAGCCGATGAGCATGCTTCCGGCATCACCAAGGAAGATCTTGTTGCCTATGACGCCGAGATTCCACAGCAGGTACGGAAGCGATGCTGTGCCAAGCAGGACCAATAGGATGAGCGAACTTCGCAAGGTATCCGTGCCACTGAACATGACGATGGACGCGATGGAGACGAGTGCGAGGCTACCGGCGAGACCGTCGATACCATCCATCATATTGAACGCGTTGAGCAGACCAATGATGGCAATGACGGTTATGGGCGGCCCAAGCCAGCCCAGCCGCACTTCATGGCCGAACAAGTTTCCAAACGTCTGGATGTAAATGCCGGATGCGCCGATGACCGTGATAATGGAGATCGTCTGGATCACCAGTCGACCGCGAACGCTGAGGTCGAAGCGGTCGTCCAATGCGCCAAGCAGCGTAAGGAGGAGGGCCGTAGCAAGAAGTGATTTCTCGAACCACTGTAGTTGTCCATAACAGGCTGCACCGACGGTGACGCCCATGAAGATGGCTATTCCACCGACCAGTGGCACCTTGCCCACATGCTGCTTGCGTGTACTCGGATGATCGACCCATCCGAACGTAATGGCGTAGCGTCGAAGTATCACGATCGCGATAGCCGTAGTGCATGTCGCAACAAGGCAATCAACGAGAATGCTAGGCTCCTGCACGGCAGATCCCTCCCGCGGGTTTGCATGAGCCCCCTGATTTTTGTACGGACTTGCCTGAACTCGTCGAGTGAATCAACGAGATCTGCGTGATGCGTCAGGTCACAGCGTCGCCATGAATCGAGCGATAGATTGCGATTGGGCGGTGGCGATCGAGGAGTGTGACCTTCTCTCCTTCTTGAAACCTAACATGATTTGATGAAGCCTTTGTTTCCTCATGGACGTTCATTCAGCGCAACGTTGTTCAGGTCGTTTTTTCGTTAATCGTCAACGCGGCGATGTTCTGCTGATGAGATCACGCGTTGCGAAGTTTTCAGTGCGTGGCGCTGTAGTTGGCTGCAGCCGCGTTGGTGATCAGACTGGCTGAGGGAAGTAGCTGGCTGATGACGCGGTTCCAGCGCGTGATGCCAGCGGCGCCAACAAAGACCACATCGCCGGGCTTGACCATGAACTGATCGCCCAGCGCGAAGGCGGTGGGTGAGCGTGCATCGAGCTGGAATACCTTGGGCGGCGTGCTCTCAAGATTGTTTGCGCCACGAATGACATAGATCTCCTTGCCGTTGGCCGTGGTGGGGTTGAGTCCGCCGACACGACCGATGGCTTGCGTCAGAGAGAGGTTGGCGACGGTTCGGAAACCCACCTGTGCCGGCCGCATGACCTCACCCATGACGTACACCTCCTTGGTGTCGTTATAGGGCAGAAAGAGGCGATCGCCTGGCTTCAGGTAGATATCCTTGGTGAGGTTTGGGGTGTCGCCGACGGTGGACAGATCGACGTGGTAATCGTGGCCGTCGCGATTGAGTATCAGGTTGGAGAGGTTCGCCTGATCGGGATTGATGGTCGCGTAGCCAACAGCCTGTCCAAGCGTTAGGGGTACTGCCGTGATGGTCTGTGGATCAGTTTTGAGGAAGGCGCCGACAAAGGTCACGTGTTGACTGTTGTAGCCGACGACATTGACATCCACTTGTGGTCGCTCGACGTACTTGGCCAGTTTCGATGTGAGGTCTTGCCGAAGCTCTTCGATGGTCATGCCGGCGACCTTGAAGCTGCCAATGTAGGGGTAGAACAGCGTTCCATCGGAGCGAACCATACGGCCGTTGGCGGCTGTCTGTTGCTGTACGCCAGCGGGTGAGGTGAGTTCTGGATGATCCCAGACAGTGATGTAGAGCGAGTCACCCGGACCAATGCGATAGGGCTCGGGTTGATAGTCCAGTAGTGCCTGGGGTACGGCTGCGTTCAAGGCTGCTGAGTGATCGGCCTGAAGCAATTGCGGTGTGATGTCCACCAGCTCTATCTCGCTGCTGTCTTTGGGTGTTCCACGTACCACCCCGCTTTTGGACATTTGTTGCCCGGGAGACCACACACATCCATTCACAAGTAACACGTTCACCAAGATGAGCAAGGCGTATTTGGTTTTCACGATCTGCGAACTCCTTGTTGAGAAGGTAAGCCGCCTGAAGATCGGTCCGTCGCGATGGCGTAAAAGTTGGCCGCCGGGTCACATGTCCGTTGTTGTCGTGCCGTTACTTAAGGTCTTGTGCCGAACATCAATGAAGAACGGTTGCGTCACTTCGTGTTGGCGCTGTCTTCAGATGTTGATTGCCTGGAGCGCCACTTCGTGAGCGGCAAGGCAAGCGGGTGTTGAGAAATGACACAGATATCGTGAATGGGTGGTTACCATGGATGAATAAAACTGAACATGGCCTGCATGCACGAGGCTTCTCGGACAACTCACGTTCATCACTTCGCGAAGCTGCATTGCGTCAATGAACATGAGTCAAACTTGAGAATGATTTGGACGTCTTTTCGTCACGTCAATTTCTTAGACTTCGGGGTGTTTGTCTCATTCGCTGTTCGATGAACTCGCGTTCGACTTTTCACGTGTCGATCTTTTGCGAGACAAGCGGATGTTGATGTTGTTGTTCAGGCAGGAGGCTGGCTGGATCTCGCAGCCTGCATGTCGTTGTCGGATGGCTTGAGTGCGGTGTCTGATCTTGAAGTCACGAGCAGAAGGACCATCGTTGATACCGCGATGGGCCTGCTAATGATGGGTGGCATGGATCAAGACGCGCATCATTCATCTGATCCGCGCGTGGGCCGGAGCGGGGCCGGTCAGTAGGGCGAGTCGAGCACTTCTTCTATCCGTGTTGCGATGGTGTATGCATCGCCGGATGGTTGGGCCGCATATCGTTGCGTCGCATGGTTCCAGGCGTCGCCCAGAGCGAACCAGTCGATTGGCTTTGCAGGCACACCCGTGCGAAGCTCCTGATCCAGTCCGTCAAAGAATGTTGCCCATCGCGTGCGGTAGTAGTCGCGCGTCAGCCCCGCCCAATCCTTGTTGCCGTAGTCGTGCAAGCTGGCGCCTTCGCTGGCCTTGCGATCACCCCAGGTGGTGAGAATGGAGCGCGCGTCATAGTCCAGCCGCGCCCGCTCCTCGGGCGAGGATGCCCAGCCATCCACCTGCGCCAGCCAACTTCCGACGAGGAAGTCGCGGTTGGTCGAAAGCAGCTGATCCTGCAGATCCATCAGCTGCAGCCATCGTCGCGTGAGGCGTTCGAACTGCCCACGGTCCTTGCCATCGTATGCGGACTTGATGCGTGGAAGAAGCTCACGGCTTTCATTGGCAAGGATCTGTCGGGTGATGTCCACCAGGTCGTATTGATACGTGTCACTACTCCGTAAGGTCGGGGCGACCTTGAGCATCTCGGGCAGAGCGTGTTTGAACAGGCTTGCGTCGTAACGCATACCCTCGGGGGACCAGTTCGATGCGCGATTCGCGGTCAGGCTGGGTTGGGCGTTGAATAGCGATTCTTGCGCCGCATCACGTTCGCTATTGAACACCACGTTGTCGATGCGAATGTCGTAGGCGGTGGCAAGCAGCACGTTCCAGGCGGCGAGCGCATGTGAGTCGGCGGCGCCATAGCGGCGGCGCACGTAGTCTGTCGTCCATTGGCTCGCATCGACGGGTTTATCGCGCCAGGCCATCTCCGTGAACAGGTCGAAGGCGAAGGGGTTGGTATCCATGCCTTCGGTGAAGATCGCAGTGCCGACCATGTTACGGTTGGTGCGACCAAGGCGTTGCAGCCGTTCGGTGATATTGCGCGTGTTGGCGCCGAGCGTGGTACGACCTCCGAATTCCCAGATGCCACCGAACAGGAACGGTGCGTTCCGGAAGTCTTTCTCGCGGTCGTCGCGCGGCACACGGTCATGGTCGATATCGATGACCAGCAGGTGCCGGCGATCGACGCCGCTCAGCAGGTCCTGTCGTGGATTGCCTTGCCAGGCCAGCATCATCCAGCGGGCATCGGGGTGAGCGTCGCGTAGTGCGCGTTGCACGGCTCGTGCAGCTTCCGGCACGGGTACATCGCCAGATTCGCCACCTTCCTGGAACACCTCCATATCGTAAATGGTGCTTTCGCCGAACAATGCGCGTTGGTGCGCGTAGAAGGCTGTAGCCAGCCGGTTGAACAGCGGGTCGCGCGGATCAAGCCAGCCCGGTCGGGTAAAGCCGGCCCATTCACCTTGAGGCACGACATGCGACGCGGGAAATTTCGTCTGGAAGTCCGCGGGCACGATGCCGTAGAAGCCGGGCAGCACGGGCGTGATGCCGAGCTCACGCAGGCGAGCGACGATCTTCTGTGCGGATACCGCACGCTTCGTCATCAGGTCCGTGCTGATGGGGCCGTTGAAGCAGCAGAGATTCCCCATCATTTGCCAGTTCTGATGAGCCGGCTGGGTCATCCACTGGCGTATCTCGGCATCTGAATAGCCGACATCGCGGAAGGTTTGGTAGAGCACGCTGTCCGTACCGCGCTCGACCAGCATGGCGTTGATGCCGGAAAGTGCGAGCACATCGATTTCGCGTTCCCAGCGCGCCCAATCCCAGTAAGGGGCGGTGTAGCCGTCGACGTTTTCGTTCAACGCATAGCGCTGTGCATACACCGCTTCGCCTTCGATGGTCTTCGCCGGCAATGGAAACGTCTTGGTGCCGACCCGGTCGCCGTTGGGTGATATCTGCACATTCGCTACGTACTTCAGGTACCAGTTCACGCCGAAGAGCAACGCACTGGGCGTGCTTCCTTCCACCTGGATGTGTTCGTTCGCGCGGCTGATACGAAAATGTTCACGGCCATCGTTGGATGGCAGCGCTTTTAGCTCGAATTGGGCAGCTTGATGCGGAAGAAGGCGATGAATCACGGCCTGCTGCGGGGCCGTATCAAAGGCAGGAAGGGCTGCTGCGTCCGTCGTAGTGCTCCACCAGAGGCAGCCGGCGATGGCTAGCCAAGTCCCTATGGCGAATGGGCGCATGAGGTGTTCCGGGCGAGGAGGTTGCGGTCATCGTATACCGTCTTCATGAGGGCCGAAGTTCTTCCCTGTACTTGGTTTCGGCGTAGTCTTGTTGGACCACCGCCAGGAGGGTCGAACCATGTTCCGCCGCACCTGCAAGCCCTTGCTCCTGCTTCCCGTTCTTTTCTCACTTGTTACGGCGCAGGCGGCCAGTACCAGCCCGCCGACGTCGGAAATGTCGTTGCAGCAAGCCGTCAACGGTAGCTGGCGGTCCGACGCCAATAAGGCGCGCGATGTCTATCGGCACCCCGTGGAAACACTGCAGTTCTTCGGTATCCAGCCGGGCATGACGGTCATCGAGTTGTCGCCGGGCGGTGGTTGGTATACCGAGATACTGGCGCCGTATCTCGCTGCGCACGGTCAGCTGATCGAGGCAGCGCCGCCGAAGGCGGAGAAGTTCAATGCCAAGCTCAAGGGTAACCCTGCCGTGTTCGGCCATATCGCCAAGGTGATTCCGTTTGCGCCACCGGATCAGGTGAATCTGGGGGCGGATCAATCGGCGGATATGGTGCTTACCTTTCGCAATACGCATGACTGGCTGATCAACAGCCCGGATACGCTCGCTGCGGTGTTCAAAGCCGCCTATAGCGTGCTTAAACCCGGAGGCGTTCTAGGCATCGAGGAGCATCGCGCCAAACCCTTCGCCGATGGACAGGCTACTGCCGGTGCGCTGCATCGTATTTCCGAGGACTACATGATCGCGCAGGCCATCAAGGCGGGTTTCCGGCTTGCCGATGTTTCGCAGATCAATGCCAACCCGAACGATCCTGAAGACATCAATGTCCATCGTCTGCCACCTGATCTGTCAGGTCCGGAAAGTGAACACGCGAAGATGAAGGCGATTGGTGAGTCTGACCGGATGACGTTGAAGTTCGTCAAGCCATAGCGCCAGTCGGTAGTTTTCGGCCCATTGGATGCGCCCGGTCCCGTGATGGGCGGGCAGGGTGATTGGCTCGTTCGCGCTCGGCTGGCACGATCCTTGATTCTCCTTCCCGTAGAGAACAACAACATCCCCCGCATGGAGCATCGACGTACCGGGCACCGCTGTCTATCGCGGTGACGGGGCGGCTTTGCCTGGATCTGTGGTTGCCGCTATGGAAATGAATTTCACTCTAGTAGATGAACTTGGTCAGCCGATCGAGGTGTTCTGCGAGGTCTTTGAGCGCGGCGAATCGGTGTACTGGCGCGCCTGGCTGTATGGTTTCGCCACGCTGCTGGAGGAGCTGGATGGCCATGCGCCAGACGATGCCGTCATCGCGGGACAGATCCAGGCGGAAATCATGTTGCGCGGCATACGCGCACATGCTGACCCAGAAGGGCAATAACTGACCCACGCCCACGCACGTTTCCTGATGGCCGCATCTGAGCCGCCGTCGAGGATGATCTTCCGTACCATCTGAAACGCCTGGACAGAAAAGAAAAACCCCGCGTCTGGCGGGGTTTTTTGCATCAAGCGCTGAGCGTGGCCAATGATTGGAGGCGGCTGTGGTAGGTCGCGTCCGTTTCCCGATACAGGCCGGACCACGGGTCCAATACGTAGCCCTCGGCGGGCTCCGGTGAAACGCCCCGGGCGTGGGGGTGTTCCGCGCTGGCAATCGGCGCATCAAGGGTCATGGGATCCATATGCACTCCTGGTGGTTGTCGCGTGGGAAGTTCAGCCTAACGAGGCGTCCGTTGGCGAGTGGTTAAAGCATCGGGCTATTCCGGCGAACGCATTTCTTATGAAATTCCTAGGAATGGCGGGGTATTTGACACACCGATGACCGCACGATGGCAACGCTGTCGCTGCGTGACGAAGGCTTGCTGACGCTATGTGTTTCTCGCTGATTGGCGAGGCGTGCGAGAATGGTTGCCCTTCCGCGCCGCGACGGCTGTTGCGATGGCTATGAATAAAGACGCTTACCGCCAGTTTCAGGAAGAACTGGCCGCACTCGACAAGGCGCAGGAAACGCGTCGCAAGGAAACCAGCGAAGCCCCGATGGAGCGCGCCCGGCGCGAGTTCCTGGCCTTGCGTGAGCGCTACCATCTGAGCGTCGCTGACGTGGTTGCTTTTTTCCCTGAAGAAGAAGGCATTGCCTACCTGCAGGGCCTGATTGCCGCCTCAGCCGAGAAACCAGTACGCAAGCGTCGCGTCAGCCGAAAGGCTGAGCAGGAAGACTAAAAGGCGGAGCGAGAGGACTAATCGCACTGTGCCGGCGAAAGCGGGAGCGCTAGCATCCGGCGATTGCTCCGCGAGGTGTCCTGATGTTGCGCTGTGCGTTCATTGCCTTGCTCGCCCTCCTGTCTGCCGATATATCGGCGCAGGACGCCACCCCCACGGTTTTCGCTCCTGGCGTTATTTCCGGGCCGTTACACGACAGCGCGCCGGCATTTACGCCGGATGGCCGCACGGTGTACTTCACGCGCAGCGATGGCGCGAATTCCAGCATCCTGGTCAGCCACCTCGATAACGGACATTGGTCCGCGCCGGTAACTGCACCGTTTTCGGGGCAGTGGAGCGATATGGAAGCCGCCATGTCGCCGGACGGGCGCTTTCTCGTTTTCGTATCCAATCGGCCCAAGACGTCGGGCGGCAAACCGTTGGATGGGTTCTTCATGGGGCGCAGCTTCCCGGGGCATGGCGGCAACCTGTGGAAGGTGACGTGGGAGAACGGCAAGTGGGGCGAGCCCGTACGATTGCCAGACATCGTCAACCGCAGCGATTCGACGTTCGCGCCGGCGGTGGCGGCCGACGGCAGCCTGTATTTCATGCATCCAGCCGCTGACCCAAAGCACTTCCAGCTGTTCCGTGCGGGGTGGCATCGCGGCGGCTATGACGAGCCACAGGCGCTGCCCTTCAGTGATGGACATGTTACTGACGTCGACCCCACGGTGGCGCCGGACGAGTCCTTCGTGGTGTTCGGCTCCAGCCGCTCGCCGGCTCGGCAGATCGATCTGTTCATCGTGTTTCGTGACCAGGGTGAATGGGGTACTCCCATTCATCTGGGCAACGATGTGAATAGCGCAGGCTCCGATGCCGAGGCACGCCTGAGCCCCGATCACCAGACGCTGTATTTCGCCAGTGACCGTCTGGTGGATATCGCTCCTGGCACCGTGCGCGCGGATTGGGACAATGGCAAGTACAACATCTGGGAAATCCCGTTGAGCCCCTGGCTGGAGGCGCACGCGAAGACACTCCACTGAGGGCGGTGCCCCGGAGGCAACGTTTTCGTTGGCGGGGGCATTCAAGCGGAGACGTTTGTACCCACGTTTTGGGGTGCTCCGTGGGCATATATCTTGGGTCTTGGATGGGCGTGCTTTGCCTCGTCCTGTGGGTCATGCCGTTGTCGGCATCCGCTACCTTCTTCATCGTTGCTTGCGATCCAGTGGGCAACTGCGGCGTAGCCGTCGCGACGGACAATCTGGCCGCGGGAGCAACCGTGCCTTACGCGCAGGTGCGCAATGGTGTATTCGCCATTTCGATGTCTGGTTGCGGCATGCGCAGTCAGGTGCTTCATCCGTTTTGCAGCCATGACGCCTCCATAACGCGTAGTTTGCGATACAGATATCCCATGTCATCGGGGCGTTGATCATGATCGAGCAGATTCCCGGATTGCCGGCAGGTGCGTTGGGATTCCGCGCGAGCGGGCAGGTCACTGCAACGGACTACTCGCGCATCTTGGTGCCGGATATCGAGGCGGCCTTCGCGCTGAATCGCAAGTTGCGCCTGCTGTATCACGTCGGTCCCGAGTTCACGGGGTTTGATGCGGGCGCCATGTGGGAGGATGCCCAACTGGGGTTTCGCCACTTCAGCGGATGGGATCGCGTGGCGCTGGTGAGTGATGTGCAGTGGCTGCGTCTTGCGGCTTCCGCCATGGGTTTTGCTGTGCCCGCCGAGTTCAGGCTGTTCCACAACGCGCAGTTCGACGAGGCATTTGCCTGGATTGGCGAGCCGAGGCCAGCCGAGGACGATGGGAACAAATGAAACTGTTTGCGGTGCTTGTCAGTGACCGCGACATGTGGTGAAGTCGAGCCTATGTCCAGCCTCTGCGCCAAACTCGTCGCCATGACCGCCGCTTACGCGTCGGCGGCCGAGTGCTTGCGCGCACTGAACAACAATAACGCCAATAACAATACCCGCATCAACGGGTGGGCCGGCGTGTAAGCAGCAACACACATACACACGCAAAAAGGCCCGCTTCCAGCGGGCCTTTTTGTTTTTCAGCCACGCGAAAAATCATCAGGAAATCCAAGTCATGTGCTCGATCTTCGGCATGTTCGATCTGCAACCCGGCGATGATCTGGCCGCCTTGCGCCAGCAGGCGCTGGAACTGTCCCAGCGGCAGCGCCATCGCGGCCCGGACTGGAGTGGCGTTTTTGTCGATGCGGGGGTGATCCTTGTGCACGAGCGCCTCGCCATTGTCGATCCGGCCAGCGGCGCGCAGCCGCTGCGTTCCCGTGATGACGCACTGGCGCTGGCGGTCAATGGCGAGATCTACAACCACCGCGAGCTTCGCGCGGCCAGCGACTACGATTTCACCACGGGTTCCGATTGCGAGGTGATCAATGCCTTGTATCAGGAGGGTGCGCCGCCTGCCGAGTGGGTGTCCCAGCTCAACGGCATCTTCGCGTTTGCGTTGTGGGACAGTGCAACATCGCGTTACGTCATTGCGCGCGACCCTATCGGCGTGTGCCCACTCTATTGGGGACACGACGGCGAAGGGCGTCTGTGCGTGGCCTCGGAGATGAAATCGCTGGTGGGGCTGTGCAATGACGTTGCGCCGTTTCCACCAGGGCACATCTACGACAGCGCGGATGGCCAACTGCGCCGCTACTACGCGAAGCCGTGGCGCGACTATGCCGCCACGCAGGGACATGAGGTGTCGTTGCCGGCGCTGCGCGAGGCGTTCGAGCAGGCGGTGCATCGGCAGTTGATGACGGACGTGCCTTACGGCGTGTTGTTGTCCGGCGGGCTGGATTCCTCGCTGGTGGCCGCCTGCGCAGCGCGTTTTGCCCGTCATCGTGTGGAAGATGATGACCGCGCGGAAGCCTGGTGGCCGCGCCTGCATTCGTTCGCCATCGGGCTGGAAGGCTCGCCGGATCTTGCCGCGGCGCAGATCGCGGCCGATGCGTTGGGCACGGTGCACCACGGTTTTGTCTATACCTTCTGGGAAGGGCTGGACGCCTTGCCCGAGGTGATTCGTCATATCGAAACTTACGACGTGACCACCATCCGCGCGTCCACGCCGATGTACTTGCTGGCGCGCCGCATCAAGGCCATGGGCGTGAAGATGGTGCTTTCGGGTGAAGGGTCGGATGAGATCTTCGGGGGCTATCTGTACTTCCATAAGGCACCCTCCGCGGAAGCGTTCCATGAGGAAACAGTGCGGAAGCTCGATGCGTTGCATAGCTACGAC
>NZ_JAELTQ010000118.1 GCF_016428905.1 Dyella sp. ASV24 | reverse complement strand
GGGGCGTATCCACACGCGCGTCGCGTGGGTGACCTGCTGTTCCTTTCCGGCGTAGGTCCGCGCACGCCTGGCAGCAATGTCATTCCCGGCAACGTCTACGACAGTGAAGGCAAACTCGTCGGCTACGACATCGAGGCGCAATGTCGGCAGGTGTTCGCCAACGTTCGCGCCGTGCTTGAAGCCAGCGGCACGCGCTGGGAAGACCTGGTGGACGTCACCGTGTTCCTCACCGACATGGCACGCGATTTCCCGGCCTATAACAAGCTCTACGCTGAGCATTTCGCCGGCGTCGACGCTTGTCGCACCACGCTGGGCATCACGGCACTGCCGACGCCGATCGCCATCGAACTGAAGTGCATCGCCTCACTCAAGTCCTGAAACCACTCGGCATCCGCGCAAGAAAAAAGCCCCGACGCTGACGCGCCGGGGCTTTCTTTGACCGGAACTCAGTGGCTGGCTTCGGTCTGCGGCAACGTGGACTTGGCCGTGCGCTTGGGGGATTTGCTTCCCTTCGGCTTAGGCTGGCCGTTGTTGTCGGTCTTGCTCTTCTTATGATGGTGCGCCGGCGCGGCGGCAGGCGCGGCCGAAGCCGGCTTGGCCGCTGCGGGTGCAGCCTGCGGGGCAGCAGGCTGCGGGGCTGCGGTCTGCGCCAGCAGGGAACCGGAAAGAGCCACACCCGCTACGAGCAGGGAAGCGATCGCGAACTTGCGCATGTGATAAGCCTCGACTTGAAGAATTCTGTGTTCTGTCGCGGACCCGGCCGGAACCCGGCGACACGAGCGGCGCGACGCCTAAAACATGGCATGTTTCCGCGCTATCCGGAACTGCTCTTTTCCCGCGTTGTTGTCAGATTTTCCCGTTGGCCGTCTTGACATTGCAATCGTCTAACAGCGGCCGAATGTTTTTGCGATCAGACCACGCATAGCGCCAGCAACCGCGCGATGGTCTCCTGCACGTGCACCGCGCGATCGTCGACATACGCGAAGCTGTCTTCATCCATATAGTTGAGCTGGGAAAGCTCCAATTGCACAGCCTGCACACCTTCGGCCGGCCGCCCATAGTGCCGCGTGATGTAACCGCCCTTGAAGCGTCCATTGACCACGAAGCTATAACGGGACTGGCCTCCCAGCGCTTCCTTGAGTTGTTCCTGCAAGGCTGCGGAACAACTGGTGCCACCGGCCGTACCCAGATTGAAGTCCGGCAACTGCCCTTCAAACAGCATGGGCACCTGGCTGCGAATGGAGTGACCATCCCACAGCACGACGCGACCATGTTCCGCGCGCAGTCGCTCAAGTTCTTGCGACAACGCGTCGTGATACGGGCGCCAATAGACGTTTACCCGACGTTGTATTTCTTCGACGGTGGGTTCATCGCCATCGAGATAAAGCGGCTCGCCATCGAACCCGATCGTGGAGACGAGGCCGGTTTCGCGCTTGCCTGGATAGAGTGCTTGCCCATCCGCAGGACGATTGAGGTCAACCACGTAACGCGATGCCATAGGGCGAATGACGCTGGCCCCCAAAGCCTTCGCCAGCGGCTCGTACAGTCGCCCCACGTGCCAGTCGGTATCGACTGAGCGCTGCGCGTTCGGTTGCATGCGTGCAACGATGTCGTCGGGAATGTGGCTGCCGTCATGCGGCAGGCTGATGAGCAGCGGCGCGGTGCCGCGATGAAGCGTGTAGGTAGCGGTCATTGTTCGAGTTTAGCGCGGTCGACGGTGCATCGTCCCGCCACGTCAGCTCATCAGCACCAGCTCTTCCGCGGAACTCGGATGGATGGCTACCGTGGCATCGAGGTCACGTTTGCGCAGGCCCATCTTCATCGCGACAGCGAAACCCTGCAGCATCTCGTCCGCACCGCCGCCAAGCACATGGATGCCCACCACGCGCTCGTCTTCACCTGCGCAGATGATTTTCATGAGGCTCTTGTGGTGCCGTCCGCTGACGGCCCATTGCAGCGGCGTGAAGCGTGCCCGATAGACACGTACCTGTTCACCATGCCGTTCGCGTGCCTCGGATTCGGTGAGCCCGACCATCGCCAACGGAGGTTCGGCAAAGACGACGCTGGGAATATTGTCGTAATCCAGGCGGCTATCCGGCTGCCCACCAAACAGACGATCCGCAAGACGCCGCCCGGCTGCCACCGCGACCGGGGTCAGTTCGGGGCGTCCCGTAATGTCACCTACCGCGAAAATGCCATCGACATTGGTGTTCTGCCACCCATCGGTAACGACATATCCGGCTTCGTCCACGCGCACGCCCGCCGCTTCCAGATCCAGCCGCTCACTGTTAGGCACGCGACCGATCGCCCACAGCACGGCGTCATAGGTGCCGCACGGGCCGTTCACAGCGTCGTCGATGACGATGGTCTCGCCCTCGCGATGCAGGCCCGTGACCTCGACCTGGCGGGTCACCTTGATCCCCGCCTCGCCCATGTGCTGTTCCAGTGCGTCCACCAGTTCGACGTCGAAGTCCGTGAGCATCCGATGGCGCACGTGCAGCGATACATCGCTACCCAGCGCATTGAACAGACCCGCAAACTCCACGGCGATGTAACCGCCGCCGATCACGGCAATGCGTTTGGGTAATGAGCGAAGCGCAAAGATGTCGTCCGACACCATGCCAAGATCAAACCCAGGAAGATCCAGCCTGCGTGGGCGGCCCCCCGTGGCAATCGCAATGCGCGCAGAGTGCAGCTCTTCACCACCGGACGTGGCGATGATATCGGCGGACACAAAACGGCCCGTCTCCGCGAATACCTGGATACCCGCCGCGGCCAGGTTCGACGCATATCGCTGGCGAATGCCATCGATGTAGTGCTGACGCAACTGACGGAAGTGCTCCCAGTCGAGCGGTCCCGGCGATGACGCAAAACCGTAGTCGAGTGCGAGTCGTTGTTCCTGCGCCAGCTGCCCCGCGTACCACAGCGCCTTCTTTGGCACGCAGCCAACGTTGACGCATGTTCCACCCAGCGCCCCCGGCTCAAGCAAGGCCACGCGGGCACCGTGGCGTGCCGCGCGAATGGCAGTGGCTAAACCACCCGAGCCAGCGCCAAGTACGATCAGGTCAAAGGTTTCCGCCATGCCGCTCTCCCGAGCCTGTGGATGCCAAGATCACACGCCAAATCGGGCGGGTGCATAGGGTGTCGGATCCAGCGATGGCGCACCGCCACGCAGCATCGACGCCACCAACTCACCGGTGGCTGCAGACATGCTGACCCCGAGCATGCCATGCGCGGTGGCCAACATGAGATTGGACCAACGCGAACTCGGCCCGATGATGGGCACTTCATCCACACTCATTGGCCGCCAACCCCACCATTCTTCCTGCACTGCAGGACCTTCAGAGACATGCAGCCCCTGCGCCGCACCCCGACGCAAAGCATCCAGGCGCGTGCGATTGAGGCCTTCCACATAACCGGAGAACTCCATCGTGCTGCCCAGCCGGAACCCGGTCTCCCACGTCGTCACGCACACGGCGGGCTCGCGCAATACCAGGGCATGGCGCGGTGCCAATGCGGGGCGCGAATAGGTGATCGAATAGCCTTTGCCCGGCTGCATAGGCAAGCGCAGGCCCAGCTGTTTCGCCAACAGGGGTGACCACGCGCCAAGCGCCATCACCACACGGTCGCCGCGAAACACACCTCGCGTGGTGCGCACATGGTCGATGCGATCCTGGTGCGTGCCGAATACATCGATGCGTGCCCCCGATTCGATCACACCACCCATGGCCTGTACGCGATCGGCAAGTTCGGCGGCGTAGCGGTCGGGCCGCAGACGTGCGTCGCCGGGATGGAACAGGCCACCGGCGACACCTGGTTTTAGCGCCGGCTCACGGGTAGCCACCTCGTCGCCACGCCACCGCTCGACCGTGATGCCCAAGCGATCGAGCACATCGGCATGATGTCGCTGGTCAGCATGGAAAGCCTTGTCGGTGCGATAGACATACAACTCGCCTTCTTCACCGAACTCACAGTCGAACCGCTCGTTTCGCACGAGCTCCGTCAGCACATGGCGCGATCGCTGCAGGATGGCCGAACGGGCTTGCGCCGCATGCTCAAAATCGCGCCAGTTGCAGTGGCGGGCAAAGCCGAGGAGCCAGCGGAAACGCGGTCCGTCGAAACGTGGGTTGAGGTAAAGCGGCGCGTCCGCCCTGAGCATCGAGCGCAATGCAACGCCAAGCGTGCCCGGCATGGCCAGGGGGGGCGCATGGCTGGGGGTGATCGTTCCACAATTGCCGTGCGAACTTCCGCAGCCCGGGTTACCCTGCTCCAAAATCCGCACGGTAGCCCCGGACTTCAGCAGGAAGTAAGCGCAGGCCAGGCCGATAACGCCGCCGCCAAGAATCAACACATCGCTGCGTGAAGCATCCATCCGGTTATTGTAGCGTTCCGCGGTCCGCCCCTAACCCCGAGGGTTCAGCGCGATGGGTAAGTCAGAAGTGAAGTCCGGCAGGATGATGTACAAGTGGCGTGCCCTACTGACCGTGGCGATGACTACGGTGGTGTGTGCGTCGGCGTCCGCGCAGCAGTCCGCCACGTCGGCGCAGACCACACCTACCCCGGAGCCGCCAGTCCGAGCATCCACCGTCATAACGGTGAAGCGCGACCTGTTCGAAGAAGCGGCGCATCTAAAGAACGATGTGGCGCGTTATTCGTACCTGCGCGAGGTCATGCCGCAACTCACCAAGGACGATCGGCTGGTCGACCAGCAGCTGCTTGCCACGGTTGAGGACGAGCTGGGCCTGTATGACGAGGCCATGCTGGATTTCCCGTTCGACAACCGCGTGCAGACACCGGTGCCGTTGCCGTCACCCGGTGACTGGGCGCCTGCCGATGCAGCGACAGAGATCGCCAAGCTCGCCACCGACCGCCGCATCGTGATGGTCAACGAAGCACACCACGACGCACACACGCGCGAGCTTACGCTGGCCTTGCTACCGAAGCTTCGCGCCGAAGGCTTCACTTACTTCGCTGCCGAAGCGTTGGTCAACAACGACACCGACCTGATGAAGCGTGGCTACCCCGTTGCGAGTAGCGGCAGCGAGTATCTGCATGAGCCGCTCTACGGTCAGATCATTCGCGAAGCGATTCGTCTGGGCTTCAAGGTCGTGGCCTATGAATCCGATGCCGATGCGCTTTCTGATCGCGAAGCAGGTCAGGCGCAGTTGCTCTATCGCGAGGTCTTCAAAAACGACCCCAACGCCCGACTGTTCGTGCATGCTGGCTATGCACACGTCGACAAGGCCGTGGGCAATCTGGGCAAGACCATCAAGCCCATGGCGATGCAGCTCAAGCAACTGACAGGTTTCGACCCCCTGTCGGTCGACCAGACACGCTGGCGCGACATTGGGCCCATGCCCAAGAAAGACCTGTACAACCAGTTGATCGCCGCCTTCCCCGTCGACAAGCCATCGGTGCTGCTCAGTCGCCAGAGCGGTAGCGTGTGGGCGTCCGACCCGGACCGGCATGATGTCGACGTGATTCTGCCGCCCTCAGGACATCAGCGCCGGCCGCACTGGCTGGCACTGGGTGGCGCACGGGTAACGCGGGTGGTTTCAAGCGACATCTGCCAGCGACAACTCCCCTGCGTCGTGGAGGCCCGCTTCGCCAAGGAGAGCGACGACGCCATCCCCGCCGACCGCTATGTGTTTACCGCCAACGACACCATGAATTCGCTCTACCTATGGCCGGGCGACTACAAGATCACCAGCCGCGACCGGGACGATCGCAAGCTCAGTGAACACAACCTCACGGTAGGCGCACCCGGCTCATGACAGCCGGAGATCCCACTTAGTGTGATCACTCACAACTTTCATCCAACTCATTGATTTGATAACCTCGGGCTCGTCTCAAGCAAAGGGGATACGAGATGCGCCCGGAGTTTGCTGTTTTAACCGACCACCGGTTGGTTTCCTGGCGCATGGCCCGCACCACGCTGCTTGCCTCGGCCGTGCTCCTGCTGGCCGCCTGCGCCAGCAACAGCCGGCGTCCTGAGCCGACCTATAAAGACTCGCGTTCGTCTCTGGCCAACCTGCCGGCCCGCGCGCCCACCGGTGCAGCCGGCACCGCCAATGACGTGCTGTTCCGCGCCATTGCCCTGGTAGGCACGCCTTACCGCTGGGGTGGCAACACGCCCGATGGCGGTTTCGATTGCAGCGGCCTGGTCGACTACATCTACCGCAATGCGGCCGGGCTGACCCTGCCCCACAGCTCCCGCGAAATGTCCCAGCTAAACGGGGAGCGGGTCAGGCAAATGACCGACCTGGTCAGTGGTGACCTGGTGTTCTTCGGCGGTTCCAGTGGCATCAGCCACGTGGGCGTTTATGTCGGCAAGGGCCGTTTCGTTCACGCCCCCAACAGCGGCGGCACGGTGCGGTTGGACGATATCGACGGCCCGTACTGGAAAGACCACTTCGCCTTCGGCAAACGTCTGCTGGACTGACGGGACGCCCCGCCCCCTTGCAGCAAGCACGCCTTCAAGCGATCGCTCCAGCTGCAGCGGTGACGGCAACGTTATGGACTGGCGCTTCACCGACCAGGGCGCATCTTCCGATTCCTTCTGATACCGAATCCCCCAAGGTTGCGCCTTAGGCTCTGCCTATGGCGTCGATTGAAAAATTGAATTGTACACAATTTAATTTTGCACTTAGGATTCAATCCATGAACCGGAAGCCCACACCCAGTCATCTCCTGCTCGACCAGCAACTGTGCTTCGCGCTGTATGCGGCGTCCCGCTCGGTGACCAGCCTGTACCGCCCGCTGCTGGACCCGCTGGGCCTGACCTATCCGCAGTACCTGGTGATGTTGGTGCTGTGGGAGCAGGACGGCCTGACGGTGCGGGAGCTTGGCCAGCGCCTCCAACTCGACTCCGGCACGCTTACCCCGTTGCTTAAGCGTCTTCAGACAGCAGGGCTGGTGAGCCGGCAACGCCGCAAAGAAGACGAACGCGAAGTAGACATCCGCCTTACCGACACCGGCCTCGCCCTGCGCGAACAAGCCAGTGGCATTCCCGAATGCCTCGCACAGTGCATGCAGCTATCACTCGATCAGATGCAAAGCCTGCGCGATGAACTGAAGCGACTCACCCGACAGATCCAACTCTCCCAACGCGAGGACTGAACCATGAACATCAGCAAGATTCTCTATACCGCCACCGCCACCGTGCACGGCGGCCGCGAAGGCCACGCCAAGAGCGACGACGGCGTCCTTGATCTGCAGTTGGTGGTGCCGAAGGGCCTGGGCGGTCCCGGCGGCCACGGCAGCAACCCGGAACAGCTGTTCGCTGCCGGTTATGCGGCCTGCTTCGAAGGCGCGGTACGTTTTGTGGCCCGTCAGAAGGGTGTAACGCTGAAGGACGCTTCGGTCACGGCACACGTCGGCATTGGCCCGCGCGAGCCCACCGGTTTCGGCATCGCTGTGAAGTTGGAAGTGAGCCTGCCGGGTGTGGACCGTGCGGTGGCGCAGGAGTTGGTGGATACGGCGCATCGCGACATCTGCCCGTATTCGCATGCGACGCGCGGTAATGTGGATGTGGATATCACGCTGGTTTAAGTGGGCTTCCAATGATGGAAGCAATGGCGGCGCCTTGTTGGGCGCCGTTGTTGTTTTGGGTGGCTGTTTGGTTTTGCTTTGATGGTCGTTTTGATCCGTTCGGATTGAACGGCACGCGGTGCGCATAACTCGCCGGCTTTACTTCCTCTCCCCTTTGGGGAGAGGGTTGGGGTGAGGGGTGGGTGCTCGCCTCAGTGTTTCTTCTTTGCTGTCATCCCGGCGCAGGCCGGAGGCGCTTTTCAACAGCCGAATGGCTGGTCATCCAGCGCCTCGGTGTTTGATTGTCGCGTTACTGCGACCTGGCCGCTTACGCAGCGGGCGTTTCGACCTCCTGCCGGAGGCCGAGTCACTTTTCTTTTGCTGGCCCAAAAGAAAAGTAACCAAAAGAAAATGGCCGTGAAGCCAACGCCCGCAGCATCACGATGGGATAAGCCCGAACGGGTGAGGAATCGTGTGGCTTGGCAACCTCCACCTCTACACAGCGGGTACGCCGTAGCGCTTCGCAACGCGCCGTGGCGCAGAGGACTTAAAGCGGGCCGCGCTACGCTTCCCCATCGCTGAGGCTAGGGAAGGAAGACGCTACGCTTCCCGACCGGTGGGGAGAACTCGCCATCGAACGGCATCGTCTTTCTCTTCTGCCTTGGCTTTGCGCACTTAGAGCAGGAGCGACGCGATGTGCAGCTCCGCTGCACGAGCCGTCCGCTTTGCGCTTTTGATCTTCCGGGCCCCGTATGAGGCGGCGGGCGGGTGGAGAAAAGGCCCCGTAGGGGTGGCTGGCACGGAGGCCAGCCACTTTTCGCCGGGGCAGGAGCCCCGTCGAAAAGCCCGGAACCCGTCCGCGTACCTGGAGGGCGACAGCCCGGAAGGCGACTCATCCGGGGGGCCCTTTCTTTGGGTTACTTTTCTTTGGGCAAGCAAAGAAAAGTGACCCGGCCTCCGGCAGGAGGTCGGAACGCCCGCCGCGTAGGCGGCCAGATCGCCGCCACGCGACAATCAAGCACCGAGGCCCTGGACCCCGGCCCTTGCCCCCTTTTGCGGGGTGCGCCGGGGTGACGGTTTCATCGAAACGATAAGGCGAGCACCCGCCCTCACCCCAACCCTGTCCCCAAAGGGGAGAGGGAGAAGGAAGGAGCCTACCTCGCCGGGCATCCCCTCCACCAACCACCAACAAAAAAAGCCGCCCCTGTCGGAGCGGCTTCGCGAGGCTACCCCTCCCCCAAAGTAGGGAGAGGGAGAAAAGTCCTATCAGTGCGCCTCAGCACCCGGCGGATGCGCGTGACCATGCGCAACCTCTTCCTCGGTACCGTCACGCACCTCATTAACCGTCACATCAAAATTCAGCGTCTTACCCGCCATCGGATGGTTCAGATCCACGTCCACCGTGCTCATGCCCACCTTCTGCACCACCACCACGCGGTGGCCGCCTTCCTTAAGCGCCAGCACCGTGGTCATGCCCGGCTTCAGCTTGGCAGCCTGCTGGAAATACTTCTTCGGCACGCGCTGGGTCATACCCTCCTGACGCTCGCCATAACCTTCGGCGGCCGCTACTTCAACCTGCAGGTTCTCGCCCGCCTCGTGGCCTTCCAGCGCCTTTTCCAGGCCCGGGATCAGCTGGCCGTGGCCAAGCAGAATCCACAGCGGTTCGTTGCGGTCGAGGGAGCTCTCAACCTTTTCACCGTCCACCGTCAGCGTGTAGTGGAGCGAGATGACCTTGTCCTTGCCAGCCTTCATTGCATGTCTCGTGATGGATCAAACCGCCAATGCTACCAGCCTGCCCGGCTACTCGCCCGTGTCCGAACCGGCCTCCCCAAAGCGCACGCCCCGGGCCTCCGGCCCCACCCAGGCCAAGAAAGCCAGCAGCAGCGCTACCGCGGCGATCCAGGTCGACATGGCGAACGCAAGGTCTCCGCCCCGCCAGTTGGCGATCCAATGCTGGGCGTTGGCCGTAACCGCCGCCAGCAGGTTGCCGGTCTGGTAGGCAAAGCCCGGTAGCGTCCCGCGCATGCCCTTGGGGGACAGCTCATTGAGGTGGGTGGGCACCACGCCCCACGCACCCTGCACCATCACCTGGATCAGAAAGGCACCCAGCGCCAGCGCCGGCAACGACGCGCCATACATCCACAGCGGAATCACCGGTATCGCGAGCAACGCCGCAAGAATGATGGCCCGGCGACGCCCGATACGTTCGGACAGCGCGCCGAAGAACAGGCCGCCCACCAGCGCACCAAGGTTGAGCATGGCCACCAGCATGAAAGCGGCGCCCGAGCCGGTCGGCAGGTGCAGGCTTTCCTCTTCAAACGTGTGATACAGGTCCTGCGAGCCATGGCTGAACATGTTGAATGCCGCCATCAACACCATGAGGTAGATGGCGAGCTTCCAGTGACCACGCATGGATTCGAGCAACCCCTTCTTCTCCTGCACGGCCCGCTCCTGCTGCCACACCTCGGACTCAGGCACGGTCCGGCGGATGTACAGCACCAGCAAGGCCGGCGCCGCACCGACCACAAACAGGCCGCGCCAGCCGATGTGGTCTACCAGCAGCCAGTTCACCAGCGCCCCAAGGAAGAAGCCGACGGGGTAACCGCTCTGCAGCAGCCCCGACACGACGCCGCGGGCCTTGGCGGGAATGGACTCCATCGCCAGCGACGCGCCAATGCCCCATTCGCCACCCATGGCGATGCCGAACAGAAACCGGAGTACCAGCAACATGGTGAGCGAGGTGGAAAACGCGGTAGCCAGCTCGAATATGGAAAACAGGATCACATCCAGCATCAGGATCGGGCGTCGCCCGTAGCGATCAGCCAGCCGTCCAAACAGCAGCGCACCCAGTGGCCGTGCCGCCAACGTGAGGAACAGTCCGGTGATCACATGCCCCTGATCAGAATGAAACTCCTTGGCCACCGCCACGATGACGAAGGTGAGCAGAAAGTAGTCGAAGGCATCCAGCGTCCAACCGAGAAAGCTGGCCAGGACGGTATGACGCTGGGTCGTGGTGAGCTCCCGAAGGGGCGCAAGTGGCGACATGGACTACTCCATCGTGAAGCGGGCGACGAAGGCGCCAAGCGAACCATCACCGCCGCCACAGCGCAAGGCCGACCATCGCAGGGTGTGGTACCCGGAAGTAAAGACGTGCCGGCCTTCACGCCACGCTGCCACCCAGTGGGCTGACATGGTCGATATGGACGCCGCCCTTTACCGCATCGCCAACTCCTACGACCACTGGCTCCAGCGGCGCTACGTCAAGAGCAAACTGGCAGCAGATCCCGCATATGCAGCCACGGCGGCTCTGGTCATGGATCGGCCGATGCCACTGTTAGACATCGGTTGCGGTATCGGACTGCTCGGCCAGTACTTGCATGCGCGTGGGGCGGTCACGCGCTACCTGGGCGTGGACAGCGATCTGCGCAAGATCGAAGCAGGCAACCGCGCCCTGCACCTCTCCGGGCTGGACAATGCCCTGCAGTTGGTTCACGCAGACGGCGCGGCACGGCAACGCATACGCGGCCACGTCGCCCTGCTGGACGTGTTGCACTATCTGCCGCAGGAAGGACAACGCGCCTTGCTAGACAACGCCGTCGCCCACCTCGCCCCAGGCGGCCTGTTGGTGATTCGCAACGTGTTGCGGGAACGCAGCTGGCGCTACGCGCTGACGCGTATCTCCGAATTCTTCTTGCGCACCAGCGGCTGGATGCGGGTCGGTGCGCAGTACTATCCCAGCGAAGACGAGTTGCGCACCCCGCTGGAGGCGGCCGGACTGGCCGTGAACATCCGCTCACTGCATGGGAAAACGCCGTTCGACTGCTACCTGCTGGTGGCGGAGCGAGGGCCGGGCTGAACCGCTGAAACACAAGCCAAGCAGGTTTCCAGCATTTCCGCTATACTTCGCAGTCACGACCTCGCGTCGTCCCTCCCCCATGAATAATGCAACACGGTTCTTGAACGCTCCGGGTTGCTCTGGAGCTTCCCATGTCGTTTGAATCGCTGGGCCTTGAGCCCGCGTTGTTGCGTGCGCTTGCCGAACAGGGCTACGCCAACCCCACTCCCATCCAGGCCGCTGCCATTCCGGTAGTGCTGGAAGGCGCAGACCTCCTTGCCGCCGCCCAGACGGGCACCGGCAAGACGGCCGCGTTTTCGCTGCCGTTGCTGCATCGCCTGTCGAAAACCGCACCGGCCGGCACGCGCCGTCCGCGCGCCCTCATCCTCACGCCGACGCGTGAACTCGCCGCCCAGGTGCATGACAACCTGCGCGACTACGGCAAGCACCTGCGCATCAGCAGCACCACCATCTTCGGTGGTGTGAGCATGGGCCCGCAGATGCAAGCACTGCGTCGCGGCGTGGACATCATCATCGCTACGCCAGGCCGCCTTATCGATCACATGCAGCAGCGCTCGGTGGATCTCTCCGGCATCGACGTGCTCGTGCTGGACGAAGCCGACCGCATGCTCGACATGGGCTTCCTGCCGGCGCTCAAGCGCATCCTTGCAGCGGTCCCCAAGCATCGTCAGACGCTGTTGTTCTCGGCCACCTTCGCGCCGCCGATCAAAGCGCTCGCCATGCAGTTCATGCACCAGCCGCGCGAAGTATCGGTAACGCCGCCGAACACCGTGGCCAACACCGTCACGCACCACGTGCATCCCGTGGACGCAGGCAAGAAGCGCGACCTGCTGCTGCACGTGCTCTCGCAAGATAGTCGCCGCCAGACGCTGGTGTTCAGCCGTACCAAGCACGGCGCCGACAAGCTGGTGACGTTCCTGGGAGCCGCCGGCATGCGTGCCGCCGCCATCCACGGCAACAAGAGCCAGAACGCCCGCACGCGCGCCCTGAGCGACTTCAAGACCGGCCGCGTCACCGTGCTGGTGGCGACCGATATCGCGGCACGCGGCATCGACATTGATCAGCTGCCCATCGTGATCAACTTCGACCTGCCGATGGTTGCGGAAGACTACGTGCACCGTATTGGCCGCACCGGCCGTGCCGGTGCCGAGGGCAAGGCCGTGTCGCTGGTGAGCCATGATGAATCGGGCTTGCTGCGTGACATCCGCAAGCTGCTCAAGCAGGACATCGCCTTCAGCGACGTACCGGGCTTCGAACCGTCGCACCCGCTGCGCACCGACGCCGCCGCACCGCGTCCGGTGCAAGGCCAGCGCCAACCCCAGCAGCGTCAAGGGCGCCCGCAGGGTTCGCATCGTCCCCACGGTCATCACGGTGGTCACGGCCAGGGCGGTGATCGTCCGGCCGAAGGCAATCGCAAGCGCCAGCGCCGCGGCCGTCCGGCTGCAAAGGCGTAACAGCCGCCCAACCCGCTGGTGTCGCTCAAGACGCCAGCGGGTCGCTTCAGGTTCTAGTCACCTGTTTCGCGTCAGTGAGGCCCTGCGTTAATCCTGAGCCTGGGTAACTGTGCGAATGTGTGCCGTGAGTTCATGCCGGCGAGCCGGCCACGCTTCGCTTTGACGGGTCACGCACCAGCCGGAAAGGCTTGTCCAAGCATCGTCGTTACTACGGAGAATCGAGATGCGCAGCGAAAAGTCCGTCCCCCTCATGATCAGCCTGGCCGTGCTCGCCGTACTTGCGGTGATCGCTGCCATCGCGATTCCTGCGGCGCGTAATCATCGAATTTCCGAACGCCTGGATGAGGCGCTCAAAGCTGGTGAAGCGGCCAAACTTGTCGTCATGGAAGCCATCACGGTGCGCGGCGGCCTCAACCGGCTCCAGCCCAGCGACCTGGCCTTCAACGCCGCCTCGTCACTCAACGCCTATACCGCGAAGATCGACATCTCCGAGAGCGGGCGCATCACCATCACGACGAAAGACACAGGGGCGGCACCCGACCCGGTCTTCCTGCTGACGCCGCTGGACAATTCTGCCGCTGGCGGCAGCGCGCCGTTGACCTGGAGTTGCGACATCATTGCCGGCAACAGCCAGTGGATGCCGGCGGCCTGCACTCGCCCAATCGCACAAGCGCCGACGCCAGCCATACCTGCTCCGGCAACGTCCGCGCCGACGACGGCGCCCGCCACAAAGAGCTGAGCGCAACGATCAGAACGCTCAACGCCAAACACCGTTACGGATGGCGAATACGTGACGTGAGCACGTGGTCCTCCCACGCGCCGGCAATCTGCAAATAGCGCTTCGCGTAACCTTCGCGCTCGAAACCCAGGCGTTCCAGCAATCGCCCGCTACGCTCGTTGCGCGGCATGTAGTTAGCCATCACCCGATGCATATCCAGTTCAATGAACGCCCACGGCAGGGCCGCTTCAAGCACTTCCTGCATCAATCCCTGCCCCTGTCGGCGCAACGCGATGCTGTAACCAAGATGGCACGCCTGGAATGCCCCGCGCACCACGTTGGCAAACGTGAACGTTGCAAGGATCTCCTGCCCGGAAAGATCCAGCGCGTAAAACGGATACGCACGATCCAGCCGCATCGCCTCGCCTGATTCGGCCAGCGTCTGCACGCAGTGATCCAGCGTGTAGTACGTCTCGTCGCGCAGAGGCTCCCATGGCGCGAGATGCTCGCGGTTCTGCTCGCGATAGCGCAGCAACCGGGACGCATCGGCCACTTCCGCCAACCGAAGCACGGCCCGGGGCGTGGTGATGGGGTGCAGCACGTTCACTGGCGTACCAGCGCCTCGGCGTGGTGGCGCAGGTGATCCTCGATAAACGTGGTGATGAAGTAGTAGCTGTGGTCGTAACCGGGATGTCGCCGCAACAACAGCGACTGGCCGCCTTCAGCACACGCTTGGTCGAACAGTTCGGGCTTCAATTGCGTGGTGAGGAAGCCGTCCGCTTCGCCCTGATCGATCAGGATGGTGCCGTCGAAGGTGTGCCTGCGCACGAGTTCACAGGCGTCGTAGTCAGCCCACGTCTTCGTGTCATCGCCGAGATAACGTGGAAACGCCTTCTGTCCCCACGGCACCTGACTCGGCGCGACGATGGGCGCAAAGGCAGACACCGATCGGTACTTGTCCCGGTGACGCAAAGCGATGGTCAGCGCGCCGTGACCGCCCATCGAATGCCCCGTGATGCCGCTGCGCGCAATGTCGACGGGAAAGTGCTGCGCCAGCAGCGCCGGCAGCTCGTGCACAACGTAGCTATGCATGCGGAATCGTGACGACCACGGCGACTGCGTGGCATCGAGATAGAAGCCCGCACCTTCGCCGAACTCCCAATCACCCGTCGCGCCGTCAAAACCGGTCTGGCGTGGGCTGGTATCGGGCATCACCAGAATCAGGCCCAGCTCCGCGGCAAGCCGCTGCGCGCCAGCCTTGATGGTGGCAGTCTCCTCGGTGCAGGTGAGCCCCGCGAGGAAATACAGCACGGGGCAAGGCCCCTGCGCTACCTGCGGCGGCTGGAACAATGCAAAACGCATCGCCCCGCCACAGGCGTCCGAGTGATGGCGGTAGAACCCCTGCACACCGCCGTGGCAGCGCTGCTCGGAGATCGTTTCAACCCCTGTCATGCCCAGTCCTTCAGAAATACGAAACCCGCCCATCATAATGCGCCGGGCTTAGCGCTCCTGGTCCGTGGGCCGCATCAACAGCTCGTTGATGTTGACGTGCGAAGGTCGTGACACGCAGAACGCGATAGCTTCCGCTACGTCCACCGACTGCAACTGACGCATGCTGTCTGCCCAGGCGTTGAGGTTGTCCTTGGTCTGGGCGTGACCGATGTGATCACGCAGCTCCGTCTCCACCACGCCCGGCTCGATCACCGTGACGCGGATGTTGTGCTGGTACACCTCGCGCCGCAGCGCCTCGGAGAATGCCACCACGCCAAACTTGGTTGCCGAATAGGCGGCAGCGTTGGGATTGGCGACTCGCCCGGCCGTCGACGATATGTTCACGATGTGCCCTTCGCGACGCTCGCGCATGCCCGCCAGCGCGGCCTGCGTGGACGCGATGAGGCTGAGCACATTGAGCTCCAGCATGCGGCGCCAACGGCCAAGATCGGCCTGTTCCACCGGCTCCAGGTACATCACCCCGGCGTTGTTCACCAGGATGTCCAGGCGACCGTAGTGCGCCTCCGTCTCGGCCACGATGCGCTTGGCCTCGTCCTCCGAAGCCAGATCGGCCACCAGCACCAAAGGATCGGCGCCCAATGCCTGCAGTTTGGCGGCAAGAGCTTCGAGCCGATCGCGTCGGCGGGCCGCGATGGCGACCTTCGCTCCCTCCTGCGCCAGGGCCAGCGCCGTGGCCTCGCCAATACCCGAAGACGCGCCGGTAACCAGCGCGATACGACCATCAAGACGTCCAGACATGAATATTCCTTGGGGATTTGGCCGACAGGCCCGTAAAAAAACCCAGTGGGGGCGGGTCGGCCTGTTACAATGGCGTCATTCTCCCGCATGCCGCCGTGCATGCCATGTCGAGGTTCCCCATGTCCTCCCCGTCTTCCGATTCCCAGCCGGCAGCCGTCGGCTTTGCTGCGCTTGGCCTCCATCCGGAGTTGCTGCGCGCACTCACCGACGTTGGCTATGAATCGCCTTCGCCGATCCAGGCCGCCACCATTCCGCCGCTGCTGGAAGGTCGCGACGTACTCGGCCAGGCGCAGACCGGCACCGGTAAAACCGCTGCATTTGCGCTGCCTATCCTGTCGCGCATCGACCTCAAGCCAGGCAAGCCGCAAGCGCTGGTGCTGGCGCCCACGCGCGAACTCGCCATCCAGGTGGCTGAAGCATTCCAGCGCTACGCCACCCACATGCCAGGGCTGCAAGTGCTGCCGATCTACGGCGGCCAGAGCTATGGCCCGCAGTTGCACTCGCTCAAGCGCGGCGTGCAGATCGTGGTGGGCACGCCCGGCCGTGTCATCGACCATCTGGAGCGCGGCACGCTCGACCTGTCCGAGCTGAAGTTCCTGGTGCTCGACGAAGCCGACGAAATGCTCCGCATGGGCTTCATCGACGACGTGGAAAAAGTGCTGCAGGCGACGCCGCCAAGCCGCCAGGTGGCACTGTTCTCTGCCACCATGCCGCCGCAGATCCGCAAGATCGCCCAGCAGCACCTGAAAGAACCGCGCGAGGTGACGATCAAGTCATCCACCACCACGGCGGCGAACATCCGCCAGCGCTACTGGTTCGTCAGCGGTATGCACAAGCTCGATGCCATGACGCGCATCCTCGAAGCCGAACCGTTCGACGCGATGATCATCTTCGCGCGCACCAAATCGGCCACCGAGGAACTCGCGGAGAAGCTGCAGGCGCGGGGTCTTGCCGCTGCCGCCATCAATGGCGACATCGCGCAGGCACAGCGTGAGCGCGTGATCCAGCAGCTGAAGGACGGCAAGCTCGACATTCTGGTGGCCACCGACGTGGCTGCGCGTGGTCTCGACGTGGAACGCATCAGCCACGTGATGAACTACGACATCCCGTACGACACCGAAAGCTACGTGCACCGCATCGGCCGCACTGGCCGCGCCGGTCGCAGCGGTGAAGCTATTTTGTTTGTGACGCCGCGCGAGAAAGGCATGCTGCGCGCGATCGAACGCGCCACGCGCCAGCCCATCGAAGAGATGAAGCTGCCGACGGTGGAAGCCGTCAACGACGTGCGTATCGCCAAGTTCAAGCAACGCATCAGCGACACCATCGCTGTGGGCGAACTGGGCCTGTTCCAGCAGTTGATCGAGCAATACGAGCAGGAACACAACATTCCCGCCATCGAGATCGCCGCTGCACTGGCGCGCATTGCCCAGGGC
>NZ_JAELTQ010000117.1 GCF_016428905.1 Dyella sp. ASV24 | reverse complement strand
AGCAACAATGCAGCATCGTTGGGATGGGCATCAAGCCAGGATTCGGCACGACGCAAACGCGCTTCGATGTCGTCACCACCCAGCGAGCCATAGGTTTCGATCAACAGCGGCGACCACTCGCGGCGCAGTGCGGACTCCACTTCATCCATGGCAGGCAGCATCATGCCGAACGCGGCAGCCTGACGCGCGTAGGCATCGATCGCCGCCGGCACGCGGCGCTGCGCCTTGGGCAACTGCGACCACAGGGTGTTGAGCGCAGCGGCGTCCGGTGCACTCCGCAACGAAGCCGTAAGCACCTGTGCTTCGAGCGCGGCAAACGTCTTGGTGCTCAGCGCACCGCTCTTTTGCAGTGGCTCCAGCGCCTGACGTGCACGGCGTGTGTCGCCACTGGCGAGCGCTGCCAGCGCCAGCTCGCGCCAGCCACCGGGAGTGAGGTTGCCTGCATCCGCATCGGCAGCCAGCAAGTTCACGGACTCCGACGGCCGGCCTTCACGGCGCAGCACGCGGGCACGCAGCACGCGAGCCGCACGCGGTGCGACCTGTGCCGCCTCATCGAGCGTGGCCAGTGCGCGACTGTTCTCGCCACGACGCGAAGTCGCTTCCGCCGCCGCCAGCAGTGCAGGGCCGCGCAATACGTCCAGACGCGAGGCACGATGGAGATCGCGCTCGGCATCGCCATGGCGACCTTCCATCAGCGCGAGCAGGCCTTCGCTCATCTTTTTGCGGCTCAGACGACGATGGCGGCGCGTGAACGCACCAAAGGGCCAGCGCACGGCAAACCACACGGCGCTGAGCAGGGCCCATGCCAGCAGCAGGATGACGATGGCGGCGACCACCGTGGTCTCGGCCTGCCAGCCACGCAACTGCACCAGCACGTAGCCCGGATCCTCGGCCACCCAATGCCAGCCGAAGGCAGCCAGTGCGGCCACGATCACCAGCAACAGAATCCAGCGCCACAACTTCATGGTTTGGCTCCGGTCGAGCTGCTGCTCGCGGGCTTCAGCGCATGCACGGCACGGAGGTTACGCAGTTCGCCGAGCGCCGCACCAAGCTGCACGGGCGCACCCGGGGGCTGGGCCATCAATGCGGCGAGCTGCGTGCGCACCTGCTGCACGGGAGCGGCGCTGGTATCGAACTGCGCAGCAATACCCGCATCGGCACGCTTGAGCGCGGCGACGTAGGCATCGCGATCGGAGGCGAGCAAAGCGGCCTGCGCCTGCGCAAGATCGATCGAGGCCAGCTCGCGCGCAAAGCGTGCATCGGCGACGGAAAGCGGGGCGCCGTTCGTGCGCTGCACCTTCACCACGCCATTGAGCGCGCCCACGATGCGCGACCAGCTGCTGGGCGTTGTACCGGACGATGCCGTGTCCATCGGCTTGAGCGGCAACTGCATCATCGATGCACGCAGATCACTCAGCGTGGTCAGCGATGCGTCGAGATTGACTGTGCGGCTCTTGGCCAGCGCCTCGCGTTCCGCGCCCATGCTCTGGCGCAAACCGGAGAAGGCGCCGTCGTTGACGGCGGCGAGCGCCTGATCCGCCAACCCATACGCGGCGAGGGCGCCCTGTGCATCATGGAACAGGTCGTAACGCTCCTTGGCCATGCGCAGCAGCGATTCGGTTTCATCCAGCAGCATGGCGTCGTGACCCGATAGCGTCTTCTCCGACAGCTTGGCCACGGCGTCTTCCAGGTTGCGCGTACGCTCGGCCTGGCTGAGCACCTCCTCACGCAGCGAGCGGTTCACCTGATCGGCGTCACTCAGGCGCTGGCGCAGCAGGTTGCGCTCGCTGTCGCTTGCGCTGGTGGCGCTTTGCAGCGCGCCAACCTGTTGCCTGAGGGCGTCGAGCGCTGCGTTGCCGGCTGCGCTGCCTTGATCCTGCTGCCACTGGCGCCAGCCCACGTAGCTGGCGCCGCCAACGGCGACCAACGACAACAGCAGGGCCACGGCCAGTGTGCCGCTGCCGCGTCGCGCGGGCGGCGTGGCCCGGGCAGTGCGGGAAGATGTGTCAGAACGCGCACCCGCAGGCGCGCCGCTTTCGGGGAGGGAGTCGTCTTGGCTCATGCGAGACATGCTAACAGCCCGCGCCGGCCGTCTCGCATCAAACGGGCGTGAAAATCGTCGATTGGGCGGGAAATCGAGCAAGGGGCTGTTCAAGATCTCCGCTCATTGCTCGTCATTCCGGCCTGCGCCGGAATGGCCATGATGAAAAAGAGCGCTCGGGTGGAATTTTGATAGGCGATCTAAGGACGCACCGCTGCCGCCAGCAGGTGCTCGGACAATGCCGAATCTGCGATCACGACGCGCGCAAAGCCCGCCTCCCGCGCCGCCACCGCGATGCGTTCGCTACTGGCCACGGCCACGCTACGGCGGAGATACGCGAACACGTCGGCGGGCAGCCCCTGCCTCAGGTTGTCCAGCGCTTCCGCACTGGAGAGCAGCACCCGCGCGTCGGAGGGAAGCTGCATGACGGCGTCGAGCTGTCGACGTTGCCAGCGCGGAGGGCCACGGTGATAGACATGAACCTCACGCAGTTGCGCACCACGTTCCGCCAGTTCGCCACGCAGAACACCACGCCCGCCCGGCGCACCGATCAAGGCCACACGACGCCCTTGCAGGCTGGCAAGCGCAGGATGCTCAAGCAAGCCCTCGCTGTCCTGACTACCCGCCGGGGCCAGCGCCGGGATGCCAAGGCGACCCAGCGCCCTGGCCGTGCCCTTCCCCACCGCCAGCACGGTAGCCCGGGTATCCAGCGGAGCCAGCCGCGCGGCGAAACGCACCGCCGCCGGGCTGGTGAACACCAGCACTTCGTCGTCCAGCGCGGCACGCAGCGCGGCAGCCACGTCCGATCCGCTCACACCATGTAGCGACAAGCCCGGCAGCAATAAAGGGAATCCACCCATGCGGCGTACCTTGCGCGCCATCGGTGAGCCGGTGCCGGCGGGGCGGGTGATGACCACGGCGCGTCCGTCCAGCGTGTGCTCGGCAGGGGTCGGGGGTCGCGCAGTCATGGGCCGCTCCGGGGAATGGCACGGAGTGTACCGGCCATGCGCCTGCGGATGGTCTACCTCCGTGCGTACACTAGCTGTTCCCCCTTGATCACCCCCACTCCAATGAGCACCACCGAACGGCACACCCTGGCGCGCAAGCTGGTCAATTTCATGCGCGACGAAATCCCACTCGCGCAGACCATGGAACTGAATCTGCTCGATTGCGACGAAGAGCACCTGGCGCTGGTCGCCCCGCTCAGCCCCAACATCAATGACAAGGGATGTGCGTTTGGCGGCAGCCTGGTCAGCGTGATGACGCTCAACGGCTGGAGCCTGGTGGAGCTGGAGCTGCGCATGCGCGGGCTGGAGTGCGATGTGTTCGTGGGCGAATCCACGGTGCGCTACCTGGAACCGGTATGGAGCGACTTCGTGAGCGAGGCGCGACTGGCCGACGGTGCGGACTGGAGCACATTTTTCAGCACGCTGAACACGCGTGGCCGGGCACGCATCGAGGTGTCGTGCCGCGTGCCGGGCACCGGTGAGAAGCCGGCGGCGACGCTGGAAGGACGTTTCGTGGCCAAGCGGCGATCGCCCGACGCCGTATGAAATAACGGGCTTCGGTTAGCATTTACCCCGGAGCCGCGCGCAGACTTTGCAAAGGCTCTTGGGCACAATGCGGGCTTCACCCAAGGGGAAGCCTCATGCGTCGCATCCTGATCCCGCTCGTCACGGTGTCCTTGCTTGCGCTCGGTGGTTGCGCCACCGACAAGCGCAACGATGCGCTTACCACCACGCTCAACGCCTATGCCAGCACCGTGCGCTGGGGCGACTTCAACAGTGCGTTGAAGTTCGTCGACCCCAAGGTGCTCGAGGCACACCCGATTTCGCCACTCGAGATGTCCCGCTACCAGCAGTACAAGGTGAGCGGTTATGACGAAGGCAACGGCCCGGTGCCCAAAGGCCAGTTCGAGGTGCGCCAGACGGTTCAGATCAACCTGATCAACGTGAACACCCAGTCCGAGCGCACCGTGACCGATCACCAGATCTGGCAGTACGACGACGCCAGTAAGCACTGGTACCTGGAAAGTGGGCTGCCGGACATCAGCAGCCAGCCATAAGCCGGTTCGGGGCCTCGGGCGGCGCGACCCCGCGGCAAACCGTATAATCGCCCGTTCTGTTCACTTCACGCGGCCCATGGCCGCGTCTGCGGAAGCCCAACGAATGAGCGATGTCCTGCACAAGCTGCCCGAGTTCATCGGCCACAACATGGCGCTCGCCGCGCTGTTCCTCGTCCTGCTGCTCGGCCTGATCGTCACCCAGCTGATGGTGATGCTGCGCAAGTACAAGGAACTCACGCCGGCCAGCCTCACCCTGCTGATCAACCGGGAAGGCCCGCTGCTGATCGATCTGTCCGCCTATGCTGATTACGAGAAGGCGCACGTACCCGGCTCGCGCCACGTCGCGCTCAGCCAGTTCGATCCCGAACACAAGGACATCGCCAAGGCCAAGGATGTACCGGTGGTGCTGATCGACAAGGACGGCCGCGGCGCCAGCGACAAGGCTGCGCAGCGTCTGGTCAAGGCCGGCTTCGCCAAGGTCTTCACCCTCGGCGGCGGCGTGCTGGGTTGGCAGCAGGCTCAGCTGCCGGTGGCCAAGGGCAAGAACCCGGGTTGATAGATCCACAGGGCGGGGACGCAAGGTCCTCGCCCGTTTTGATGTGCCGGCCTCAAAGGCCGACGATGCCCGCCCGGTTGCCGAGGATCTGCGCCAGCACGTCCGGCGCGTAATCGAACGAGTCGTAGTAGAGCCGTTCTTCCGGCAATCCCGCACCGATAAAGAGCTTGCGCCCTGCATCGATCATCGCCGGCGGGCCACTCATGTAGACGTCGTAGCGTGCGAGATCGGGATGATCCGCCAGCACAGCTTCGTGCACGAGACCCATGCGGATACCGCTGGCCAGCGCCTGCTCTGCATCGGAGATCACCGAGTGGAAACGCAGGTCGTGCGCGATCGTGCTCCAGCGCTGCGCCTGTTCGCGCATATACAGATCCGCTGCATGACGCGCGCCCCAGTACACATGCATCGGTCGACGCGTGCCCAGTGCGATGAAGTGCTCGACAATAGCTTTCACCGGGGCAAACCCGGTACCGCCGGCCATGAAGATCATCGGCCGCTCGGCATCTTCGCGCGGCACGAAGGTGCCCAAGGGGCCTTCGATGCGCAGCACGTCGCCGACTTTCAACGTGTCGCTCACCCACGACGTGAAGCCACCGCCCGCCACATGACGCACGTGCAGCTCGATGGCCCCATCGGCCTGTGGATGATTGGCGATGGAGAACGGCCGGCGGCGACCATCCTCCAGCAGCACGTCGAGATACTGGCCCGGTAGCCAGTTGAGTCGCGCATCCGCGGAAGCCGGCGTCAGGTGCAGGCCGATCACGTCGGGCGCGAGCATCCACTTGCGCGACACGACGACGTCCAGCTGCCGTCGGGCGATATCCTCCACAGACGTGACTTCGCGCGCCTCGATGGTGAGGTCGCTGCGGGGCACCGCCTGACAGAGCAGGATGGCGTGCTGCGCCGGTGAGGTACCGCTCAGCGCCACCGGAGGGTTGCGCGGGTAATCGCAATGTCCAGCGATAAGCGTGGCCTTGCAGCTGCCGCACACGCCCGCACGGCACGAATACGGCAAGGCGATGCCGGCCCGTTGGGCGGCTTCCAGCACGGTTTCTCCGGGCGCTACCGGGAAATGGCGGCCGGTGGATTGAATAGTGACAGTAAACACGGACACATTGTCGCGGGGTAAGCGTCAGTCGACAATGAGGGCCTTACTTCGGAGATTCAACCATGGCCATCTGGAAACAGGACACCTCGCTCGAGCGCCTCAACGGCTGGAGCGCCAACACCATGATGGAAACGCTGGGCATCCGCATCACCGAGGTCGGCGATGACTGGCTGCGCGGCACCATGCCGGTGGATCACCGCACCCACCAGCCGTACGGCCTGCTGCACGGTGGCGCCTCGGTGGTACTGGCTGAAACGCTGGGCAGCACGGCGGCCATGCTCACGCTGGATCCCGCACAGGAAGTCGCTGTGGGCCTGGATATCAACGCCAATCACGTGCGTGGCGTACGCAGCGGCACGGTCACCGGCACCGCGCGCGTGGTGCATATCGGCCGTACCACGCAGGTGTGGGAGATCCGCATCGAGACAGAAGCCGGCGAGCTGGTGTGCATCTCGCGCATCACCATGGCGGTGATCCCGGCACGCGTGGTCGCGCCGCGTTGAGCATCGAAGCTCCGTACTCATCACTCGATCCGGATCGCGTCCTCGACGCTGTCACCGCCTGCGGCCTGTGGCCGGACGGACGGCTGCTCGCGCTCAACAGTTACGAAAACCGCGTGTGGCAGGTGGGTATCGAAGATGATTCGCCCGTCATCGCCAAGTTCTATCGCCCGCATCGCTGGAGTGACGCGGCTATTCTGGAAGAACACGCCTTCGCCAGCGAGCTTGCCGACGCGGATATCCCCGTCGTTGCACCACTGGTGTTCGGTGGACGCACCCTGCTGCATCACGACGGCTTTCGCTATGCGCTTACGCCACGTCGCGGCGGGCGTGCACCGTCACTGGAGTCGCCGGAACAACTGGAATGGCTGGGTCGCCTGATCGCGCGCATCCATAGCATCGGCGCACGGCAGCCGTTCGAGCATCGCGGGCGCATCGATCGCGCCACACTCATCGAACAACCCATGCGCGCCGTACTGTCCTCGTCTCTGCTGCCGCCTTCGCAACATTCGAATTACCGTGCCGCAGCGGAGCGCGTGGACCAAGCCGTTGCCCAACGTTTCGAGATTGTAGGCCCGGTGCGCCAGCTACGCCTGCACGGCGACTGCCACCCGGGCAATGTGCTATGGACCGACGGCGGCCCGCATTTTGTCGATCTCGACGATGCCCGCATGGGGCCCGCCGTGCAGGATCTATGGATGCTGGCCAACGACGACAAGGCGATGAGCGCCCTGCTCGACGGCTACCAGCAAATGCGAGATTTCGACTTCAGCGAACTTGCCCTGGTGCCCGCGCTGCGCGCCATGCGGCAGCTGCACTACGCCGGCTGGATCGCCGCACGCTGGCACGATCCCGCGTTTCCCGCCGCGTTCCCCTTCGCAGCGGAACCGCGCTGGTGGGAGCAGCACATCGCTGACCTGCACGAACTGGCCGACGACCTTGCGTAGGGGCGCACGCGCGCTCCTACGGCGAGCTGTACCTGCGCCAACGAACTGCCAAACCGGCCCGACAACACACGCGCCGTGATCCGCTAAGCTCCCGGCTTTCGACCCGGGGCCTCGCACGTGCGCACTTTCCTCTTCCGACTGATTGGCATCCTCGAAGTGGCGGGCGGCTTCTTCGGTTTGGTGAACATGCTGCGCCGGCTGCTGCCGTTCGGCACACACGACTCCATCGTCGCGCTGATTGGACTGGCTTTCTATGCGTTCGTGATGGTGGCCGGCGCGCTGCTGCTGGAAAACAGCGAGCGCGGCATCACCTTCTCCAGCTGGGCGCAGTTGATGCAGCTGCCGCTGCTCGCCACGCCCATCATCAGTTATGGCTTCCATTGCGGCGCGTTTGTGAACATCTACGCCAGCCTGCACCTGCCGGTGCAACTGGGGCTGGACTGGCACGTCGGCAGCGAGGGCTTTCTGCTGGCCGTGGCCGGGCCATCGGTCTCGCGCGTGGGCATCAACCTGCTGGCCTTGTTGTCCTGGCTGGCGCTGCGTTTCCGCTGAGCGAAACTCCCATCGCAGCGTGGTATCGACGCCGCGCCAAGGCCGCGCACAACGCCCGTTCCTGCGAAAAACGGCGGAGTAAAGCCTCCCACCGGGTATTATGGGTGGATGAACAGCCCTGCTCCCCTCCCCGTCATCCGCCTCAAAACCGACCGCATGCCCGGCCACCCCTGGGTGTGGTCCGCCCAGGTGCACAAGCCTGAAACCCGCGTGCCGCCCGGCAGCGTGGTCGACGTGGAGGATGCCAAAGGCCGTTTCGTCGGCCGGGGTTTCTGGAACGGCCACGCGCGTATTGCGCTGCGTCTGCTGACCAGCGACCCGTCGGAAGCCATTGACGCCGAGTGGATCGAGACGCGCATCGACCGTGCCGTCACCCTGCGCAAAGAGCTGTTGGAACTCGACCGCGTCAGCGATGCATGGCGTGTGGTGCACAGCGAAGGCGACGGTCTTTCCGGCCTCGTGGTCGATCGCTATGCCGACATTCTGGTGATCGAATACTTTGCCGCCGGCATGTGGCGTTTCCGCGAGGCGATCCACGCCGCGCTGCTGCGCCACTTCCCAGGCGCGCGCCTGTACTGGTTCGCCGAAAGCCACGTGCAGAAGCAGGAATCCTTCGATTGCCGCTCGCCTGAAGCACCCGCCCCGGCGGAAGTGCACGAACACGGGCTGCGCTTCCACGCTGCGCCGGGCTACGGCCACAAGACCGGCTTCTTTGCCGACCAGCGCGAGAATCGCCACCACTTCGCACGTCTCGCCAAGGGCCGCCGCGTGCTGGATCTATGCTGCAACGCCGGCGGTTTCGCCGTGCATGCGCTGGCGGCGGGCGCGCAGTCGGCCACGGGTGTGGATATGGACCCGGGCATCCTGGAGATCGCCCGCGCCAATGCCGCCGCCAACGACGTGCCCGCCGTGTTCGAAGCAGCGGACATCTTCGACTGGCTGCGTGGCGCCATCGCGCGCGGCGAGCAGTACGACGCAGTGATCCTTGATCCCGCCAAGCTCACCCGCGACCGCAGCAAGGTGATCGACGCGCTGAAGAAATACTTCGCGATGAACCGTTTGGCGCTGGACGTGATCCCGCCCGGCGGCCTGCTGCTGACCTGTTCGTGCACGGGCCTGGTGAGCGAGGCGGACTTCCTGGAGATGCTGCGCCGCGTGGCGCTCAACGCCGGGCGCGAGATTCAGGTGCTGCACACGGCAGGCGCGGGCGCGGATCACCCGTTCCGCAGCGACGTGCCGGAAGGCCGTTATCTGAAGGCGGTGTTCTGCCGCGTCATGTAAGCACCCACGATAAGGAGAGAAGGGACGTGCTCGATGTCGTCGATGTGATCCGCGAGTACAACGCCGGGCGCGATCCCGAGCGACTGCAACGCAAGTACACCGCGATGCGGCACGATCCCTTCACCTTCCTGCGTGGCACCTGTCACTTGTTCTATGCGCAGTTGCCGCCGGCCAAGGCCTTCGAGAAGGCGCCGGCCACCTGGGTGTGCGGCGACCTGCACCTGGAGAACATGGGCAGCTACAAGGGCGACAACCGGCTCGTCTATTTCGACCTCAACGATTTCGACGAAGCCGCGCTGGCGCCGTGCACGTGGGAACTCATCCGCCTGCTCACCAGCGTGCACGTCGCCGCCGCCAGCCTGGATCTGAGCCGCGACCAAGCCAACCAGCTCTGTCATCGCTTTCTCGACTCCTATACCGGTGCATTGCGACTGGGCAAAGCGCGATGGATTGAACGCGACACTGCGACCGGTATGGTCGGCGACCTGCTCGGCAGCCTGCGCGGCCGTCTGCGTCCACACTTTCTGGACAGCCGCACCGAGCGCAGGGGCAAGCATCGCAAGCTGCGTCTGGATGGCCGACGCGCCCTGCCGGTGACCGACAAGCAGCGCGAGAAGGTCACCGCGCTCATTCAGAAGATCGGCGCTAAGGAATCGGACCCGGGCTTCTACACCGTGCTCGACGTGGCGCGCCGCATCGCCGGTACCGGCAGCCTGGGCGTGGACCGTTTCGCCATCCTTGTCGAAGGCAAGGGCTCGCCCGACAGCAACTATCTGCTCGACCTCAAGCAAGCGATGCCCTCTTCCCTCGTGCCCCATCTGGACATCGCACAGCCCGACTGGGAAACGGAGGCCGAGCGCGTCGTCGCCGTGCAACGGCGGATGCAGGCCATTTCACCCGCCTTCCTGCGCGCCGTGACCATGGGACGCAAGTCATACGTGCTGCGCGGCCTGCAGCCCACGGAAGACCGCGTTGCGCTCACCGACTGGCACGGCAAGCTGGAACGCCTGGACGGTGTGCTGGACGCCATGGGCAAGCTCTCTGCCTGGGCGCAACTGCGCAGCAGCGGCAGGCAGGGTTCCGCTACTGCCGATGAGCTGATCGCTTTCGCCGAGAAGCGTCGCTGGGTCACGCAACTGCACGAACTGGCCCAGGACTGCACGCGCCAGGTGCGCCGCGATTGGAAGGCCTATTGCAAGGCTTATGACAAAGGCGCCTTCCCCGTCTAAGGGGCAGTCAGTCCGGGCTTATGAGACGCCAGCGCGTACACTGGCGACCTTGTGTCATCTGGAATCGTTATGTCCTTCACCGAAATCCTCCTGATCGTGCTTGTCGTCGCCGTGCTGGCCATGGTCGTGCTGCAGGTCATCAGCCTGCTGCGTGGTCGCGAGGATGCCGGCCTCACCGCGCGCCTCGATGCACTCAAGGACGACAACCGCCACCTGCGCGAGGCACTGGCACAGGAGCAGCGTGCGGGGCGCGGCGAGATCACCCAATCGATCGGCCAGTCACTCGGCCAATTCCGCACGCTGGTGCAGGAGCAGCTGGGCGGCATGAGCACGCAGCAGCACGAACGCATCGGCCATTTCGGCCAGCGCCTGGACGTACTTACCGAACGCACCGACACCGGCCTGCAATCGCTGGCGCAACGCCTTACCGAAGATGCGCGCCGCAGCCGCGAAGAACTCACGCTGACGCTCAACCGCTTCGGTGAACAGCAACAGCAGGGTCTTTCCGCGCTCACCGCCGACAACGAGAAGCGCCTCAACGAAGTGCGCGCGACACTGGAAACCAAGCTCAAGGCGATCCAGGACGACAACGCCGCGAAGCTTGAACAGATGCGCGCCACCGTCGATGAAAAACTGCAGACGACGCTGGAAACTCGCCTCGGTCAATCGTTCGCGCTGGTATCCGAACGCCTCGAACAAGTGCAGCGTGGCCTCGGCGAGATGCAGAACCTTGCCACCGGTGTGGGTGACCTCAAGCGCGTGCTGACCAACGTGAAGACGCGCGGCATCCTCGGCGAAGTACAGCTGGGCGCGTTGCTGGAGCAGCTACTCACCACCGATCAGTACGACGCGAACGTAGTGACCATTCCCGGCAGCAATGATCGCGTGGAATTCGCCGTGCGCATGCCTGGCGCCGGTGAGAACGCGCAGCTCTACCTGCCCATCGATGCGAAATTCCCGATAGAGGACTACCAGCGCCTGCTGGACGCGCAGGAAGCTGCCGACGCCGACGCCGCCGCACTGGCGGGCCGAGCACTGGAAATGCGCGTACGCGAAGAAGCCAAGCGCATCCGTGGCAAATACGTCTCGCCGCCGCACACCACCGACTTCGCCGTACTGTTCCTGCCCACCGAAGGTCTGTACGCCGAAGTCATACGCCGCCCGGGCCTGTTCGAAACCCTGCAGCGCGACCACCACGTCACCATCGCGGGCCCCACCACGCTCACGGCCTTGCTTAACAGCCTGCAGATGGGCTTCCGCACGCTCGCCATCGCCAAGCGCAGCAGCGAGGTATGGACCCTGCTCGGTGCCGTGAAAACCGAATTCGGCAAGTTCGGCACGGTGCTGGAAAAGACCCGCAAGAAACTCACCGAAGCCAGCAACGTGATCGATCAGGCCACCGTGCGCACGCGCGCCATCGAGCGGAAGCTGCGCGGCGTGGAAACCTTGCCGGGCGAAGAAGTCCAGCAATTGCTTGGCGACGCGCCAGCCATCGAAGACAGCGCGGACGACGACGTCGAGGTCTAAGCGTCAGGCGGAGGCACTGACCAGCGAGCCGCCGCTGCTGCCACCTTCGGCCAGCAGGGCCGTGGCGAGTGCGGTGACGGCAGATGCGAGCTGACCGTTGGTGGTGGTCACGGCGGACTGCAAGGCGGAGATCTCGGCCATGCTCGCCGCGTCGGTCGAACCCTTGCTTCGCTGCGTGGCGGCGCGTAGTGCCTGCTCCTCCTGCGCCAGCATCTTCTGCAATTGCGCAATCTCACGCTGCAGCGCCTGCACCGTGGGGCTTGCGGCGCTACCGCTGCTGCCCGAATCCGCGGATGCGCCGGCGGCAGCACTGGCCCCAGCGCCCTTCACGGGTACGGTCGTCTTGCCCGATGCCGATGCATCCGTCGTCGTCGTAGCAGCCGACGAACCGCTGATGGTCACCGGGAGGGTTGAAGTGTCCAGATGGATGCCGATGCTCACGTGCGAGTCCTTTTGTACGTTTACCGTGTGGTCGGCCGGCATCGAAAAAACTTGAGCCCAACGAGCGCTGCGCGCTAACCCCTTTTGGCCGCTTCCCTCGTTCCACTGTAAGCATCGGCCATCGATGCCTGCCGGAGTCGTTGCCATGAACACCCTTGGGAAAGCGCTTCTCGGTCTTGCCGCACTCACGGCCAGTGCGCATGCGAGCGCCGTGGGACGACTGGTGGACATGACTGTCTACGACCGCACCACACAGCAAGAGCTACCCGTCTATCGCCATGGCGGTCGCTATTACGTCGCGGGGCAACCCGGACATCGCTACCAGATCCAGCTCCGCAGCCAGGAAGACTCCCGCGCGCTGGGTGTGCTGTCGGTCGACGGCGTGAACGTGGTGTCGGGCGATACCGCCGACTGGTCCCAAAGCGGCTATGTGCTGGAGCCTTACGCCGCCACCGATATCCAAGGTTGGCGCAAGAGCCTGTCTGAAGTCGCTGACTTCGTGTTCGCCGATGCCTCGCGCAGTTACGCCGCGCGCACCGGACGTCCAGAGAACGTGGGCGTGATCGGCATTGCCGTATTTTTGCCGCGGCGGATGAACCGGCCCATGCCCATGCCCGCGCCGCAGGAACCGATAACCAGCCGCCGAATGGCAGCGCCACCGGCACCGGCAGCACCTATCGCTGAAAGTGCGGCGGCCCCGGCCCTTGCCAAGGCGCTTCCCGGCGGCCCACTGGGCACGGGACACGGCGAGCGGGAAACCTCGGAGGTGACCTATACGGATTTCGAACGCGCTTCATCGACGCCCAACGAGGTCATCACGGTGTACTACGACACGCGGGAAAGACTGATCGCGCAGGGCGTGATACCCGGCGACGTTCCACCAGAGCGGACGCGGCCCGACCCGTTCCCGGGGCACTTTGTTCCCGATCCGCGTTGACATCGCAGCAACGTGCGTTCAACTCGCGGCCAGCCAAAACGTGACACCATCCGGTTCGTCATCGCGGATCTGTCACGCCATGCTGGAAGAACTGCACGCCATCGTTTGCGAAGCCGAACAGGACCGCTCGCTGGAGCGGCCGGAGCAATTGCGCGAACGCGTCCTTGCCATGGACCGGCTGGAGGACGTGCTGCTGCACGAGCCCGTCAGCGTCTCGCCAACGTGCAAGGCGACGATGGATGCGCTTCGCCGCCGTGCCCAGATGCGGCATGCCGCGCTGGCCGACATCCAGCGACACCTGTGCGACGCCGTGCGGCATGCCATCGTGCACGGCGCTGGCGTACACGCACTGAGCGGCTGGCTGCGCCGCGACGATCTGCGCGAACCATGGGGCTACGATCATCTCGACGCCTTGATCGGCGACGTACTGTCGCTCGATGAGCCGAGCTCGCCTATCGCATCGCTGGAGAACGAGATGGTGTTCTACCAGCCGACGCCGGTGCGCCACGTGCTCGACATGATCCACCGTACGCGGCTGGGCGGCGACGACGTGGTGGTCGACCTGGGTTCCGGTATGGGCCATGTGCCGCTACTGGTGTCGATCTGCACCGACGCGTGTGCCTGCGGTATCGAGCGCGAAAGCGCCTATGTCGAAAGCGCGCGTCGCGCGGCGAAAGCCCTGCATGTCGATCGCGCCACGTTCATCGCGCAAGACGCACGCGATGCAGATGTCTCGCGCGGCACGGTGTTTTACCTCTATACGCCGTTCACCGGTGGCATGCTGCGGCACATGCTCGACCGTCTCCACGACGAAGCGCGGCAGCGCAGCTTCCGCGTCGTCACGCTCGGCCCCTGCACGCCGGCTGTCGCAGGCGAACCGTGGCTGCAGGCGGCCAGCGAACCCAACGCCGACCGCATCACCGTGTTCCGTTCGGTCGCCTGATCGCCGGAACGCTCAGGCGCCACCCACCGGCTTGACGAGTTGCAGCCGTGCGTCGCCCGAGCCCAGCTCGCCCTCCTGCATGGCATCCGGCGACTCGCTGGCAAGCGCCTTGCCGATCCACGGCGGCGTCTGGCGCGGCCCGGGAATATAGGCCTCCCATTCGCCATAAGTATGCCTCTGCGACGGTGCTCCCCACGCCCGCAGATTGAAGTTCACCGGCACGCGCACGACCCAATAGGGGTTGTCCTTCTCCGCACCACTGGAAGGAATATTGAAGGTCCAGCCACGTGCGGCCTGCAACGAGGCGTCGGCCAACCACTTGCGGTAGCGCTCCATGGACGCGTCCCGGTCGTACTGGTCCAGGTTCACCTGCTCGGCGATGACCTCCTGCACGGCACCATCGCGCCCGATACGCAGCACCAGGTACACGGTGCCGCTGACACGCGAATTGATCGCGGCCTGCGGGTAGACCGGGTGAGAGCGTTCCTTGTAAGAAACCTGATCGCTGCGCTTGCCTGGCTCGCCGAACGACGTGCCTTCCACCGCCACCTTGAACTGACCGTCCCCCAGTGGCTTTGCCACCACGCGAAGGCTCATCTTGGTCTTCAGTACATCCGTGATCGGACCAGAGAGTTTGAATTCCCAGGACGAAACCGTCTTGCCCACGACGTCGACCACCACGGGAGGCAGTTTCTCGGGCTGGTCCAGGGCATAACCATGCAGTGAGCCGTTGGGATTCACCTCGACGGTGCCGGTGACCAGCATGCCGGCCTCGGCCGTCTTGCGGACCTCACTGGCCGTTCCAGCATCAGCGACGCCCACCGCGCCAGCAAGCAGCCAACCACACAGCCAGACAACATACGTGCGCTTCATAACCCCTCCTTGGCTTGGCGTGGGCGCAGTCTAGCCCGCCCACGACCCGGGCATAAGGGCGCCAAGGGTATTCCCTGAGAGTTACAACCCACTGATCCCATTGGCCACATGACCCGATGCGGGGCCAAATCTTGACGAGGGCGTTACACTGACAGGTCTGTAAGGCGTATCCGAAGGAACCCGCATGAGCGAGCGTCACGAACCGACCGAAGTCACCCGCGAACAGGCCGAGGAGGCCGTGCGCGTCCTGCTGCGCTGGTCGGGCGAAGACCCCAGCCGGGAAGGCCTGCTCGACACCCCCAAGCGCGTGGTGAAGGCCTATAAGGACTGGTTCTCCGGTTATGCCACCGACCCGGGCGAGTACCTGCGCCGCACCTTTGAGGAAGTGGCCGGCTACGACGAAATGGTCGTGCTGCGCGACATCGAATTCGAAAGCCACTGCGAGCACCACATGGCGCCGATCATCGGCCGTGCGCACGTCGGCTACCTGCCGACCAACCGCGTAGTGGGCATCAGCAAGCTGGCCCGCGTGGTGGACGCTTATGCGCGCCGCTTCCAGGTGCAGGAAAAGCTGACCGCACAGATCGCGCAGTGCATCCAGGACAACCTGCATCCGGCCGGCGTGGCCGTGGTGATCGATGCCAGCCACGAATGCATGACCACGCGCGGCGTGCACAAGCGCGGCGTGTCGATGATCACCAGTCAGATGCTGGGCGCGTTCCGCGATGACGCGCGCACGCGCTCGGAGTTCCTGCAGTTCATCGGCATCCACGGCGCGGGCCGTTGATGCAGGGACTGGAAGGTACCGACGCCGACGAGCGTCTGCAGGACGTACTACGTGAAGGCATCACCGCCGAGGATCTCCCGGCGGTGTTTCCATTGTTGCGCGGCCGCTCGCTGCTGCGCGCCTTCAGTGCGCTGTTCCATGGCAGTGAAACCCAGGTTGTGCTGCGCTTGCTGGTGTTGCGCACGCTGGGCGCGCGCGCCCATGCGCCGGAATGGGCGCCAGCCGAGATCCGCGACCAGCTCGCCTTTGTCGAGCCGGTGAAGCTGGAAACCGTGGTGCAGCGCTTGAAGGAACACGAGCTGCTCACCTGGGACAACGAGACCCTGCGCTATCGCGTGAGCCCATTGGGCCGCAAAGCGCTGGCCGCCGTGTCCACCCTGCTGGAATTCGAGCGCGACGACGAAGACGGCCTGGGCTATATCACTGCGCAGCTTGCCGCCGGCCAGGCGGTGGGGCGCATTTCCGCCGATGAACTCGGGCACTTGCTGTCGCGCCTGTCGGAACTGAAGGAAGATTTCGACCGCGCCGTGCTGTCCGGCTCCGAGCACCGTATCCGCCGCGCCGCGCAAAGGCTCGACGCGGTATGGACGTGGGTGGAGAAAGGCACGGAAGTGGTCAGCGCCATCGCCGACAGCGAGGACATCGACCCCGCTACACATCGGCTCGCACAGGCCGTGGGCCGCGCGCAGAGCTCGCTGTTGCGACAGGCCGGTGTATTTCAGCGCGAGCTCAACAAGATCGACCAGCATCGCGTACACCTGGGGCGCACGGGCCTGTCCTCGTCCGACCTCGTCGCGTGGCTACGCTCACTTACGCCCGACGCGCTGGCGCAACATGCGGATGAGGCTGCACAGCTACCGGTGCAGGCGCCTTTCCTGCAAGACCAGATTGCGCTGGACGTAGCCGAGTACGAGCTGCTAGAGCGCGAGCGTGCTGCGGCTGAAAACACGGCGCTGCCCGATGCCGAAAACAACCCGACCACGCATGACCTGCCCATCGACGAGGAAGATCTCTCGCCACTGCTGGCATGGCACGGCGAACTGGCCGCGTTGATCCAACCGATGGAACTCAGCGATGCGCTGCGCGGTGAGGACTACGCGCTGAGCGCGTACCGACTCTCACTGCTTGGTCTTGTCGGTGATCCGGAATCATCGGCGCTGCAGGGCCCGACCGCAGATCTCGCGCGTCTGCCGCTCACATTGGAAATCGAACCGCGCCTGATCGACCCAGGCTTGGCGTCGATCGCGCTAGTCAGCGCGGGACGCCTGCACCCCCGCAAGGAAAAGACCTCTGATGCATGACGAAACCGCCGCGCTCGTTGCGCGCCTGCTTTCACAACGCTGGCTGCCGCGCGACGACATACAGGCGCGCAAGGCGCTGCTCGATGAAGCCTTCCGCGAGGAACTGGACCGCCGCCTCACGTCCGTCGGACTGGAACTACGCGAGCACCCCTACTC
>NZ_JAELTQ010000116.1 GCF_016428905.1 Dyella sp. ASV24 | reverse complement strand
GGCGACTGGTGCCGCGCCCTTCGGCGCGAATCGGTGCGGGTTCATTGATTTCGCAGGACACGTCAAAAGTCTTGGCGTGGTCTTCGCCATGGCTGTCGATCAGATCGTACTGCGGCAAGGGCCAGCCGCGCGCCTGCAAGAGTTCCTGCAGACGGGTCTTGGCGTCCTTGGAAGAACGCGGAATGGCTGCCACCAGTGGCTCGAACAGTCCGCGCACCACGGCGCGGCAGGCATCGAAACCCGCATCGAGATACACCGCGGCAATCAGCGCCTCAAAGGCGTCAGCCAGGATGGACTCGCGACGAAAGCCGCCGCTCTTCAATTCGCCGGAGCCAAGCTTCAGCTCGTCGCCCAGCTCCAGCTCCCGGGCGATGACCGCCAACGCCTGCCCATTCACCAACTGTGCCCGCAACCGGGACATTTCGCCCTCGCTGGCGTTGGGATGGGCTTCGTACAGCAGTTCGGCCACGACAACGCCCAGCAGGGCGTCACCGAGGAACTCCATCCGCTCATTGTTCGGCCGACCTGCACTGCGATGAGTCAGTGCCAGCTGAGCAAGAGAGGGGTCGATAAATCTATAGTCGAGCTTGGTCAAATCCAGAGCCTGTGCTTAACCGTCGACATTGCCCTGCAACTCTACGCTCTTTTCGAAGTGCACCAGGAAGTCGACGTTGTACATAAAGGGAATACGCTTGTCGTAGCTGACGCTCAGCTCCGTTGCGTTGCCATTGCGCTTGAAGTTGATGTCCTTTGGCGTGATGGTGTCATCGCTCACGTACTGGAAATCCAACTTCTTCATCAAGGCGGTTTTAACTTCTCCGGGCGTCCTGGCCGTGCCTTCCGACGCCAACTGGCTCATGGCCTTGCTCACGCCCATGAACTCTGTATAGGCAGGCACCAGCTTCATCGCCATATAGCCAAAAAAGCTCACCACCATGAGCACAACAAGAAACCCTATCAGGGTGATGCCCGTCTGCTTCGATTTCATAGTCCCCTCGCTATGCCGCCTTGCGGCGATTTCCGGCTGACTGGCATGTTGCCACCGAGACGCTCCGGCAGCGACTTGGCGCGCTCATTGTCGCGCCAAGTCCACTTGGACGTCACCGGGCGCAAGCCCATGGCCGTCACGCTTTTAGTGAATGACCGTGCCCATGCGATGGAACGCGACGCTCGAACCCGTCCAGCTCAACCAGATCAGGAACGCCTTGCCGGCGAGATTCTGCTCCGGCAGGCAACCCCACCAGCGGCTGTCCGTACTGTTGTAACGGTTGTCGCCCATGGCCAGGTAACAGCCCTGCGGCACCACCAGCGGCACATGAGGATTCGGCAGCGGCGGCGGCACGGCATAGTTGGGCATGCGCGCGGTGAGATGGTTCACCACGCCGCCCTCACCGTTGGGCAGGTGCTCGTTCCACACGGTAGCGCCCATCTCCAGCATCAAGCGGGATTCGGCGCGCTTCGGATCACCTTCGTACGGACCAACCAGATCGGCAGCCACCGGCTGGCCGTTCACAATCAGCTGATCGCCATGCATCTCCACCCGGTCGCCCGGCAGGCCGATGACACGCTTGATCCAATTCTGGTTGGGCACCGGCGCATGCGGATCCATGCAGCTCTGATCACCACTACGCACCAGCTTGCCACCGTCGTCGCACAGGTACCCAGGGAAACGAAATACCACCACGTCGCCACGCTTGGGCTCACCCAGACTCACGAACTTGTTGTTGAAGGCCGGCATACGAAGGCCGTAGGCGAACTTGTTCACGAGAATGAAATCGCCGACGTCCAGCGTGGGCATCATTGAACCGGACGGAATACGGAACGGCTCAGCCACGAACGAGCGCAGCACCAGCACGACCAGTACCACCGGGAACAGCGAACGGGCCCAGTCGACTGCAACGGGCTCGTGCATGTCCTTGCCCGCAGCCTCCGCCTTGGCCTTGCGCTGCTTGTAGAAGAACAGGCGGTCCAGGCCCCACACGACACCGAACAACACGGTAAGGCCAAGCAGAATCGCCGAAAAATCAAAATCCATTGAAAGCTCCTCAGGAGCAGGGAACGGGGGTGCTGCACTCGAACCGTATCGGAAAAGGCGCCGGAATACCTGCCCTGTCCGCTACTTTTCCGGGACAGTTTTTACTTGTCCACCTTGAGCACGGCAAGGAAAGCCTCCTGCGGAATCTCCACGCGGCCTACCTGCTTCATGCGCTTCTTGCCTTCCTTCTGCTTCTCCAGAAGCTTCTTCTTTCGGCTCACGTCACCGCCGTAGCACTTTGCCAGCACGTTCTTGCGCAAGGCCTTCACGGTGGAGCGAGCGACAATCTGGGCACCGATGGCAGCCTGAATGGCCACATCGAACTGCTGGCGCGGGATCAGATCCTTCATGCGCTCGACCAGGTCACGGCCGCGACGCTCCGCGTGGATGCGGTGCACGATCAGGCTGAGCGCATCTACACGGTCACCGTTGATCAGCACGTCCACGCGCACGAACGGACCGGCCTCGAAGCGCTCGAAGTGGTAGTCCATCGAAGCGTAACCGCGCGACACCGACTTCAGGCGATCGAAGAAGTCGAGCACCACTTCGGCCAGTGGCATTTCATAGGTGATCTGCACCTGCGTAGCGAGGTACTGAATGGAGCGCTGCACGCCACGCTTCTCTTCGCACAGCGTGATGATGTTGCCGATGTAGTCGGCCGGCGTGAGGATATTCGCGACGATGATCGGCTCGCGGATCTCCTGCATCAGATGCGCAGGCGGCAGCTTGGCCGGATTGTCCAGCATCAACACCGAGCCATCGCTCCGGAGCACCTCATACACCACGGTAGGTGCAGTGGTGATCAGGTCGAGATCGTATTCGCGCTCCAGGCGCTCCTGCACAATTTCCATGTGCAGCATGCCAAGGAAGCCGCAGCGGAAGCCGAAGCCCATGGCCTCGGAGCTTTCGGGCTCGAAGAACAGCGCCGCGTCGTTGAGGCGCAGCTTGTCCAGCGCCTCACGCAGAGCCGGATAGTCGTCGGCGGAGACGGGGAACAGCCCGGCGAACACGCGCGGCTGCATGGTCTGGAAGCCCGACAGTGGCTTGTCAGCCGGCTTGGCGGCAAGTGTCAGCGTGTCACCGACGGGGGCGCCATGCACATCCTTGATCGACGCAGTGATCCAGCCCACTTCGCCCGGCGACAGCTTATCGAGCTTCTTGCGCTTGGGCGTGAATACGCCCACTTCGCTTACTTCATGTGCTCGGCCAGTGGACATCACCAGCAGCTTGTCGCCCGGCTTGATCTCGCCCTGAACCACGCGCACCAGCGAGACGACACCGAGATAGTTGTCGAACCACGAGTCGATGATCAGTGCCTGCAGGCGATCGGTATCACCCACCTTCGGCGGTGGAATACGGGCCACGATGGCCTCAAGCACTTCCACTACGTTCTGGCCGGTCTTGGCGCTCACGGCGACGGCATCATCCGCATCGATACCGATGACGGCCTCGATCTCGCCCTTCACTTTTTCCGGGTCGGCCGTCGGCAGGTCGATCTTGTTGAGGACGGGCACTACCTCCAGCCCCATCTCCACTGCGGTGTAGCAGTTGGCAACCGACTGCGCCTCCACACCCTGGGCGGCATCCACCACCAGCAGCGCGCCTTCACACGCAGCCAGCGAGCGACTGACTTCATAGGAGAAGTCGACGTGCCCCGGGGTGTCGATGAAGTTTAGCTGGTAGGTCTTGCCGTCCCGCGCCTTGTACGGCAGCGAAACAGACTGGGCCTTGATGGTGATGCCGCGCTCACGCTCGATCGGATTATTGTCGAGCACCTGCGCCTCCATCTCGCGCTCGGTCAGCCCGCCGCAAATCTGGATGATGCGGTCGGCAAGCGTCGACTTGCCGTGATCGATGTGGGCGATGATGGAGAAGTTTCGGATCAGTTCCATGGAGCACGCTAGAGGCGTTCACTAACCTGCGGTACTCGCAGGCAGCGTATGGCCGGGATGGTCATACGAACCCGGCATTATCGCATGGAACGGTGCACCTACGGGCACTCAGGAAAGATGGCCGCCAACGATGGTTGGCGGGATCGGAACGCCCCGGCAAGGGGCGTCGCGCGACCCTCCCCGCATCCGGTGGACGGTAACCCAAGCACCCACCGCACCGGCCCCGGTCACATGGAGTGGCCGGGTTACGACAAAGTCACGGCCCGCTGCGCTGCCACGCCGCGCGCCACGACCTCACTCGTCCTTGCCACCGGGCACGGTAAGCCCGATGAAACCACTCTGATCACCATGGCGGACCAGCAAAAGCACGGTGTCACCGGCCTTTGCATCCTTCGTGGCATCACGGAATGCAGAAACGCTACCAACCTTCTTCTGATTAACCATAAGTATCACGTCGCCTGGCTGTAGCCCGGCGCGAGCCGCCGCGGAACCGGTGACATTGCTGATACCCACGCCCTCGCCCGCCTTGAGGCCCAACTGCTGCCGGGCATCGCCGTCCAGCTCCTGAACAGCCAGACCCAGCGCGCTGGCACCGACGCGTGCGGCAGGCTGGCCCGCATCACCTGCGGCCGCCATGGTGTTCTTGTCACGCGGCATTTCAGCCACCACCACCGGCACGCTCTCTTTCTTGCCGTCCCGAAGGATCTCGATCGTGGCCTTGGTGCCCGGCGGCGTCTGGCCCACCAACGGCGGCAGATCGGCGCTCGAATTGATGCTCTGGCCGTTGTAGGAGAGGATCACATCACCCGGCCTGATACCCGCCTTTTCCGCAGCACTACCTTTGTTCACCTGGGTCACGGCCGCGCCATTGGCGTTGTCAAGCTTGAGCGCCTTCACCATGTCATCGGTGACCTGCTGCACCATCACGCCGAGCTGCCCCCGCGACACGTAGCCCTTTTCCTTGATCTGTTTGACCACATTCATGGCCACATCGATCGGAATGGAGAAGGCCACGCCCTGGTAGCCGCCCGTGTTGGAATAGATCTGGGAATTCACGCCGACAACGCGACCTTGAAGATCGAACAACGGACCGCCGGAATTGCCGCGATTGATCGGTACGTCGGTCTGGATGAACGACGTGTAGGGCTGATCCTGGCTGCCCAGATTACGGCCCACAGCGCTAACGATGCCCTGGGTTACCGTGTAGTCGAAGCCGAACGGTGAGCCAATCGCCAATACCCACTGGCCCGGCTTCAGAGAACGCGAGTCACCGATACTGACGGCGGGTAACGCGCCTTTCGCGTCAACCTTCAGTAGCGCGATGTCGTACTGCGGATCACTCCCCACCACCTTGGCAGTGAGCACGCGACGATCCTGCAGGCGAACGGTGACTGTGTCAGCGCCATCCACCACATGCGTATTAGTGAGGACATAACCGTCCGGCGAAATAATGAAGCCGGAGCCCAGTGAAGTGCGTGCCTGCTCCTCCGGCGACGGCATCATCGGCATGCCGAAGAAGCGGCGGAACATCTCCATCGATGGGTCGTCACTGTCGTCATCGCCTGGTGCGCCTGGCATGGCGCGCGAGCTCGAGCGACCCTTCGGCTGCTTCTTGCCGCTGTATTTGGCCTCGACGTGCACGACTGCGGGTGCGTTCTTCTGCACGATGCCGGTGAAATCGGGCAGCCCTGACAGCGTGGGTGCCGCAGCCTGGGCCTGTACGCCACCAGCCAGCGCCAAACTCATGACCACAACGCAAGACAGCGTACGCAGAGCAAGTCGATTCATGCACGTCTCCTTCAGCGTTTCAGGCACGCCAAACCGGTCCATATGGAGGACAGGCTTGGCAAGAAAATAAGGGAACGATCTCAGGCCGTGGCGATATGCACACGGCCGTCGGTTATTGCGGACCCGCCGCCTGGGCAGGCTGCTGCTGGTCCGGGTGAACCAGGATCAGGTAGCTGCCATCGCCGTTGCTCACCGCGGGATAGCGTGCCACCCGATAGGGCGTCAGGCTGTTGCGGGAGTACAACAAGGTGTTGCCGTTGTCACCATCTACCGTAGCCGAGGCCTGCTGGCTGATCTTGTAGGGGACTTCCGAGTAGACGTTCAGTCCCGGAGGAGCCACGGCCGGGGAGTCCGAACGCGCAGTCTGGGCAGTAGTGGTCTCCATCGTGGTCGTCGACGGCGTCGATGCCACCTGCCGTGAAAGGCGATCCGCCCCCTGCCCGGCCGGCTGGGCCACCATCAGGGCTGCCACGGCCACACCGGCGGCAATGGCGCCGCCTGCCGACCAATGCAGCCAATGGCGACGCTTGCCCTGCTGCATTGCCGCACCGTCTTGTTCAACGGCCAGCATCACACGGGCGGCAAAGCCATCCGAAGCTAGCGGGGACAATTCACGACGCAGGCCGTCCCGGGCCACGTGATAGCGCGACCAAGCCTGCTGGAGCGGCATGTCGTGGTCGAGCCGCCGCAAGAGGAAGCGCAATTCTTCCTTCGACAGCTCGCCGTCCATGCCGGCAGAAAGGTTTTCGCGTTGATTATCAGTCATGGGGTCTTGTCCTCGCGGTCAGACAATAGCGGCCGCAACTTTTCATCGATAGCTTCGCGCGCCCGAAAGATACGTGAACGAACCGTACCGATCGGACAACCCATCGCCTCGGCGATTTCCTCGTAACTGAGGCCGTCCACTTCACGCAGGGTGATCGCGGTCCGCAATTCCTCAGGCAGCGCTTGGACAGTGGAAAACACCGTTTGTTCAATTTCCTGTCGCATGAGCTCGCGCTCGGGGGTGGCGCTCTCGTGCATGCGGTCCGCGCCAGGCAGAAAAGCGGCATCGTCGATGGCGATGTCATCGGCCGGCGGGCGACGGCCCAGGGCCACCAGATGGTTCTTGGCCGTGTTCACGGCAATTTTGTACAGCCAGGTATAGAAAGCACTCTCACCACGGAAGGACGCAATAGCCCTCCAGGCACGAATGAACGCTTCCTGGGCCACGTCCTCACACTCGGCATGGTTCTTCACATACCGGGAAACCAAGCCGATGACCTTGTGCTGGTACTTTCGCACCAGCAGATCGAAGGCCCGCTTGTCCCCCTGTTGGACGCGCTCGACCAGCGCACTGTCCAGTTCGTTTTCGCCCATCCGGGCCATCTCCTTCGTCGATGCTGCCAAGCGCCCCGGGCTGTCTTGAGGATGGAAGCGGACTGCTCAGACAAGAACCAAGCGCTCTAGTTCAGCAAGCTTCATCCCGGGACGGCAAGTGCGCCCGTGGCGTCACCGATGGTGGAAACGCACGGGCGCGCCTACGGAGCACCCGTTATGGCGAATAGGTCACCACCACCCCAGGTGTGTGGCCCATGGGCGCATCAAGCGCCCTTGCCTGAAGTATGGGGCTCAGCGCGCCCCTTGCAAGTCACGCGGCGGTATCGCCCACCCCGGCGAGCAGACGCTGGCGCTCCAGCAACAGCTTTTCGAAGACCGGTTGCGGCAACGGGCGACAGAACAGGTAACCCTGCAGCTCGTCGCAATGATTGGCACGCAGGAACTCCATGTGCTGCTCGGTCTCCACGCCCTCGGCCACCACACCCCGCTTGAGGCGATGCGCCATCTCGATGGTGGCGCGCACGATCGCCTCATCGTCGGGATCGACACCGATGTTCTTCACGAAACTCTGGTCGATCTTGATGCGATCGGCAGGCAGCTTGCGCAGGTAGTCCAGTGAAGCGGCACCGGTACCGAAATCGTCAATAGCAATGCGCACACCGAGGCGATGCAGGCCCTGCAGGTTCTCCACCAGATTCGGCGCTGCCTTGATGCTGATGCTCTCGGTGATCTCCATTTCCAGCAGGTTGGCGTCCAGACCGCTTTCGTCCAGCGCTGCCGCCACTATCTCCAGCAGGTTGGGCTGCATGAGCTGCACCGCGGAAAGGTTCACACCGAGGCGCAGACCCAGACCGAAGCGACGCTCCCATTCCTGCGCGTGCCGGCAGGCTGCACGCAACACCCACTCGCCGATGGAAACGATCAGCCCTGTTTCCTCCGCCAGCGGAATGAAGAAGCCCGGACCGATAAAGCCAAGCTCGGGGTGCTCCCAGCGCACCAGCGCCTCCATACCTACAATGTCCTCCGTGACCGCATCCACCTGCGGCTGGTAGAACACACGCAGCTCGCCCTTGTGCTCGGCATGCCGCAAACCCGATTTCAAAGCGAGATTCTGTTGCTGCGACTGTTCGGCGCTGCCTTCGAAGATCTGGTAGTTGTTGCGCCCCAGGCTCTTGGCGGCATACATGGCCTCATCCGCATGCTTGAGCAAGGTGTCGGCATCCGGCGCGTCATCTGGGAAGAAGCTCACACCAATGGAGGCCGTCACCTGAAGCTCCGTGCCGTCGTCGATGCGCAACGGCGCACCCATCACCTGCACGATCTTCTCGGCGATGCGCAGCACGTCCTCGTTCTTCACGATGTGACGAAGGATCACCACGAACTCATCGCCTGCGTAACGCGCCACGGTATCGGACGCGCGCACGGTGCTGCGCAGCCGCTGCGTGGTGGTGAGCAGCACCTGGTCGCCCACGGCATGACCCAGCGTGTCGTTGATGGTCTTGAAGCGGTCCAGATCGACGAACAGTAACGCGAAGCACTCACCGGTGCGGTTGGCTTCCCGAATGACGGTATCGAGGCGATCGTTGAAAAGCAGGCGATTCGGCAGCCCCGTCAGCGCATCGAGCAGACCCTCGGCACGCCCCTGTTCGCGCGTGTGACGCAACTCCAGCGCATGAGCAAAGCGCGACGCCGCGACGCGCAATACCGGCTGCACGATCGCTAACGACGGCAGCGGCTGACGGGTGCCTATCAGCAAGGCCCCCAACACGGTGCGACGCTCGTCCTGCAAGGGCCACCCGGCGAAGCCGGCCAAGCCCAACTGGGCGAGCAAGGGATCCATCGGCGCCAGACGAGCGGCATCCGCCTGGTGCAGCATGGCCTGCCCGGAGAGCACCAGTCGCAGCGAACTTTGCAGATGCGGCCCCGGCCAGAGCTGCTCGTCACCGCGCCAGTACTGCACCAACTGTATGGGCGCACCACCCTCATCGGGCCGGGCCGACCAGACGGCCACGTAGTCCAGCCCTACCTCCTCGTACAACAGGCGCGCCGCCTCGGCGATCCCTTCGTCACCACCACCGGAGGCGAACATGCGCGCAAGCAGGGCCAACGCCACCTCGGCGCGTGCGCCAGCGCGATCGCTGCGGAACATCAGGGCGACTGCGTCGCGGCCCGCGTGCCGCACGGCGCGCGCGCTCACCTCTCCTGAGTCCGCTCCGCGCGAGGAACGCCGTCGCCCCGTATGCCACTGGCGCGAACCTTCGGCAATGACCTGCTCCACCGTCGTATCGGTGAAGGCCAGCAACTCCTTGACGGGACGCCCCCGCAATTCGTGATCACCCAGCCCGCTGTTACGCGCAACCGTGGGACTATAGTCGACGAGTCGCCCCCGCGCCGGGTCAACGATCAGCCATTCGGCATCAATCTCTTCAAAGGCAAACCGGTAGTCACTGCCCCCCGAGGCAGCGGCGCCATCGGCATCATCCGGACGCACCGCCATGCGGTGCACGCGCTGCCAGCGCGAAAGCAGTTCGTGTTCGATTTGCGAGGCATAAAGCCAGTCCGCCACACCTGCTGGCAGCACATTCGGCTTGAGCACGGCGCCATCGTCGAGTACGGCAAGTATGGGGGCGCCGACGCAGGCAGGCATGCTACGCAGCACCTCGATACCGGCCATGGCCTCGCGACCATCGCCCTCGAAAACCATGACGATCAACGCCAGTGGCGCGCGACCTTCCAACAGGATGCCTGCATGCGTAGCGTCACGCGCAGAATGCACCACGAAATGCCCGTCACGATCGAATGCATCGAACAGGGCTCTACGCAGCTCCCGCTGCGCCGCAACGACGAGGATGCCGGCAGGACTGGCCATGTCAGAGCATCCAGCGACCGTCGCGCAAGCGCGGGCGCTGCGCCGGCTTGGACTGGCAACTCAGGCGCACCAGCACGTCGTTGAAGCTGGCCACCAGTGCCTCGGGCGGGTCGAGCAATACCACGCGCCGCACATGCCCAGTTGCAGCTCGCGCCAACTGCCGCAGCAAGGTGGCATCCGCCATAGGAAGAGGCAGCGGCAGCCGCTGCAGGAAATAGACGCCGAAATGGTTGCTCTGGAGCATGTAACGCAAGGCGATATTGAGACGCTGGGATCCGGGAAGCGCAACGTGCTCTTCGCGCAGGTTGCCCAGGCCAAGCTCCGGATTCCACAGGTAAACGGCCTGTCCACTACGCCGAATCAGGGGACGCAATTGCCCGACCAGGCCGGCCGTTTCGCCACCGTCGAGTGCAATCAGGCTACCCCGGGCGGCCAGGATGCGCTCGAGGATTTCTGCACCCGCATGGGCGGGGCTGACGGGAGTGGCGACGGATGTGTTCATGCCGACCTAAATTACGTGCTCAAGAGCGCTTCGCATAGGGAGGAATCAAGCCTCGCCGGAAACCGCTGCGCATTTCATGCGGCAGCGCACAGCTCGCGTTTTTACGGGGCGTTCATCCATGCCGCCAACCCGCCCCGCGGCGTCTCGCAATCCTCGCTACGGGAGGGTATGGTGCAAGGCTTCATGGCCACATTCTTTACCCCCATGTTCGAAGGATTGCGCTTCAATCATTGGAAGACGAGCCTCGATGACAGCGGCATCGTTACCCTGTCACTCGACCGCGCTGGCAGCAACGTCAATGCCATCTCCCGCGAGGTGCTGGACGAACTGGGGCAGATCGTCGAACGACTCGCCATTGAGAAGCCGGCCGGCGTCCTGATCCATTCGGCCAAACCCTTCGGCTTTGCCGTGGGCGCCGACATCAAGGAGTTCGTCACCTACGCCCAGCACGGCACGGTGCTGGAAAACATCGAGAACGGTCAGCGTGTGTACGAGTCACTGGCCCGGCTACCCTGCCCCACCGTCGCAGCCATCCACGGCGCCTGCATGGGTGGTGGTACGGAGCTGATCCTGGCTTGTCGCCAGCGCATTGCTGCAGATGACGAAAAAACCCGCATCGGCCTTCCCGAGGTGATGCTGGGCATCCACCCCGGCTGGGGCGGCACGGCACGGCTGCCGCGCTTGATCGGCGCCACCGAAGCCTTGCCTGTGATGCTGACTGGTAAAGCCTTGTCGGCCAAGCGCGCCTTGTCATTGGGCGTCATCGACCGCCTCGCACCGCCGGCCGAGCTGCTGGCCGAGGCGCGCGCCCTGCTACGCCGTCCACACGCACGCCCGTTCGCCCAACGTATGAATGCATGGGCCACCAATACCTGGCTTGCGCGGCAGATCCTCGCACCCATGGTCATCAAGCAGACCGCTGCCAAAGTACGCAAGGAACATTACCCCGCACCCTTTGCGCTGATCGACGTGTGGAAGCGTGGTGGCGCCAACATCCAGCAGCGACTGAAGCTCGAAGCGCGCTCGGTAGCCAAGCTGGCGGAAACCTCGACAGCGCAGAATCTGATCCGCATTTTCTTCCTTCAGGAGCGCCTGAAAGGACAAGGCAGCGGCATCGATCACGGCATCAAGCATGTGCATGTCGTGGGTGCTGGCGTGATGGGTGGAGACATCGCCGCCTGGGCTGCCTTCAAGGGCTTTGAGGTGACGCTGCAAGACCGCGAGCTGAAGTTCATCCAGCCCGCACTGGATCGCGCCCGCACGCTTTATGAAAAGAAGCTCAAGACCGCCGACAAGGTGGAAGCCGCCGTGCGACGCCTGCGTGCGGATGTCGAGGGCAAAGGAGTGGCTACCGCCGACCTTGCCATCGAGGCCATCTTCGAGAACGCCGAAGCGAAAAGAGCCCTGTACGCGACGATCGAACCGCAGTTCCAGTCCAGCGAGCTGCTCGCCACCAACACATCGAGCATTCCGCTGGACGAGCTCCGCGTCGGACTGAAGGCACCCGAGCGTTTTCTCGGCCTGCACTTTTTCAACCCCGTCGCGCAGATGCCGCTGGTGGAAGTGGTGCGTCACGACCAATTGGATGCCAACGCCGAAAAGCGCGCCCTGGCCTTCTGCAAAGCCATTGGCAAACTACCGGTTGCGGTCAAGGGAACGCCGGGCTTCCTGGTCAATCGCATTCTGATGCCCTACCTGCTGGAAGCCATGCGCCTCTATAGCGAGGGCGTACCTGGCCCCGTGCTCGACAAGGAGGCCAAAAAGTTCGGCATGCCCATGGGGCCGATCGAACTGGCCGATACGGTGGGCCTGGACGTCTGCGCCTCCGTCGGTAAAGAACTCGCCCCCTTCCTTGGCCTGGAGCTACCGCCCGGCCTGGAGGACAAGCTCGCTGCCGGCAAGCGTGGCAAGAAGGACGGCCAGGGCATCTACGTCTGGCAGGACGGCAAGCCGCAGAAACCGGAAGTCGACCCCGACTACGTCGTGCCTGCGGACCTTCAGGATCGAATGATCCTCCCCATGGTCAACGAGGCCGTTGCCTGCCTTGCCGACCATGTCGTGGATGACGCCGACCTGCTGGATGCGGGCGTGATCTTCGGCACCGGGTTCGCGCCGTTCCGTGGCGGCCCGATCCAGTACGTGCGCAACGAAGGCGCTACTGCCATCAAGGGCAAATTGGAGCGCCTCGCGCAGCGTTACGGCGAACGCTTCACGCCAAAGAGCGGCTGGGATTTGCCAACGCTAGCCAAGACCGGCTTCGACTTGCCGGCTGACGATGCGCAGGGCGCCGATATCGACGCCTGATTTCGCGCCATCATCGCAACGAAAAACGCCCGGCAAGACCGGGCGTTTTTCTTGTCGCAATCAACAGTGTGGTGAAATCACCACATCAAGTCGTCCGGAACACCGTCCTCACCAACAGCAGCCTCACTACCCGGCTCAACGAGCAAGGCGACTTGATGGACGTCGATTGCCTTGACCTGCTCGGCCAATTCACGCGTCACCACCATATAACGCCCTTGCTGCTGAATAACGCCAAGCTCGCCGGCATTGATCGCCTTGAGCTGATCGGCGTCGACGTGTACGCGACGAATCTTCCCGCCGTATTCGAAATGGCGAACGTGCTCCACATCGGCCTTGTTCAAGACCTTGCCCTCCAGCAACTGCTGGATCTTCAGCTTGCGCTCGCGACGCAGGCGCGCCTCTTCAGCGGCGGCCTGCTCGGCGCGCTTGCGCTCATTGGCCTCCGTTTGGGCGCGGATCGCATAAGCCTTGGCCAGGTCAATCTCTTCCTGACTCTTGCCGCCCGAAGGCTTGTTCTGCGACTTGTTCTGCGGCTTGTTGTGCTGCCCGGGCTTGCCACCCTTGGACGGCGAACCGCCGTGGCGCGGAGGGAAGGACTTACCTCCCTGCGGCGCCGGCGGGCGCTTCTCTTCGCGGACCTGTTTGACGATACCGCTCTTGAGCAGTTGATCGCGCAGGGATTCGGCCATGGTTGAAACTCGCTTGCGTCGTACTGGAACGAAAAGGGTAGCAATCAATAGTGCGGCGGCGGTGGTTCGCTGTGCGGATCGTGCCCCTGCGATGTACGCAGCGACGACAACTCGCTGCGCAATCCGCGGATGACATCTTCCAGCGCAGCCAAGCGCATCGACAGCTCGGCATCGGCGGAAGCCAAGGCATTCACCGTGTCGTCGACGAAGGTGAGCCGGACTTCCAGCTCCGTCAAACGTTGCTGCAGGGAATCGTCCGCCATGCTCACTGCCTCAGGCTGCGGCCGCGACCGATACCGTAATACGCCAGCCCCGCCTCTTCCACTGCCACGGGGTCATACAGATTGCGGCCGTCGAACACGGCAGGCTCGGTGAGCATGTCGCGGATGCGCGCAAAATCCGGGCTCCGGAATGCCTTCCACTCGGTGACGATGGCAAGCACATCCGCGCCATCGAGCGCCTGATAGGCGCTATCGCAAAGGGCAAGGTCATCGCGGTCGCCATAAATGCGATGCGTTTCATGACGTGCCTCGGGATCAAAAGCCCGTACCTTGGCACCCGCTTTCCACAGCGCCTCCATGAGGTTGCGGCTGGATGCTTCACGCATGTCGTCTGTGTTCGGCTTGAAGGCCAGACCCCACAGTGCAATCGTCTTGCCGGCAAGCTGCCCGTCGAAATGACGCGAAATCAAGTCGAACAGCTTGGTCTTCTGGTCGTGGTTCACCGCCTCCACCGCACCAAGCAGGCGGGCCTGATAGCCAACGCCGCGCGCTGTGCGTTCCAGTGCCTGCACGTCCTTGGGGAAGCACGAACCACCGTAACCGGCACCGGGGTAGATGAAGTGGTAGCCGATGCGCGGATCCGAGCCAATGCCCTGTCGCACCAGCTCCACGTCCGCGCCCACGTGCTCGGCGATATTGGCGATCTCGTTCATGAAGCTGATCTTGGTGGCCAGCATCGCGTTAGCCGCGTACTTGGTCAGCTCGGCCGAACGCTCGTCCATCACCACCGTGCGATCGTGATTGCGGTTGAACGGTGCGTAGAGCTTACGCAGCACACCGATGGCGCGCTCGCTGGAGCTACCGATAATGATGCGATCAGGACGCAGGCAATCTTCCACCGCGTCGCCTTCCTTAAGGAATTCCGGGTTGGACACCACATCGAAATCGACGGCGACGCCGCGACTGGCCAGTTCACCAGCGATGGCTTCGCGCACACGGTCGGCAGTACCAACCGGCACGGTCGACTTGTTCACCACCACCGTGTAGCGATCCATGTATTGACCGATGGTCCGGGCCACGCCGAGCACATACTTAAGGTCGGCGCTGCCGTCTTCATCCGGCGGCGTACCCACTGCAATGAAAACCACTTGCCCATGGGCAATGCCCGGGGCTGGATCGGTTGTGAAGTCCAACTGACCGCTGGCGTGGTTACGCTTGACGATGGGCTCCAGGCCCGGCTCGTAGATGGGGATGTCGCCCTTTTTCAGGCGCTCCACCTTGGCCGCATCGATGTCGACGCAAACCACATGGTTGCCCATCTCGGCCAGACAGGCACCGGTAACCAGACCCACGTAGCCGGTACCGAAGATCGTGACCTTCATTGTCGCGAAAACTCCCAGAGACAAGACCAGCAATTCTATCAGGCTGGATATGACGTCGGACGACAGGAAAACCAGCCACCACCCGCAAGGCCGTCCGTGCCCTCAAAAAGAACGGGGCGCGAATCGCTTCGCGCCCCGTACATGCTTCTGAAGAGCTTTTCCGCGCGAAAATTACTTCGCGCCGCCAGCCTGCTCGCCAGCCGCGGTCGGACCGGTCTTGACCAGGGTGACGTCGAAGATGATCGTCGCGTTCGGCGGGAAGCCGTTCTGCGGCTGTGCGCCGTAGGCGATGTTCGACGGGATGAAGAGCTTGTAGTGGCCGCCGACCTGCATCAGCTGCAGACCTTCGCGGAAGCCCGGGATCACGCCTGCGAGCGGGATCGAGGCCGGGCCGGCCGGATCGTGCTTGGACGAATCGTCAAACGTTTCGCCGCTGACGAACGTACCGACATAGTTCACCTGCACAGTGTCGTTCGGACCCGGGCGAGCACCCGTACCCTGGCTGATCACCTGGTACTGCAGGCCCGATGCCGTGGTCTTCACGCCCGGCGCGGTCTTGTTCTTGGCCAGGAAAGCAGCGCCTTCCGACTGATTCTTCGAAGCAACCTGGGTGTACTCGGCCTTCGCCTTCGCCTGCAGGTTGGCAACGAACGCGTCACGGACCTGCTTGGCCTCAGCCTCGCTCATGGTCGGCTTCTGACCCGACAGCGCGGACTGCAGCGCACGAGCCACGGTGGCCGGGTCCACTTCCTCGCGGACCAGCGGCGGCAGCGAGCTCGCCAAGTCCCAACCGACCACGTAGCTGGCCTTGGTCTTATCGACCGCAGCCGGGGCGGCCGTCGCGGGGGCAGCGGACTTCGCGGCCTGTGCGTGCACGCCAGCGGTCATGCCCAGAGCAACAGCGAGCGCGGCCGCCGTCAGCGTGGGACGCAGAAAATGCTTCATGTGGAACTCCCTCGTATTTGGATGTACCGGCGCTACCGGACTCAAAGCCCCCCCGATGGAGGCAGGCCCCGCATTGTGCGGTGCTTGCTGAGTCTTGGCAACGATGTGGGGCGTCTGACCGTCAGTCGTGATTAAAAGTTCACGATTCCTGTCAAAAACGCGGATTTTTACGAATCCTGCACGCTGAGTCGGCTAGCGCAGCGATACTCGAATCAGGAATGTCCATCGTCCGAACGCCCGGGCTTCTCAAGTGTGTCACGCAGCGCAGCCTGCAAACGGGCATGAACCTGCACCAATCCACGCCACAACAGCCATGCCAGCAACAGCAGGACAAGCACTAAGACCACGGCGACTTCACGCGGCGGCAGAATGGTGGACGCAAGAGCCGCCACCAGCAGCCCCAGTACCCACATGGTCGCCAGCGGAATGAACCGGGCCAGCACGCCGCGGATACGCATGTTGTAGACGCCGCCGATGCGCTCGGGAATGCTCAGTTCTGCCAACAACATACCGAGCGCCGATGCCTTGCGATACGCCGCCACGATCATGGGTAGTGAGACGAGCGCCGCAATCGACCACGCCAGACTGCGCTTTACCTGAGGGCTATCCGCTAGGAAATCCCAGTGGAAAAAGCCGCGGCGATAGAGGTAAGACATGATCAGGAAGGCAGCCACTACCAGCATCATGTTGATGATCACGTGCCAGACGAGGCGGCGGATCATCTTGGCCACCATAGCCCCCTGCCCACCCAGGCTCAGGTTGCCCATCCATTCCGTATAAGCGCTCAGAAGACTGGTGAGGCCACCAGGCAGGCGCCGCGTGAGCATATTGGCCAGCGGATCGGACGCACGAATGAGATACGGCGTGAGGAACGTCGTGATGGCCGACACAGCTACCGCCACCGGGTAGAGAAAGCTGCTGGTGACTTTCAGGGTCAGGCCCAGCGACGCGATGACGAACGAAAACTCACCGATCTGCGCCAGGCCCATGCCTACGCGCAGCGACGTGCGCCCATCGTTGCCGGCGATGAAGGTCCCGAAGCTGCACGTGATCACCTTGCCGACTACCACCACAATGGTAACGACCAGGATCGGCAACCAGTACAACTTGAGCATCGCCGGATCGATCAGCATGCCGATGGCGACGAAGAAGATCGCGCTGAACATATCGCGCACAGGCCCGATAATGCGCTCGATCCGCATCACGCTCTGCGACTCGCCCACGATGGCGCCGATCATGAAAGCACCGAGGGCCACGCTGTAGCCCATCTCGGTCACCAACAGGCAAAAGCCGAAACACAGGCCAAGC
>NZ_JAELTQ010000115.1 GCF_016428905.1 Dyella sp. ASV24 | reverse complement strand
TGGAGGGCGTAGCCCGGAAGGCGCCGATTCCGGGGGGCCCTTTCTTTGGGTTACTTTTCTTTGGGCAAGCAAAGAAAAGTGACTCGGCCTTCGGCAGAAGGGCGAAACGCCCGCCGCGTAGGCGGCCAGATCGACGCCACGCGACAACCAAGCGATACCGCTACTGGATCCCGGCCTGCGCCGGGATGACAGCTAAAGATGAAACTTTGAGGCGAGCACCCGCCCCTCACCCCAACCCTCTCCCCGGAGGGGAGAGGGAGAAAAGCGAGCCCCGCGTCATCCATAGAAAAAAGCCCTCCTCGCAAGATCACCCACCGAGCACGCCCCCTAGTGCATCGTCCACACGCCCCTCGCGCGCAGCAAACCACCCATGATCACCAACCGCTCCATGCCACCCGGCATCATCATCCCCGAGCTCGCCTACCCCAACGTCCTCGAAGCCGCAGCTTGGCTATGCCACGCACTCGGCTTTCGCGAGCGACTGCGCATCGCCGATCATCGCGTACAACTCACCTACGAAGGCTGCTCCATCGTTGTCACCGAACTCCCTGACGATGGGCAAACAGTCGACCATGCTCACGCAGTGATGATGCACGTCGCTGACGTCGACCGACATCACGCGCAAGCCAGCGCAGCAGGCGCGCGTGTGCTGAGTGCGCCAACCGATTACCCTTATGGTGAACGACAGTATTCTCTGGAGGACATCGGCGGCCACCGTTGGAAGTTCTCCCAATCCATCGCCGACGTCGATCCCATCCAATGGGGCGGCACGCCGATGACAGATTCACCTTGAGCCGGAGCACCTATGACCCTCGACTCACCGCGCCCTGAAGGGCTGCCCATGTTCAATCTGAAGATGCTGATACGGCCCGCTGCCGCGTGGATCACGGTAGCGCTGTTCCTGGTCTTCGGTTCGGATTGGATGCAACACCTGAGTCGCCACGAAATCGGCCTGTCGCTGTTCGGGTGGCTGTTCTTCGTGATCGTCTGGGGCTCGTTTGGTGTGGTGCACGAAGCGGAGGAGCTCGCCAGCTTGCTGGGCGAGCCGGTAGGAACGCTCGTGCTCACGTTGTCGATTGTGCTGATCGAGGTTGTGCTGATATCCGCGGTGATGCTGGGTGCAGGCGATACGGCCACACTGGCTCGCGACACTATGTTCGCTGTGCTGATGATCGTGCTTAACGGTGTGGTGGGGCTTGGTTTGCTGACGGGTGGCATCCGCCATCACGAGCAGGCTTATAACCTGCACGGTGCGTCGGCGTTCCTGGCGGTCATCATCCCGCTCGCCACCATCGCGCTGGTGCTACCCAACTTCACGACATCGACCTCCGATGGCACGCTGACACCCGTGCAGGCGGTGGCCTTCTCTATCCTCACCATCGGTTTGTACGGCTTGTTCCTGTGGCTGCAGACGGGACGCCACAAGGGTTACTTCGTGGCGCCACGATCGGATACCGACGCGAACGTGCCGGAGGATCCGCCGCCGCCGCCTCGTCGCCCGCGCAAGGGTGAAATGGCGTTCCACCTGCTGATGCTGATCGTCAACATCCTGCCGATCGTGATTCTGTCCAAGAGCCTCGCCAAGGTGCTCGACTACGGCATCGCCGCGACAGGTGCGCCGCACTCGCTGGGCGGCATCATCATTGCCATGCTGGTGTTCACGCCGGAAGGCATCTCGGCGCTGATCGCTATTCGTCGCGACCAGCTCACTCGCGCGATCAACCTATGCCTGGGCGGTGCCGCATCGACCGTGGGCCTCACCGTACCCGCGGTGCTCGCCATCGGCTTGTTCACCGGCAAGCCTGTAGTGCTGGGCCTGCCAGCGGCAAGCATCGTGCTGCTCACGTCTACTCTGGTGCTGAGCACACTGACCTTCTCGGGATGGCGCACCACCATGCTCGAAGGCGCGGTGCATCTGTCGCTGTTCGTGGTGTTCCTGGTGCTGGTGTTCAGCCCTTAGCTACCGGGTGCGGGCCGCGCTCCTCCGGGAGCGCGACCACCGGACTTCAGGCCGCGCGCACGGTAGCGCGAACGAGGTAATACACGGCAAACATGCCTTGCGAATCGGTCCATTCATGCGCGATGGCCAACCCAGCCTTGCCCGCTAGTGCAGCGAAGTCCTCGGGCGAGTACTTGCAGCTGTACTCCACTTGCATCGCCTCTTCCGCCCCAAAGTTCACTTGCTGCTTGCCGACGCGCACCTTCTGATCGCGCGTGCTGACCAGGAAGGTCTCGATGCGCCCCGCCATGGCGTTGTAGTGCGCGCGGTGGCGGAAGCTGGACAGATCGAAATCGCTGCCGATCTCGCGGTTCAGGCGCGCCAGCATGTTGAGCGTGAATTCCGCAGTCACGCCCGCCTTGTCGTTGTAGGCCGCCTCAATGGTGGCCGTATCCTTCTTGAGATCGGCGCCGATCAGGATGCCGCCGTTGTCCCCCATTTCGTTGCGCATCTTGCGCAGCAATTCGGCGGCGTCACGCGCCTCGAAGTTGCCAATGGTGGAGCCGGGAAAGTAGATCACTGTGCGACGCGGGGCGCGCGGCGGAATCGGCAGGCGCAGCGGGCGTGTGAAGTCCGCATGCAACGCCTGCACGGGCACCGCAGGGAAACGCTCGTTCAGTACCTGGGTGCTATTGCGTAGCGGTTCGTGCGAAATCTCCACCGGCACGTAAGACACCGGTGCGTGCAAATGCTCGAGCAACATACGCGTCTTGATCGCGTTGCCACTGCCGTACTCAACCAGGCGCACGTCTTCGCCCAGCACGTCGGCGATGTGACCGGAGTGCGCATCCATCAAGGCGATTTCGCACCGCGTCAGGTAGTACTCGGGTTGTTCGCAGATATCCTCGAACAGTTGCGAGCCACGCTCGTCATAGAACAACCACGATGGCAACCGTTTCGGACGTGCGCGCAGCCCACGCTGCACGATGCCGACCAGGTCGTCGACGGGTGGGCGGCGGTCATCGTCGCGGATATCGAAAGCTTGCACACTCATCGGTCCTGCCCCAGGCGGATCCCCATGAACTGCCAGCGCGCATGGGGAGGAAAGAAATTCCGGTAGGTGGCACGCACGTGCTCACGTGGCGTCACGCAGGAACCACCGCGCAACACCCACTGACCGCACATGAACTTGCCGTTGTACTCACCCAGTGCTCCTGCCAGCGGCCGGAACCCGGGATAGCTGACGTAGGGCGACGCGGTCCATTCCCACACGTCGCCGAACATCTGCAGCATGCCTTCGCCAGCCGTGGCTGCCTGCGGATGGAAGCTCATCGCGTCGAGCAGGTTGCCTTGCACTGGCAACCCGCTGGCGGCGCTTTCCCATTCCGCTTCCGTAGGCAACCGTGCCCCGGCCCAACGGGCGAAGGCGTCGGCTTCGAAATAGCTGACATGGCTGACGGGCGCATCGGGATCGATCGGCCTCACGCCAGCCAGGGTAAATTCGCTGGAAAGATCTTCTTGCCAGTAGAACGGGCGCTGCCATTGCTCGCGGCATACGGTATCCCAGCCTTCTGACAGCCACAGCGACGGCTCGTGGTAGCCACCATCGCGGATGAATTCGGCGAACTCGGCATTGGTCACCAGACGATTGGCCAATGCATGCGGCTGCAACAGCGCGCGATGGCGCGGCAACTCGTTGTCGAAGGCGAAGTCGTCGCCCGAATGCCCCGTCTCGATGATGCCTTCGCGCCCGGCGATGAACTCCATCCGCACCGACGACGCGACCGCTGACGATGCGTGCGGCGCCGTATAGGCCGGCAGCAAGGGATTACAGAAGAACGCATGCTTGATGTCGGTGAGCAACAGTTCCTGATGTTGCTGCTCGTGCTCAAGGCCAAGCCCGATGATGTCCGCCGTGGTGGCATCGACGCCACGCGACAACCGCTCACACACCGCCTCGTCTACCTTCTCGCGATAGTCGCGTACCTGCGCGATGCCGGGGCGCGACAGCAGCCCGCGGCGCGGGCGCGCATGCATCGGGCCGACGGCCTGATAGTAAGAGTTGAACAGGTAGTTCCAGTCCGGATGCGGCGACCGATAAGCGGAATCGCGTTCCAGGACGAAGCGCTCGAAGAACCACGTGGTGTGCGCAAGATGCCACTTCGCCGGACTCGCGTCCGGCATCGACTGCACCATCATGTCTTCCGGCGTCAGCGAAGCACACAAGGCCATGCTGCGGGAGCGGATCCTCCGATATCGCAGCACCAGCGCTTCGGCTTGCACGGCCGATGGCGCCAACGTCATCGCCGCCACCGGAGTGCGGTTACATGGTCGGTGGAGCCGATTCGTTCGTGATGCCTCATACCCAGAGTCGTGCGCCGTAACATGCCGCGCACCATGCCGTAGGAGCTGTTCAAAAGGTGTGATGCGAAGATGGCGAATGGCTGACAGCAGTCAGGTCATTTTCTGTTGCGGCGCATCGTGAATCACGCAAAAACAAAGCCCGGCACGAGGCCGGGCTTTGTCGCATCTGCACCAACGGTCGCGTACTTAGTGACCGTAATAGCGGTAACCGCCGCGATAGTAGTAACCGCCGCGGTGGTAGTAGCCCGGACGGCCACCCACCACGACCGTGGCGCCCACGGCTGCCGGGTACACCACCGGTGCCGGCGCGTAATAGACCGGGGCCGGTGCGTAATAGACCGGCGGCGGCGGCGCGTAGACAACCGGTGCCGGCGCGTAATAACCGCCCACCACCGGCAGACCTACGCCGATATTCAAGCTGACGTGACCTGCGAAGGCCGGTGCGACGGCTACACAGCCGATCAGCATGGCAGACGCCAGGGCAACGCGCTTGACGATGGAGGTCTTGGTCTTGTTCATGAGTGTGTCTCCCAAGGGAGGCTTGATTCCGATAGAGGGATTTGACGTTGCCCTCTATCGCTCTTTGCCGGGGTCAATGCTCGAACTTTCGCGCTGAATCCGGACTGAGTAGAAAGCGTGAAAATGCTTAACACCGGCCTTGATTCCGGACGTGGTTCACACTGCCGCCCCAGGGGGATTCGTCGCTTGTTTCTTGCGGGTGCAGGCGCAATAGCCAGCAGCCGTGGATGTCCCCTCGGCGGGTGAAATCGAACGGGATACTGGGCACGCTCCAGTCCTCGATTCTGAACCGTTCCGCCAGTGCTTCGTGGTTCAGCTTGAAGCGTCGGAAGTTGTTCGAGAACACGATGACGCCGTCGCTCGCGAGGCGATCAGCGCAAGCCAGCAGTAGCTGGACATGGTCGCGCTGAACGTCGAAATCCTCCGCCCGCTTGGAGTTGGAGAAAGTCGGCGGATCGACGTAGATCAGGCCGTAACGATCACGCTCCTGGCGTAGGAACGCCATGGCATCCGCCTGCATCAGGCGGTGCTTGCTGCCGGAGAAACCATTGAGCGCAAGATTGCGCGATGCCCAGTCCAGGTAGGTGGCCGACAGGTCGACGCTGGTGGTGTCCCGCGCGCCGCCCGCCGCCGCATAGACGCTAGCGGTCGCGGTATAGGCAAACAGGTTCAGGAAGCGCCGCCCCGAAGCCAGCTCGCGCACCTTGGCGCGCACCAGGCGGTGGTCGATGAACAGGCCGGTGTCCAGGTAGTCGGTCAGGTTGACCAGGAAACGCAGGCCGCCCTCAGCCACCTCAACGAACTCACCACGTTGGTCGAACTGGCCGTACTTGGAGCCGCCCTTGCCACGCTCGCGGGTCTTCAGTGCGATACGGTCACGCGGTACGCCGAGCACCTCACCCGCCACGCGCACGATTTCACGCAGACGCTGGCGTGCCGTTTCCACCGGGATCTCGGCCGGCGCACGGTACTCCTGGATGTGCAGCCACAACGAATCATTCTCGTCGCCGTAAACATCCACGGCCGCGGCGTACTCCGGCATGTCCTGGTCATAGGCGCGCCAGCAATGGATGCCTTCGCGCTCCAACCGCTTGCGCAGGTGGCGCAAGTTCTTCTCCATGCGGTTGCGCAGCATCTGCGCGCCTTCGGAGAGGGGCTTCACTTCGCGCGGCGCTTCGCTGCGTGCGTGCAGTTCAAAGATCAGCAGCACAGTTTCCAGCGCACCGTTGTAGAGCGCGTACTTTTTCTCCGCGCGCAACGGGATCGCGTGGCCCAGCTCAGCATCGCCCGCCAGCACGGCGGCGCGCCAACCGGCGAAGCGTTCGCGCAGCGTTTCGCCGATGGCTCGATACAACCGAGGCATCTCGACGCGATCGCCAAGGCGCTCGCCGTAGGGGGGATTGGTGATGACCAGGCCACGGCTGTAACCCGGAGGCGGCGACACGTGCGTGGCGTCGTGCTTGTCCAGCGTAAGGAAGCCGGCTACGCCAGCCTCCTGTGCGTTGCGCTTGGCGGTCTGCACCATGCGCGGGTCGGCATCGCTGCCGAAGAAACACGCGCGCAGGGCGCGCAGGCCGGTATCGGCACGCTGCCGCGCCTCATCCAGCAAACCGCGCCACAACGCGATGTCGTGCTGTGCCCAACCCAGGAATCCGTAGTACTCGCGATGCAGGCCCGGAGCGACATCCGCCACCATCCACGCGCCTTCGACCAGCAGCGTGCCGGAGCCGCACATCGGGTCGAGCAGAGCCCCGCCCTCGGCATAAATCTCGGGCCAGCGAGCGCGCATCAGCATCGCGGCGGCGAGGTTTTCCTTCAGCGGCGCCTCACCTTGCAACTCGCGCCAACCGCGGCGGTGCAACGGTGCGCCAGCGAGGTCGATCGACAACGTGGCCCGATCGCGGCGCAAGCGCAAGTTGATGCGCACATCCGGCTCGTCGGTATCCACGTCCGGACGCGAGCCGTCGCGCTGGCGGAACTGATCGACTACCGCGTCCTTCACACGCTGGGCAATGAACTGGCTGTGTGTGAGTTTGCTTTGCGCCGAGTTGGCGTCCACCGCCAGGGTGGCGCGCGGCCCCAAGTGCTTCGACCAGTCGATGGACTGCACGCCGCCGTAAAGTGCGTCGTCCGTGGCCGCATCAAACTCGGCCAGCGGCATCAATACACGGCTGGCCAGGCGAGACCAGAGGCAGGCGCGGTAGGCGGTTTCCAGCGTGCCGGAGAAATGCACGCCGGCCAGCGCCTCGCGAACATCGTCGGCTCCCAGCGCCACCAGTTCGTCGCGCAGCAGATATTCCAGTCCCTTGGGACAGGTGGCGAAGAACGCGCTCATGCCGCCAGCCCGGTGAGGAACAGGCCGAGCTGCTCGACGATGCGGTCGATGCTGTCCGTCAGGCGGTGGTCGTCATCGACCACGATCAACGGCAGGCGGCGACGGCCCGCGAAGTCGATCATCCCTTCAGGCATGCAAACGTCGTCGCGCCAGCCGTGATAGAGCATCGTGGGCACGCCGTCCGCGAGATTGAAGAGCTGCCGGTAACCAGGGATCTCGCTGGGCGTGGCCAACAGAAACAGGCCGGCCACGGGACGCTGCAACGAGGCCAGCCCAGACACGAACGCCCCCATGCTGGAACCGACCAGCACCGGCGGGGCATCCAGCGCGTCGATAGCGGCCACCAGCCGCTTGATGCGCGGATCGATCGAGCCGACAAAACCGGACAGGTCGTCGGTGCGGTAGTCCGGGCGCTGGGTTTTCCAGCCCAGCGACTCGGCGAAAGCAGCCAGCACGCTGACCTTGGTGGCGTCCGGACCGGAGTCCGAGCCGTGCGAAAGAATGATCTGGCCGCGCATCGCGGTCTCCGAAACAGCATCTGTATGGCCGCGCATCGTAACAGGCGACGTCCCGTGACACGGCGGATAGACTGACCAGCATGCCTGTAGACATCGTCGACCAACCCCTGCCCTACGTTTCCCTGCTGCCCGAGCGGCCCGCCAGCGCGGTGGAAATGGTGGTGATCCATTGCACCGAACTGCCCGACCTCGCCACCGCGCGCGAGTACGGCGAGCGGGTGCTCTACGAGAGCGGCGCGGGCGCCAGCGGGCACTTCTACATCGACCGTGACGGCAGCATCCACCAGTACGTGCCCGGCAACCGGGTGGCTAACCATGTACGCGGCCACAACCCCAACTCCATCGGCATCGAGCTGGTGAACCTGGGCCGGTACCCGGACTGGTGGGACTCGCGCCGCCAGACCATGACCGAGCCATACACCCTGGCCCAGATCGCCGCCCTGCGTGCCCTGCTGGCCCGGCTGAGGCAGGACTACCCCCACCTGCACCTGATTGCCGGCCACGAAGACCTGGACACCGCCCGGCTGCCCGCCAGCAACGACCCATCACTGAACGTGCCGCGCAAGCTCGACCCGGGCCCGCTGTTCCCCTGGGCCGAGGTGCTGGACGGCAGCGGGCTGGAGCGGTTCCCTCCGCCAGCCACTGAAGCTGCGGCAGGGCGCCAGCTATAATCGGCGGCCTCTTACCTCCGCCGAGCTTTTTTCCATGACGGAAACCAACGTCCGCGAACTCGTTGATCTGCTCGAACTCGAGCGCCTCGAGGACAACCTCTTCCGCGGCCAAAGCCGGGACATCGGCACGCATTTCGTGTTCGGCGGACAAGTGTTGGGCCAGGCGTTGTCGGCCGCCCAACGCACGGTTGAAACGGGCCGCGAGGCCCATTCGCTGCACGCTTATTTCCTGCGCGCCGGCGACATCAACGCGCCCATCGTCTACAGCGTGGAGCGCACCCGCGACGGCGGCACGTTTTCCTCGCGCCGGGTGGTGGCGATCCAGCACGGCCAGCCGATCCTCAACGGCTCGATCTCGTTCCAGGTGCCGGAAACTGGCTTTGAGCACCAATCCTCGATGCCCGAGGTGCCCATGCCCGAAGACATCGAGCCAATGCAGCCGATGCCGCCGGAACAGCTGGCCAAGCTGCCTGAGAAGCTGCAGCGCTGGCTGGGCGTGGATGCGCCGTTCGAGTTCCGCCATGTGTGGCCCCAGGACAAGCTGCACCCGGTGAAGCGCCCGCCGATCCAGCACATCTGGTTCCGGCTCACTGCCCCTGTGGGCGATTCGCCCGAACTGCATCGCGCGCTGCTGGCCTATGCCTCTGATTTCAATCTGATCGGCACGGCCACCCTGCCGCACGGCATTTCGTACTACACACACAATGTGCAGATGGCGAGCCTGGACCACGCGCTGTGGTTCCACCGCCCGTTCCGCACCGACGAGTGGTTGCTGTACTCCTTCGACAGCCCGACCGCACAGGGCGCCCGAGGCCTGGCACGCGGCCAGATCTTCACCCGTGACGGCCGACTAGTGGCCTCGACGGCCCAGGAAGGCCTGATCCGCCTGCGCGGCTGAGCCGCTCGGCCACCGTAGTAAAATGAAGCCGGCCGGCCTCCTCGGCCGGTCGCGCCCGACCGGCGACGAACCAAGGTTCCCCCATGCGTCAGCTCTACACCTCGCCCCGCCAGGAAAACATCGACCGCGTCGCCAAGTTGCTGGCCGACCAGGGGATCGAGCACACCATCGAGAACCGCTCCAACTACCGCCGCCCCAGCTACCAGCGCTTCAGCTACTCGCAGCGCCATGAAGACCGAGACAACTGGGCCCAGGTCTGGGTCACCAAGGCAGACGACTACACCCGTGCCCGCGCCATGCTCAAAGAGCTGGGCATTGAGCCGGTGGTCCGCCATGGCGAGGAACTGGCATTGGCCCGCAACCCCACGCCGGAGATGCAGCGCCGGAGCGTGGCCACCCGGATGCGCCGGATTGTCATGCTGGCCGTAGCCGGCGCCTTTGTGATTCTGATGCTCCGGTACATGGGCGTTATCTGACCCTATTCCGGACGGTCTGGCCGACTATCACATTTCAGCTAGTGACACAGTGAGCCAAACCAGACATAGAATCAGGCCATGCGCTCTGATCGTGTCCGCCTCTTCCAAACCCTGCCGCACGCCTGCGGCTACTTTGCCGAGCGCACGGCACAGAACCTTGTGATCGACCCGGCCGCGCCGCAGCTAGACCAGCTTTACGGTCCAGCGCTGGAGCGCGGCTTCCGGCGGGCCGGCGGACATCTGTACTACCCCTACTGCACCAACTGCCGGGCCTGCACGCCCTGCCGCATCGACGTGGAGCGCTTCGTTCCCGACCGAAGCCAGCGGCGCTGCCTTAAGCGCAATGAGGACCTGAAGGTCGTCGAGTCGATGGCGGGCTACAACGCCGAGCGCCATGCGCTCTACGAACGCTACCTGCGCCAGCGCCACCCGGGCGGCGGCATGGACGAGGCGGACGCCAGCGACTTCCGTCGATTCCTGACCGCGCCGTGGAGCCCCACAATGTTCCTGGAGTTCCGCCAGGGCTCGCGCCTGCTCGGCGTGGCTGTCACCGATGTGTGCCAGCAAGGCCTATCGGCCGTCTATACGTTCTACGACCCCGAGGAAACGGCGCGCAGCCTGGGCACGTTCGCCATCCTGCAACAGGTAGCGCTCGCTCGCCGCCGTGGCTTGCCGTGGATATACCTGGGCTTCTGGATCGCCGGGCATCCGAAGATGGATTACAAGCGCAATTTCCGCCCGCTGCAGATACGCACCAGCGAAGGCTGGGTGGAGATGGTGGAGCCCTGACCTCTGCAAGAGCGCATGGTGCGCTCCTGCAGAGATGTCGATCATGGCTGCGCGATATCGAGCACCACGCGCCCCTGGATGTGACCTTCCCGCAAGCCCTGCAGCACGTCGTTGACGTCTTCAAGTCGGCGACGCTCGATGGTCGGCACGACCTTGCCCTCTGCGGCAAAAGCCACCGCTTCGGCGAGATCCTTGCGCGTGCCAACAATCGAGCCACGAATAGTCAGGCGCTTGAGCACGACGTCGAAAATGGGTGTCGCGAAATCACCAGGCGGCAGACCTACCAAGCTCATGGTGCCGCGCCGACGAGTGAAACCGAGTGCTTGTGAAAATGCAGGCGGCGATACTGCCGTGACCAGCACGCCATGCGCACCACCGCCCGTGACATCGAGCACTTCTTCCACGGCCTTTGGCTGACGCGCATCAACCGTTGCTGCTGCACCCAGCTCGCGCGCCAGCGCCAGCTTATCGTCGGCAACGTCCACCGCCACCACCTGTAAGCCCATGGCCGTGGCGTATTGGATGGCCAGATGGCCCAAGCCGCCGATACCGGAAATGGCCAGCCACTCTCCGGGTCGCGCCTCGGTTTCGCGGATGCCTTTGTACGTCGTCACTCCAGCACAGAGGATAGGCGCCATCAGCGCGAAGTCCACGTCATGCGGAAGGCGTGCCACGTACGCCGCATTGCCGATCGCGTACTCCGCGAAACTACCGTCCACGCTGTAGCCGCTGTCGTGCTGCGTTTCGCACAAGGTTTCCCAGCCGGTGATGCAGTACTCGCAGTGGCCACAGGCGTCATGCAACCAAGCGATGCCCACGGGATCACCTACCTTGAGGTTTTCCACGCCCTCGCCCAGCGCGGCCACCACACCTACGCCCTCATGTCCGGGAATGAAAGGCGGATTCGGCTTCGCCGGCCAGTCGCCATCCACGGCATGCACATCGGTATGACAGACGCCGGTGGACACGATTTTCACCAGCACTTCGCCGCGCGACGGTACGGGCACAGGCACTTCCTCGATGCGCAGTGGCTCACCGAAATGATGCGCGACGGCGGCTTTCATCGTCTTGGGAATCATGCGGCAATCTCCTTGGGTCATAACACGCGGCGACCCGGCCACGTCATGTAGCCAGCAGAGCCGCGTGAAGGGGGATGACTACCGAAAGATGCCGTCCCGCGCGTGATGGCACGGTGACCGAAAACAGCTACATGCGACATTGCGAAGTTCAAAAAAAGCCGGCTTATCGCCGGCTTTTTTTATCGGGTCAGTCCTGCAACGTGGGTGCCCGCGGCACGACGGGATACGGATACAGCTTCACCAGCGGCACGGAGAGGCCGTCGTCACCGACCACGCGGCAATGCGAGCGACTGAGCTGGCGCGGCTCTTCAACGCCGCAGCTGTGCGCGATGATGCCGACCTCGTGCATGACATTGGTGGCGTAGTTCGCCACGCGCTCGCTCTTGTCCGCCACCACCAGTCCGCGCTGCAACTTGGGATTCTGCGTAGTGATGCCGGTGGGACAGGTATTGCGGTTGCATTGCAGGGACTGGATGCAGCCCAGCGCCAACATGAAGCCGCGCGCCGAATTGACGAAATCCGCACCAATCGACAGCGCCCATGCCACGTCATACGCGGTGATGCATTTGCCCGAACAGATCACCTTGATGCGATCGCGCAGCCCCTTCACTACCAGCAGGTCCACCAGCGCGGGCAACGCCTCGTGCAAGGGCAGGCCCACACCCTCCATCAAGGTTTGCGGCGCGGCGCCGGTGCCGCCTTCTGACCCGTCGACGATGATGAAGTCTGGCGCGCTTTCGATGCCACGCTTCTTCACCTCTTCGCACAGGTCAGCGATCCAGTCCACGCCGCCGAACACCGCCTTGAAACCGACTGGTTTGCCCGTGAGTTCGCGAATGTGATGGATGGAATCCATCAGCTCCTGCACGTTGCCGATGTCCAAGTGGCGATTGGGGCTCTGCGAATCTTCACCCACGGGAATACCGCGGATCTCTGCGATCTCCGGCGTCACCTTGGCCGCTGGTAACAGGCCGCCCATGCCGGGCTTGGCACCCTGCCCCAGCTTGATGCTGACCATCTTCACCTGCGGATGGGCGCAAATGGCCAGCAGTTTCGTGTCATCCAGCTTGCCGTCCGGCGTGCGCACGCCGTATTTGGCCGTGCCAATCTCGAAGATGATGTCGCAACCACCTTCCAGGTGATACGGCGCCAGACCGCCCTCGCCGGTATCCATCCAGATCCCGGCCTTCTTGGCGCCACGCGACAAGGCGCTCACCGCCGGCGCGGACAGCGCGCCAAAGCTCATCGCGGAAATATTGAAGAACGCGGCGTGCTGATAAGGCTCGCGCGAATACGGCCCCAGCGTGACCGGTCGCGGCTTGACGTGCCGGTCGCCCAGCGCAGGAAACGGAGCGTTGACGAAGAATGGCACGCCTTCGCCACGCAGATCGCGGGTGGAGCCGAACGCATTCGTGTTGTCCACGTTCTTGGCCGCGCGATACACCCACATGCGCTGCGCACGATTGAACGGCAGCTCTTCGCGATCACTCGAGTACAGATACTGGCGAAAGAACTCACCCAGGTGCAGGAACCAGTAACGAAAGTGGCCGATGACCGGGAAGTTGCGCAGCACCGAGTTGCTGGTCTGGTTGCGGTCCACCAGCCAGACCACAGCGATCACCACCACCAGCAACGCCAGCAGCAAAAGAAACAAGGCGGCAAACGTCTCGACGACAACGACCAGCCAATGCGCGAATCCCGACGGCTCCATCCTTACCTCCAGTGATGATCTGTTGCGGCAAACCTGTTGAAGCCGGACGTTCGCGCATCGATGCCGCGAGCGCCCGGTTCGTACCATCCTCGCCCCAGCAGGGCGAAGAAGCCAGGACTAAAGCTCAATGTGAAGTGCTTTCGCAGCCCGGATAGCTTTGGCCTTGGCAGCATCCACGCTTTCATCGCGCGCCAGCGTGACCGCCATGCGACGGCGGCCTTTCACGGTTGGCTTGCCGAAGATACGCAGCTGCGTGTCCGGCTCCTTCAGCGCATCCGCCACGCCGTGGTAGCGCGGTGCCGCGCCCTCGCCTTCCACCAGCACCGCGCACGACGCGGACGGCCCCTGCTGGCGGATCACCGGGATCGGCAGGCCGAGGATGGCGCGTGCATGCAGCGCGAACTCCGAAAGGTCTTGCGACACGAGCGTGACCAGGCCGGTGTCATGCGGGCGCGGGCTCACTTCCGAGAAGATCACGCTGTCGCCCTTGACGAAGAACTCCACGCCGAACACGCCCCAGCCGCCCAATGCACCCGTGATGGCTTCGGCCTGGCGCTGCGCTTCCGCTAGCGCTACCGGACTCATCGGCTGCGGCTGCCATGATTCGCGATAGTCGCCGTCTTCCTGGCGGTGGCCGATGGGTGCGCAGAAACTGACACCGTCCTTGTGGCGCACCGTAAGCAGGGTGATCTCGTAATCGAAGTCCACAAACCCTTCGACGATCACACGCCCCTTGCCCGCGCGGCCGCCAGATTGCGCGTAGTCCCATGCGTGCTGCAGCTCGCTTTCCTCACGCACCACGCTCTGGCCCTTGCCGGACGAGCTCATGACCGGCTTGATGACGAATGGCAGGCCGATCGAGGCAATCGCTTCGCGGTACTCGGCCTCGGTGTCGCAGAAGCGGTAGCGCGAGGTCGGCAGCTTCAGCTCTTCGGCGGCAAGGCGGCGGATACCTTCACGGTCCATCGTCAACCACGCAGCGCGCGCGGTAGGAATGACGTGCAGGCCACCCTTCTCCAGCTCGACCAGCGTCGGGGTGTGAATGGCCTCGATCTCCGGCACGACGAGATCGGGCTTTTCCTTCTCGATGACGGCGCGCAGCGCGGCGCCATCCAGCATGTCGATGACATGGCTGCGATGCGCCACCTGCATGGCGGGTGCGTCGGCGTAGCGATCGACCGCGATGACCTCCACGGCGTAGCGCTGCAATTCGATCGCCACTTCCTTCCCCAGTTCGCCCGACCCCAGCAGCAGCACGCGTAGCGCATGATCGGAATAAGGCGTGCCAAACGGCTTCATCGGTTTCTCCCCGGGGGTGGCAAAGCGCCATTGTAAGCGTGCGCTTGCCGAATCGCGCCAAACGTTATGCCGTCATCACGCAGATTCCATTGACGAACGTCGCAGACCGGCGTTGACTGCAGCTGTCACCGTCCCCACGGAGCGACCTATGCGCAAGTGGCTTGCCGCGCTAGCGATGGCGTTCGCGCTGAGCCCCTCCCCCTGCGTTCTTGCGCAGGCTCGGGAAAGCGCGGCCACGACAGATACCACGTGGATGACGGTACTCCTGGGCGGCCGCAAGATCGGCCACCTGCGCATAGACCGTACGCGCGACGGCGACGTGATGACCACCACGCAGGATCTGCAGATTGCCTTGGAGCGCAGCGGCAAAACCACGCCCATGGCGGTACTGACGCGCAGCGTAGAAAGCCTCGATGGCCAGCCACTGGGCTTTTACGCAAAAAGCACTCTGTCCACCTCCAACAACATTGTTGATGGCCGTCGGCAGCCCGATGGCCAGTACGTTGTCACCTCCACCGTGGCCGGTCTTTCCACGGTGACGAGCCAGTCGTGGCCTACCGGCGCCCTGCTCAGCGACGGCCAGCGGCAGGCCATGGCGAATGCGATCGATCACACCAGCCACTACACGTTGAATCTTTTCGACCCGGCCAGCCGTAGCGTGGCCTCGGTGGATATCGAGGTGCTGGGCAAGGAGCGGATTGCGCTCCCAGACGGCGAGGAATTGCTGAGCCATCAGCGCGAAACGCTGCAAACGCCACGCGGCGCGCAGTACATGGATCTGTGGATCAATACGCGTGGCGAGACGCGCAAGGGGTCCTTGCAGATGCTCGGCCATGAGCTGGACATGGTGGCCTGCAGCCAGGCCTGTGCGCTGGCTCCCGTGCAGGACATCGACATGCTCCGCGCGGCGATGGTCGATTCGCCGGAGCCGGTATCGGCGTCGATGCGCCGAGAGGTGCTGCGCTATGTCATCCACGCGACAGACGACGATGCCCGCCCCGTCATCGCCACCGACGAACAGCGCGTCGCCCCGTTGGGGCATGGTGATTGGCTGGTGGAAGTCGGTAGCGCCACCGCGGGTGGACAACCGGGACCGACTGCAGAGGACACCCAGGCGAATGCCTGGCTGCAGTCCGATGCGCCGGAACTGCGCGCACTGGCGTCCAACGCCGCCCAAGGCACCAGCGACGACCTGCAGACCATGAACCGCCTGCGCAACTTCACCAGCAGCTACCTCGCAGGCCACCGTGGCAGCGGTGGCTATGCCTCCGCACTGGAGGTAGTACGCACCCGTCAGGGCGACTGCAAAGGCTACGCGGTGCTGTTGGCAGCCCTGGCACGGGCGCGGGGCATCCCCGCGCGGGTGGTGACCGGCATGGTCTACGCCGACCACTACGCTGGCAGTTCGCGGGTGTTCGTTCCGCATGCGTGGGTGCAGGCCTGGGTCGACGGCCGCTGGCAAAGCTTCGACGCCGCGCTTGGTCAATTCGATAGCGCCCATATCGCGCTGGACACGGGCGACGGTGATCCCTGGCACTTTGCCAACCTATCCAATCTGTTCGGTCAGATGCGTATCGCCCAGGTCGCCCCGGCCCAGGAATTGGCCCCCTCGGTACTGCGCGGCGCCGTAGCTACCCGAGACTGACACCCTCCTTTGAAATTAGATATCAAATTGATATCTAATTTTCTCATCCTGGGAGGACCCACCATGAACGAACAGCAAGGCTTTTCGACCGCTGGCATTCCGACGGTCGCCGTTGTGATCCTTCTCGCTCTGCTCGGCCTGGCCTGCGAGGGCTATGCCCTCCTCACTCAACACATGTTGATTGGCGCGCTGGGTGTCGCCATTCACGTCGTCACGGTGTTCATGACCAAGGGCTTCTTCCAGGTCGCCCCCAACGAGGGCCAGGTACTGCAGCTGTTCGGCAAATACCACGGCACCGTGCGCGAGGAAGGTCTGCGCTGGACCAACCCGTTCTGTACCCGCCGCCGTGTCTCGCTGCGTGTGCGCAACTTCGAAAGCAGCAAGCTCAAGGTCAACGACAGCGACGGCAACCCCATCGAAATCGCCGCCGTCGTGGTGTGGCAGGTCGTCGACACCGCCGAAGCCGTGTTCTGCGTGGACGATTACGAGAATTTCGCGACCATCCAGAGCGAGTCGGCGTTGCGCCAGATGGCGCAGAACTATCCCTACGATGCGCACGACGACGGCAAGCCCGCCCTGCGCAGCCATGGCGAAGTGATCAACAACCATCTGCGGGACGAAATTCAGGCACGGCTGGACAAGGCTGGCGTACGCGTTATCGAGGCGCGCATCAGCCATCTCGCTTACGCGCAGGAAATCGCCCAGGCCATGCTGCAACGCCAGCAGGCCAATGCGATTGTCGCCGCCCGCGAGCGCATCGTCGAAGGCGCCGTGGGCATGGTGGCCATGGCGCTGGACCGGCTCAAATCACAGGGCGTCGTGGAACTGGACGAAGAGCGCAGAGCCGCCATGGTGAGCAATCTTTTGGTGGTGTTGTGCGGGGATCGTGCGACGCAACCGGTGGTGAACACCGGCACGCTCTATGGCGGCTAAGAGTCTGCTTTCATATGCCAAGTACCTCACGTTGCGCTTGCCCGGCCGCCAGCCGGCAGTGCGCGGCGCAGGGCCTGTCTCTTATACACATCT
>NZ_JAELTQ010000114.1 GCF_016428905.1 Dyella sp. ASV24 | reverse complement strand
GCGGACTACGCGCTCCGTCTGGAAGCTGCCGGCAGGTACCTTGACGGTGTCTTTGCCCGTCACCTTGAACTCTTGTGTTTCCACATTGCGCTTCACCGCGACAGGCAATGCCACGGACTGCTTGCCCGTGCGCAGTGCCAGGCCAATGGCATACGGCGTGGTGTTGCGGTCGACCATGCCCGGCGCGCTTGGGTACGTCATCGGACCCTTGCCTTCATCCACTGTGACCTGACCGCCGGTCCAGTTGACCTCGGTATGGCGCTGCTTCTTCTTGAAGCCTGCGTCCATGTTGTAGTCGTAGCTGATGGTTTCAGGGGCCTCGTTGTTCCAGCGGAACTTGGTGGTCTCCGAGGAATTAGCGCCCAGGGCGGCGGCGATGCCTGCGGTGCCCTTCGTCTGGTTGCTGTAGACCCACTGGTTGTTGCCCGTGGACTTGAGCGTGATCACTGCTTCGCCGATGACCTGCCCACCCTGCGATACCTGGTAGGTCGCCGTGAACGGAGTCGGTGCGGGCGCGGCGGCGAAGGCGGCCGTGGTGGAGAGCGCCAGCGCAAGGCCGGCGGCGAACATGCGGAAGGAGTTGGGTGCGGTCATGGGGACCAAAGTCTACGTGTTCATCCTGAACGACTTGTAGAGACGCATCGGACGCTCAGTCAACCAATGCGCCGTTACGCAGTTGCAGCGGCGCACTGATTAACGCGCCGTCGAGCGCTACGCGATCCGGCGCAATCAGGTCCAGGCGCTGCTCGGCCATAAGCGTCAGTACGGCGGGCAATAACTGATGTTCGTAGGCGAGCAGACGCTGGGCGAGTTGATGCTCGTCATCGCCCGGCTGGATCGCGATACGCGCCTGCGCAATCACCGGGCCACCGTCGAGTTCGGCCGTTACGTAATGCACGCTGGCGCCGTGTTCGGCATCGCCGGCCTCAAGTGCGCGTCGATGAGTGTGCAGGCCGCGATACTTCGGCAGCAAGGATGGATGGATGTTGATCATCCGTCCGACCCAGGGTGCCAGTGCTTCGCCATCGATAATGCGCATGAAACCCGCAAGCACGAGAACCTGCGCGCCACTGGCATCGAGTTGGCGAAACAGTTCGAAGTCAAAATCGCGGCGTTTGGCGAAGGCCTTGGGGTCCAGCGTAAACGTGGGAATGCCCGCGTCCTTCGCCAATTGCAGTGCGCCGGCCTGGGCCTTGTCGCTGCCCACCATGACGAAGTCGATGGGCAGTTGTCCTGCGTCGCGCGCGGCGATCAGGGCTTGCAGATTGCTGCCGCGCCCGGAGGCGAGCACGGCCACGCGAAGACGCTGGGTTGTCACAGGCTTAGCCGATGTGGACGCGCTCGTCGCCCTGCGCCGGCACGATCTCGCCGACCACCGAGCTCTTCAGGCCATGCTTGGCAAGCAGGGCGCTGGCATCGGTCACGGCGTCGCGCGGCAGGATGACCGTGAAGCCCACGCCGCAATTGAACGTGCGCCACATTTCCTCACGCGCCACGTTGCCTTCGCGCATCAGCCACTCGAACACCGGCGGCAGCACGATGGCGGAAGCGTCGATGGTGATACCGAGGTTTTCCGGTACCACGCGAATGATGTTTTCCTTCAGACCACCACCGGTGATGTGCGCCATGCCATGCACCGGCTGATTCTTCAGCAGGTCGAGCATCGGCTTCACATAGATGGTGGTGGGCGCCATCAGGGCATCGGCCAGCGTGACGCCGCCGATGTCGAGGTCCAGCGGGCTACCGGCGCGCTCGAGGATCTTGCGGATCAGCGAGTAGCCGTTGGAATGCGGGCCGGAGGAGGCCACGCCCAGGATCACGTCACCGGCGACGATCTTCTCGCCGCTGAGCAGCTGCGATTTCTCCACCGCGCCAACCGTAAAGCCGCCCAGGTCGTATTCGCCCGGCGGGTACATGTCCGGCATTTCCGCAGTCTCGCCGCCGATCAGTGCGCAGCCAGCCAGTTCGCAGCCCTTGGCGATGCCGCCGACCACGGCCACGGTGGTGTCCACGTCCAGCTTGCCGGTCGCGAAATAATCGAGGAAGAACAGCGGCTCAGCGCCTTGCACCAGCACATCGTTGACGCACATGCCCACGAGGTCGATGCCGATGGTGTCGTGGCGACCCAACTGCTGGGCGAGCTTCAGCTTGGTGCCCACGCCATCAGTACCCGAAACCAGTACCGGCTCCTTGTACTTGCCGGACAGGTCGAACAGGCCGCCAAAACCGCCCAGGCCACCCATGACTTCGGGGCGGGACGTGCGCTTGACCAGTGGCTTGATGCGTTCGACCACGGCGTTGCCTGCGTCGATATCGACGCCAGCGGCGCGGTAGGTGAGGGCGTCGGACATGGGGGTAACCCGGCGTTGGGAAACATCGGATTGTAGCAGTGTAGGTGACCACTTTCCCGAGCCCGGACCCTGAACCGGGACGTCTTCGATGGACGCTGCCGGGCGGATTGGGCAGACTTCCTGCGTTCCCCACCGGATATCGCTCCCCATGCGTCTGTCCCGCCTGCTGCTCGTCTGTTTCTTGCTGGGCCTCGCTCCGCTGTTGTCCGTGCACGCGCAGGGGCAGGTGTCGCCCTATACCGTGGTCGTTTCTGTGGCGGATACCAGTGACACGGCCCGCAACGCCGCCTTTGGCGACGCCCTGGCCCAGGTGCTGGCCCGTACGTCGGGTGGACAGGACCTCAGCAGCAAGCCCGGCTATGCCGACGTGCTCAAGGGTGCGTCCGGTATCGTCCAGCAGTATCAGTACCAGCGGGCCGCCACGGGCATGGCCCTGCAGGTGACCTTCGACCAGGCCGCCGTGCAGCGCGCGGTGGCTCAGATGGGCGTAGCCAGCAGCGGTTCGCGTCCGCCGGTGCTGCTGGTGGTGCGCGACGAGGACGGCAGCGTGCTTACGCACGATGCCTTGGCCACCCTCACGCAGACGCTGGCGGCCAAGGGCTACAGCACGGTGTTGGCCGATCCCGCGAAGACCGGGGACACCCCGAACCTGACCAGCGCGGAGCCCGATCAGGTTGCAGCGTTGGCTCGCCAGTACAAGACCGGCCTGATACTGCTCGGCCAGATGCATGGCAATGCAGCTGACTGGGCGCTGGTATCCGGCGGCCCGCAGCAGAAGTGGACCACACAGGGCGCCAATGCCGCTGCCGTGCAGACCGATGCGGGTAATGGGCTGGTCGACCGACTCGGCAAGCAGTTGAACGTGATCGGTTCGGCCACGGTCGACGGCAAGCTCTGGGTATCCCAAGTCAATTCGGCCATGGATTACGCCAACCTCGTGGCCGTGCTTCGCGACGATCCGAACGTCCGCCAGGTCACCACATTGAGCGCCCAGGGTGATGGCATGCTGTTCGCGATCAAGGCCGGTTTGCCAATGGATGCGCTGGCGAACAGCCTTGCGGCAGGTGGACGTCTGCTTCGTGGCGATTCGCACAGCGACGCTGACGCCAGCTTGCGCTGGGTCCGCTGATCGCGCGCCGCGAACGATGTGTCATCCGTGTGCCGGTCCGTTCCGGCACATGGCCTTTGTTTCCGACCTCATGGGATGAGCCATGTCGATGACAGCAGACAGCTCCCGCCGTTGGCAGATGCTCGCCATTACCGCGGCTATTTTTTATGTGTTCTGGCTGCTCGCACCGGTGCTGATGCCGTTTGCCTTTGCCGCCATGCTCGCCTATCTGGGTGACCCGCTGGCCGATCGTCTGCAGCGATTTGGCATGGGGCGCACGCTGGCGGTGAGCATCGTCTTCATCGTGCTGCTGCTGTTGACGATCGGCGCGCTATTGCTGCTGATTCCGCTGATTTCCCGCCAGATCGAGAATCTGGTGCTGAACATCCCGCATTACGTCGACTGGGCCCGGACTACGGCGCTGCCGTGGCTGCAGGCCAAGCTGCATCTGGATCCGAACGCATTCGACACCGATCGGCTGGTGCAGCAGATCAAGGACCACCTGGGTTCGATCGGCAATGCCGCGTCCGTGCTGTTGGGCAAGATCTCCCGCTCCAGTGTCGGCGTGGTGATGTGGCTGACCAACGTGGTGCTGATCCCCGTAGTGGCGTTCTACCTGCTGCGCGATTGGGACCGTCTGGTGGCCTGGGTCGACAGCATGCTGCCGCGCTCCATCGAGCCCACCATCGCTCATCTGGCGCGCGAGTCGGACAACGTGCTGGGCGCGTTCGTACGTGGCCAACTGCTGGTGATGCTGGCGCTGGGCGTCTTCTACGGTGGGGCCTTGACGCTGATGGGGCTGTCGGTGGGCCCGCTGATCGGTATGATCGCCGGCTTGCTCAGTTTTGTGCCGTATCTGGGCTTTATCGTGGGCTTTGGCTCCGCACTGATCGCCGCGATGGTGCAGTACGGTGATTGGACCCACGTGCTGATCGTGGTGGGCATCTTCACTGCTGGCCAGTTGCTGGAAGGCTACGTGCTGGTACCCCAACTGGTGGGCGACAAGATCGGCTTACATCCTGTGGCGGTGATTTTCGCAGTGCTGGCAGGGGGTTACCTGTTCGGGTTCCTGGGCGTGCTGTTGGCGTTGCCGGCCGCGTCCGTAATCCTGGTGCTGCTGCGTTATCTGGCAGAGCGTTACCGGCAGAGCGATTTGTATAGAGAGGAGGGCGAGGGCGATCCCTTGCTCACCGAAGTGGATGTGGTGGTTGAGACCTCGGCCGGAGAGGTGAAAACCCGGACAACCGTCGATCAAGAAGGCAGCAAGAAGGACGCAGTACCCCCTCCATGATTCCGCAGTTGCCGCTCGTTTTGCGCTGGCCCCGCCGCCAGCGTTTCGAAGACTTCCACCCCGGTAGCAACGTTGTGACGCTGACTGCCGTGGAGCAGGTTGCGTACGTGCCGGGCACGCCGTGGCTGTATCTGGCCGGTCCTGCCGGCAGCGGCAAGAGCCATTTGCTGGTGGCGGCCTGTCAGGCGGCTATCCAGGGTGGTCGCACGGTGCAGTATCTGCCTTTGGCAAGTATTGGCGACAAGGCGGCGGCCATCCGTGGCGTGGCGGGTAGTGAGTTCCTTGCACTGGACGACCTCGGCGCCATTGCCGGCGATCGTGAGGCCGAGCACGCCTTGTTCGACGTCTACAACCGGGCCAAGGCGGAAGGTGCAGCGCTGCTGTTTGCCGCTGAAGCGTTGCCGACCCAATTGGGTCTTGGTCTGCCCGACCTGCGCTCGCGTCTTGGGGCTTTGCAGCAGGTGTTGCTCAAGCCGCTGGACGATGCCGAGCGCCGTGCAGTGCTGCGCAAAGAGGCAACCACTCGCGGTATCGAGTTGGACGACACGGTGCTGGACTGGCTGTTCAATCGCTACGCACGCGACCTTGGTGCGCTGCTCGACCTGTTGGATCGCTTGGATCAGGCCTCACTGGCGGCGAAGCGACGCATCACGGTGCCATTCCTGCGTGAGTTCCTGCGCGACACCGAACCGGGCGCCTGACGCCGCTTCTAACGGTGCAGCCATAAAAAAGGCGCCCCAAGGGCGCCTTTTTTCGTGAACGGCCCGTATTTCTTCAGGCCATCAACAACCGCGGCGTGGCATTGGCGCCGATCGCATCGACCATCGCCTGCGCCACGTTGAGGTTGCCGGCAACGATATTGCCGCTTTCCGGGATGCCGTCGCGACCAGCGAAATCGCAGTAACGACCACCCGCCTCACGCACCAGCAGAACGCCAGCGGCCATGTCCCACGGCTTCAGGCCGATCTCGAAGAAACCGTCGTAGCGGTTGGCGGCCACGTAAGCCAGGTCCAGGGCCGCGGAGCCGGAGCGACGGATGTCCTCGGCCTGGCCAAGCAGGGCGCGTGTCATATCGAGCTGGGCGTCCAGGTGCGAACGCTGACGGTACGGGAAGCCGGTGGCGATCATGGCGCCGCCCAGGTTCTCGCGCTTGCCTACGCGGATGCGTCGGTCGTTGAGGTAGGCGCCGTCACCCTTGCTGGCAGTGAACAGCTCATCGCGCAGCGGATCGAACACCACCGCGTACACCGGCTCACCCTTGTCGAGCAGGGCGATGGAAACGCAGAAATGCGGGATGCCGCGCAGGTAGTTGTGCGTGCCATCGAGCGGATCGATCACCCAGGTCAGCGGACCCTTGCCGATAGCGCCGCCTTCCTCAGCGAGGAAGCCGTGCGTCGGATAGGCGCGCTTGAGTTCCTTGATGATCTCGGCTTCGGCCAGGCGGTCGACTTCCGAGGCGAAGTCCATGCGTTGCTTTTCGACGACGTTGAGTCCGTCGATGCGATTCATGTAGCGCAGGATGATGTTTCCTGCGGAGCGCGCGGCGCGCACCGCGACGTTGACGGCGGGTCTTGGCATGGCTTCGGCTTTCAAAAGAACGGGGTTTCGGCGGCAAAGTCTAGCAGAGACCGCGGGCAGGGTCAGGCCAGCCAGGCGGGTCCGGGACGAGGCGGGTTTGACAGGAGGGCCAGACGTTTCCAAGCTTTGCGCCCATTTGCACGAATTTCCCGGTCCCCAATGAGCGCTGAATCCGATCTCGCCGCCCGCATCCGCTACGTGCTGGTGCGCACCTCGCACCCCGGCAATATCGGAAGCGCGGCCCGCGCCATCCGCACCATGGGTTTTGACCGGATGGCGCTGGTCGCGCCGCACCGTTTCCCGGACCAGGAGGCTTCGGCCCTTGCCGCCGGCGCCGACGACGTACTCGCCAACGCCATGGTGACGGAAGGCCTGGTCGACGCGCTGGCGGGCACCAGCCTGGCACTGGGGCTTTCGGCCCGGCGCCGGGGCGTGGACCTGGAGGAGATCACCCCGCGCGAGGCGGCCACCCGCGCGTTGGCTGCCGCCGCGCGTGGTGAGCAGGTGGCGCTGGTGTTCGGCAACGAACGCACGGGGCTGGAGAACGAGGAGCTGGCCCGCTGTCACGCCATGGTGCGCATTCCCAGCGTGGATGATTTCAGTTCGCTCAATCTCTCGCAGGCCGTGCAGGTGATGGCTTACGAGCTGCGCGTGGCCTCGCTGGGCGATGTCGCCGCGCCGACGCGTGCCGATGCCGAGCCACCGGCTGATGCGGCGCAGATGGAGCGCTTCTTCGAGCATCTGGCGCAGATGCTGGATGACATCGATTTCCACAAGGGCCGTGCACCGACCACCATCATGTTGCGCCTGCGCAAACTGTTCCAGCGTGCGCAGCCCGATGAGCGCGAACTGCGCGTGATGCATGGCATCTTCGCTGACGCGCAGCGCATGGCGCAGATCGCCAGCGGCAAGGACAAATCGTCCAAGGGCGAGTAACGCGTCGCAGGCGGTCGGCGCGAAACATTCCGCCAGCCGTCAGAACCCGTCTTCGTCCACGTCGATGTTCGGCAGTGGCGTGATCAGCAGCTTGTCGATGCGTGCGCCGTCCAGGTCCACGACTTCTACCCGAAAGCCGCGCCAATCGAAGGTCTCGCCGGTCTGGGGGATGTGCCCCAGTACCGCCATCACCATGCCGGCAGCGGTGCGGTATTCGTGCTCTTCCTCGCCGGGCAGGGCATCGACCTTGAGCAGCTCGCGCAGGTCGTCGGTCGACAGTGAGCCGTCGATCAGCCAGCTGCCGTCGTCGCGGGGCGTGATCAACGATCTTTCCGTCTTGTCATTGCTACCCAACTGCGTGGCACCCACGATGGCGGCGAGCAGGTCGTTGAGTGTCACCAGGCCGACGACATCACCGTACTCGTCGACAACCAGCGCGAGTTGGGTTTCCGCGTCGCGGAACTCTTCCAGCAGGTCGAGCGCGCGTGCCGTGGCAGGCACGTACAGCGGTTTGGACAGCTGCCCGAAGATGTCCGGCTTCCCTTCGGCGAAGCCGCGCAGCAAGCGCTTCACCTCCACCACGCCGGGAATATCGCTTTCGTCCTGGCGATAGACGGGGTAACGGGAATACGGTGTCGTGCGCAGGATCTCTGCGTTCTCTTCGAGCGGAGCCGCAGCGTCCAGCCACACGATGCGCGTGCGTGGCGTCATCACGCTATCCACCGCGCGATCACCCAATCGCAGCACGCGATTGACCATGTTGTGCTCGTCGCGATCCAGTACGCCGTGTTCGGCGCTTTCTGCAACCAGCAGCCGGATTTCCTCTTCCGTCGCCACGTCGCTGCCGCGTCCTTTGACGTTGAGCATCCGCAGCAGGATGCCGCTGGCGGCGTTGAGCAGCCATACGAACGGGGCTGCGATGCGCGACAGCACCATCATCGGCATCGACACGTAGCCGGAGATCAGTTCCGGCGCGGAGAGTGCGAGTCGCTTGGGTACCAGTTCGCCGATCACGATCTGGATAAAGGAGATCAACCCAAAACCGAGCACCAGGCCGATGACTTTGGCGTAGGGCTCCATCCAGGCCGCCTGGCCCCCATGGATGGCCGTGGCGATGTGGTCGCCCAACGCATCGCCAGCCAGGGCGCCGGTGACCAGGATCACCAGGGTCATGCCCACCTGCACCGTGGACAGGAAGCGCTCGGGTGCCTCGGCATTGCGCAGGGCCATGCGGGCCCGGCGGCTGTCGCTTCGGGCCATCTGCTTCAGGCGCGTCTTGCGTGAGGCAACCAGGGCCATCTCCGACAGTGCGAAGAAGCCGTTGCACAGGGACAGCAGGACGACGGTGGCGATTTCGGTCAGCATCGTGGCCGCCGGCCGGGAGTAAGGTCGCGAATGGACATGAGACGCAGTGTAAGGCCTAAGCCGGGCCAGGTTCGTGACAGCCCCTAGGGGTCCGAGAGACGCCTGCAAGGGCGGGTTCGAGGCCTTGATGCGGCGCGGCAGGGGCCTCCTGTAACATACGCGTCATTTTCCGCCCCGCACCCCAGGCAATAACCGCATGTTTTCATTGCAAACGATTTTCGGCAAAGGCGACAAGTTCTATGGCCTGCTCGAGCAGAGCGCCGAAGCAGCGCAGGAAAGCGCCAAGGCGCTACACGACCTGGTGACGCGCAAGGATCACGCTCCTGTGATGGCCGCCTTTGCCGCTGCGCGTGCCAGGGAGAAGGCGCTGGCGGGGCAGATCAGCGAGGAGCTGGTGAACACGTTCGTCACCGCGCTCGATCGCGAGGACATCGAGGCGCTCAACTCCGCGCTCTACAAGATCCCCAAAACCATCGAGAAATTCGCCGAGCGCTACGAGATCGTCGCGGACCGCATGAGCGGCGTGGACTTCGGCGCCCGTGCGCTGGTGCTGGAGCGCGCCACGGCGGTGGTCTCGGAGATGATCGGCGAACTGCGCCGTGGCCTGCGTATCGACCCGGTGAAGAAGCTACAGGATCGCCTGCAGACACTGGAGTCGGAAGGTGACCGCATGCTGCTCTCGCCGTATCGCACGCTCTACGTCGAAGGTGGCGATGCCATGCGTGCCATGCTGGCGAAGGATCTGTTCGAACTGCTCGAAAAGGCCATCGACAAGTGCCGCGACGTCGGTAATACCGTCTATTCGATCGTCCTGAAGAACTCCTGAGGCCGGCACGATGATGTTCTCCCTTTCGTGCCGCCCGGCGTCGTTCCGGGCCGTTGCCGAGGTGCGCGTATGAGTATCGGCCTCGCCATTGCGGTGGTGCTGATCGCGCTGGCATTTACCTACATCAATGGCTTCCACGACACCGCCAACTCCATTGCCACGGTGGTGGCGACCAAGGTGCTGACACCTGGGCAGGCGGTGATGATGGCGGCGATCACCAATCTGATCGGTGCGCTCTGGGGTACGGCGGTCGCCAAGACCATCGCGGCTGGTTTGCTCAACAGCCACGTGGTTGATGCAGGCCCCAAGTTGCTGATTTGCGCCTTGCTTGCAGCAACCGCGTGGAACCTCATTACGTGGTGGCGCGGCCTGCCGTCCAGCTCCAGTCATGCCCTGATCGGTGCGCTGGTGGGCGCGGCTATTGCGGCGTCCGGAGACAACTTTGCTTCGGTGATCTGGTCCCAAGGCGGCGATCATTGGTGGAATGGCTCGGGCGTCATTCCAAAGGTGATTGTGCCGATGGTTATTTCTCCGCTGGGCGGCTTTGTCATCGGTTTTACGGTGATGGGTTTGCTCTACGCGTTGCTGAGCTGGTTCGCGAGTCGCCATGGGTTTTTGCGCCGCTTTGGCCGCACGCCTTTCGTGAACAGCTTCTTCGGCAAGGCGCAGATTCTGTCGGCGGGTGCGATGGGTCTGGCGCATGGCTCCAATGACGGTCAGAAGAGCATGGGCATCATCGCCCTGGCATTGGCCGGCGCTACCGCCGCCGGGCAGTTCGAAGGCATTCCCGATTGGTTGGGCTTCCTGCGTATTCAGGGCACGGCAACAGGCGGGTTCGATGTGCCGATGTGGGTGGCTGTGGTATGCGCATTGACGATGGCTGCGGGTACCGCGGGCGGCGGCTGGCGCATCATCAAGACCTTGGGTCACAACATGGTGAAGCTGCATCCGATCAACGGGTTCGCGGCTGAAACCAGCTCAGCCACCGTCATTCTTCTGGCGACGCACTTCGGTATCCCGGTATCGACCACGCACAACGTGTCGGCGTCGATCATGGGTGTGGGGGCGGCCAAGCGCTGGAATGCCATCCGTTGGTCCGTGGTGGAGCGCATGGTGTGGGCGTGGATCCTCACGCTGCCGATCACTGCGCTGCTGGCCTACGGCTTCGTGCGGCTGGCTGCACTTTTCTGAGCCAGCGTTGGCGGAGGGGCGCTCGATGCGCTCCTGTCGCGAGGATTTACAGCGCGTCGCCGCCCGCGGCGACGATGCGCTCCAGCTGATCTCCCAGTTCACCCAGCTCTTCGATCAGTCGCTTCAGCTCCGCGACGTCCAGTAGTTCATAGGGCCGGTTCTCGCACAGGTGCAGATACGGCGAGCCGTCCAGATCGGCGACGGCGAGAAACCCTTTGCGCTGTTCCCAGTTGAAGCGCAGGCAGCGTCGGGGATCCGCACCCGCCAGCGGGCCCACAGGCGTGGAAATGCGCAAGTAGCGCCGCCCAGACTCGTCTTCGAGCTCCGCGAGATAGATGCCCTGGTGCCGGTCATGCGGCAGGGTCAGGTCGAAACTGATGAGATAGGGATCGTTGTGGCGCAGCGCGTGCATGCTGCCGATATGGGAACGCACGGCTTCGAAATGATGCATGGTGCGATCTCCTTGGCAGGCGACTGCGGCCTCGCTACTGTGCCACGACCCAGTGTAAAGAGCCTGTTGAAGATCATGGATAAACCCATGAACGACGCACACGTGCGCATTTTTGCGGCCATTGCCGCCATTCCACGCGGCCGAGTGGCCAGCTACGGCGCCATTGCGGCGCGCGCAGGCTTGCCCGGGCGGGCCAGGCTGGTCGGGCGGGCATTGGGTGAAGTGCCCGAAGGCATGGAGCTGCCGTGGTTTCGCGTGATCCGCTCCAACGGGCAGATCGCGTTTCCTGCGGGAAGCCGGGGGTTTAAAGAACAAAGCCGGCGTTTGAAAGCGGAAGGTGTCGAGGTTAAGAACGGTCGTGTGCCGCTTGCCACGTTCGGGCTAGACGCGGACCTCGATCGCGCGCTCTGGGGTATGCCGGGCTGAGGGAGGCGCGGGTCGACACCCGCTTTGTGGATGTTATGAACTCGCTCGGGTTGAGAACTTCGGGCTGGGCGACGTATCCGATGCGGGTCACTTGGCGACAAGGGACATTTGCTAGCATTCACCGATGCTTTCCTCCCCCCTAGACATTCTCCACAGCGTTTTTGGTTACACCCAATTCCGCGGTCAGCAGCAGGCCGTCGTCGATCAGTTGATCGAGGGCGGGGACGCGCTGGTGCTCATGCCCACGGGTGGCGGCAAGTCGCTCTGCTACCAGATTCCCGCCCTGGTACGGCAGGGCACGGGCATTGTGGTGTCACCCTTGATTGCGCTGATGCAGGATCAGGTCGACGCGTTGCGCGAAGCGGGCGTCGCCGCGGCCTATCTCAACTCGAGCCTGAGTGCGGAGGACCAGAGGGAAGTCGAGCGTCGCCTGCTCGAGGGTGAACTGAACCTGCTCTATGTCGCCCCGGAGCGACTGCTCACTTCGCGTTTCCTGGGCTTGCTCGAACGCACGGAAGTCGCGCTGTTCGCGATCGACGAAGCGCACTGCGTGTCCCAATGGGGACACGACTTCCGGCCTGAATATCGCGAGCTGGCCGTGCTGCATCAGCGCTTTCCGCAGGTGCCTCGCATCGCGTTGACGGCGACAGCGGACGAGCGCACGCGCGACGAAATTGTGGAGCGCTTGGCGCTGCAGAACGCGCGCCAGTTTGTTTCAAGCTTTGATCGGCCGAATATTCGCTATCAGGTCGGGCAGCGCCACAACGCGCGCCGTCAGCTGATGGAGTTTCTTGAGCGACATCGGGGCGACACGGGCATCGTTTACGCGCTGAGTCGACGGAAGGTGGACGAGACCGCCACGTGGCTGGCAGAAGCCGGCATCGAGGCGTTGCCGTATCACGCCGGTCTTGATGCAGCGACGCGCCATGCCAACCAGCGACGCTTCCTGCGCGAAGACGGCGTGGTGATGGTGGCCACGGTGGCGTTCGGCATGGGTATCGACAAGCCTGATGTGCGGTTCGTGGCGCATTTGGATCTGCCCCGCAGCATGGAGGGCTATTACCAGGAAACGGGGCGTGCGGGCCGAGATGGCCTGCCTGCCGATGCCTGGATGATCTATGGCCTGTCCGATGTAGTGACGATGAGCCAGATGATTGCGCAGTCCGAATCGGCGGACGAGCGCAAACGTGTCGAGCGGCAAAAGCTGGAAGCGCTGTTGGCGTATGCGGAGACCACGCAATGCCGCCGTGAACTCTTGCTCGCTGCGTTTGGCGAGTCGTTTCACGGGCCGTGCGGTCGATGTGACAACTGCGTCGAACCGCCCAAGACTTGGAACGCCACCGTGCCGGCGCAGAAAGCGCTTTCCGCCGTGTATCGCAGCGGGCAGCGCTTCGGTTCAGGGCATGTCATTGACATTCTTCGCGGCGACGACAGCAGCCGCATGAGTGATCTGGGGCATGACCGTCTGTCCACCTTCGGCATCGGCGCCGATATGGACGAAAAGCAATGGCGCTCGGTATTCCGGCAGTTGCTGGCCATGGGCTTGCTGGAAGCGGATGCCGAAGGTTTCGGCACGCTGCGTCTGACCAAGACGAGCCGCGACGTGCTGGTGGGCAATCGCGAGGTCCGGCTGCGCGAGGACGCCGCGCCCGCAAGGGCGTCACGCAAGCGCCGGGACAGCAAGGTAGTCACCGGTAGCAGCCTTGGCGTGGAGGCTTACGAACAGCCGCTGTGGGACGAACTGAAAAAGCTGCGTATACAGTTGGCGAGGCAGCATGGCGTGCCGCCGTACGTGATCTTCCACGACGCAACCTTGCTGGCGATGCTGCGCGCCTTGCCTTCGAACGAGGCGGAACTGGCGTCGATCAGTGGCGTGGGCGAGGCCAAGCTGAAGCGCTACGGCCAGGACTTTCTGGCAGTGATCAACGCGCAGGAGTGATCGCGCTACTTTTGCGCCCTTCTTGGGGTGAGCGCAGGGGGCTTAGCCCGCCAGCCGCCAATCCCTTCCTTCGGCTGACACCCGCGAATGTGCCAAGGCGAGTTCCGGGATAAAGCGCCATTGCGCCAGTTCGCCCGGCAGGCGTGCCTGTGGGCAAGCCATGCGTGTGGCGATCAGGGCGGCTTCGGCGGTTTCGTGGCGGCCGATCTCCTGTTCTTCGCATAGCGCGCGCCACTGGCGGCCATGACGGATGATGCGGAACAGGCCGGATTTCGACGGGTGGACGTATTGCGCCAGCATGGGGTCGGACAATCTTCTTCGACAGATGCTGCATAGGCTGCCCGCGGCGCATGACTCCTCTGTGATTCCACCGCGACGGTTCTGTGGCGGCTATGCTGCGTTTCCGTGGCGCTTGTCACCTATATCGTGACTACGTGAAAACGCGGTTCAGCGAGAGAGAAAGGTCGATATTCCCGGGGTGGCTGGCGTCAGGCGGTTTATCTCAGGGATGCGACTGGTCTGGGGCGCTGTCGGGCGACGCGGCATCGTGCAGTGCATCGGGTAGATGCCATCGAAAGAGCTCACGATCGCCCAAGGCCCAGACGTCGCCTCCTTGCCACGAGAACGCCAAGGCGTGCACATCGCTTTTCGAGGGCGATGCATCGAGCTGATCGGGTGTCCGTGCCTGCGCTATATCCCACAAAGCAAGGCGGGGACCGCTATGCATGGCGCCGTTGGAGCCGAGCACCAGGTACCGTCCGTGGGCAGACCGCGCCGCCGCAGCTAGTAGATCCATGGGGCCGAGCATCGCGGACAGCACGTGGCCATCTTTGAGGTCGACAACATGCATGCCGACGATGCGGCCATGATGCGCCACGGCGCCGCGCATGGACGACGGCAGCTGACTGTCATCGTCCGGTGTCAGGACGAAGCCGGTAGCGATCCAGCCGGCTTCAGGGGAGCCCAGGGGCGTGGGTACCCATTGGGCGGCGCCGGTGGCGTCTTGAGGGTCGGGTGTACCGAAACGCTGCGGCAGTGCCAGTGCGCGCAGCACGCGACCCGTCGATGCATCGAGCTCGGCAAGGCCCGGTTGATCCTCCACCCAGAAAACCTTGGCGTCGCGCCAGCGGACTGGCCAGATCAACGTGTTGCCCTTCATGCGCACACTCATCATCGACTGGCGTGCCGACGCAAAGGCAGTGTGGAAGGGCCACGTATCGTCGGTGGACGGTGGCGCCGCGTCCGGTCGCATGACGGTGAAGTACTCACGCCCGAGTTTGTTCTTGTCGTCGCCTGTGCCACCGAAAAGGCTGTCGTAGTCATGGCGGAAAAAGGTGGGCAGTTGATCGCCCGCCAGTTCCCAGCGAGGGTTCTGCAGATCGCTGCGCTCGATGCCGCTCCAGTTCACCGCATGGCGGATGACGCGATGCGCGTCGATGTCATAGGCGATCAGTGCGCTGGGTGTGTTGCTTTCAACGGAGCCGTCGAACCAGGCCGTGCGTCCGTCGGTGCTGAGTGAGAGACGGCTTGTCCCCGCGGAGCCACGCCAGACGTTCTCGACATTCCATTCGCCGTTTGCCTCGTGAAAACGCCATACGTGCTGCCACCAGCCGGTGTCGTCGGACACTTGTGCGCTCACGAGCAGGTCGCCATCGGGTAGCGTCAGCAGATCGTGGGGATAGAGCAGCGAGCGTGGGCCGGTAACCAGTGTGTCCCAACGTATCGCCTGTGCCTTGATGATCGGGCCGTCGGTGGTCGGGGCGCGTAGTACCAGAGGTGGTGCGGCGTTGGATGGCTCGACGGGTTTCACCCATGCCAGCGGTGTGCTCGCGATCTCCATGGTGTTGGAAAGACTCGCCAGGGCATCACGCACGGCTACGAAAACCGGCGCGGGCACGACGCCGTCGCTGACGACACGGGCCGGTGGTGAACTCAGCACGTTGAAGTTGGCCAGCTGCTTGAACAGGCCGGCATTTGGATTGGGATAATTGTCGTCGCGAGAAATATCCACCACGGTGGCTGGGTGCCCGAATATCGCCGTGACATCGAAGAGCCTAACGGTCAGCGTGCTGTCGTGTTTGTCGGAGAGTACGCGGCTGCGCTTCTGCGTGGCGTACCAACTGGCGTAGGTGACGTGGAAGTCGTCGAGGGTCATGCGGTTCTGCGGCACGGAATCCACGCGGGCACGTTCCTGTGCGAGCCGTCGCGTCATCTCTTCCGTCGTGATGACTCCTTGCGATACCGCCAATTGCAGACGAGGTAACGTGAAGCGATTCACCAAGGCGTCGCGCAGATCCGGGCGGCGTGACAGCAGCACCTGATCCCAGCCTTCAGGCAAGTAAGCGAGGGGACCCTTCTCGGCTTCCGCGGTGAACGTGCCAAACGGACTCAATGCCCGCTGCACGATGGGCTGGACGCTATCGTAAGAGGCATCGACCAGCAGCAGCACTTCACCGGCGACGCGGGTGTCCTTGCCGTTGTCCCACACCAGAATCTGCTCTTTCCGCCGCGCGGCTACCGTGGCGTTGTCGCTGAAATCAGCGGCCGGTGCGATGCGCCAGTGCAGGCCTTCCACAGTTGTTTGCGGCAGGGTGGCTGCCATGGCTTCGTGTGCGCTGACGACGGCAAACAGCCCGGCCAGCATCCTTGCTATGCACTTCATCGTTCCGACCTTTTTGTCAGTGGCGTCCTGAAACGCGAACGGCCCGCATCGCTGCGGGCCGTCGCGATAATCCCTTGCGGGCTATGTTACTTGCGCTGCGCAGCCGTGGCGTCGCGGGCTGCGCGGAACTCGGAGTCCTTGCTCCAGTCCGGCCAAGTGTCGGAATTGGCCAGGTCGCTGCCGAGCTTGTAGAGGATCTGCAGGTCGCGGGCCATGCCGGTGAACGACCAATCCGCCTGCCACTCATCCGATGGCTGGTGGTAGTGCTTGGCCACGTATTCGTCCTCAGCCGCCTTGCCGGCTGCCAAGCCGCCATCTACCCAGTCATTGCCCGAGCCGAACGAGATCGCTGGCACGCCGCGCTTGGCGAAGGAGAAATGATCGGAGCGGAAGAAGTGGCCGGCTTCCGGCTTCGGATCCGGCGAGTACACCAGATTCCACTGCTTGGCCGTGGCGGTCAGCTCGTCGAGCAGGTCGAGCTTGGCGCTGCCGGAGATGGTGAAGTTGCGTGCCGGGCCGTGCGGGTCAAGTGCATCCATGTTGATGTCGGCCACGGTGGTGGCGAGCGGGTAGAGCGGCTTGGAGGCGTAGTACTCGGAGCCCAGCAGGCCCTTCTCTTCGGCGGTGACGTTGAGGAACACCACCGAGCGCTCCGGCTTGGGCTGGCTGGCGAAGGCGCGGGCCAGTTCAATGAGTCCGGCGGTACCGGTCGCGTTGTCCACGGCACCATTGTAGATCTTGTCGCCCTTGGCGTCGGGCGTGCCGATGCCCAGATGATCCCAGTGCGCGCTGTAGATCACCGTCTCGTTGGGGCGCTTGGTGCCTTCGATGCGGCCCACGATGTTGTGCGAGGTGATCACCTTGGAGTTGATCTTGTAGTTGGCCGAGAAGGTCTCACCCTTCAGCACCACCGGCTTGAAGTCGCGCGTCTGCGCCTGTTTCTTCAGGGCTTCGAAGTCCAGGCCGGCGGACTTGAACAGATCAACGGCCACGTCGCGCTGGATCCACGCCTCCACCGGCGTGTGCGCGCTGGACGGGTGATCGCGCACCACGTCGAACTGGGTGTTGGTGTTGGAGTTGGCCACCGTTGCCCAGCCATAGGAGGCCGGCGCGGTCTCGTGAATGATCAGCATGCCGGCAGCGCCCTGGCGTGCGGCTTCTTCGTACTTGTAGGTCCAGCGGCCGTAGTAGGTCATGGCCTTGCCGCCGAAGTCGCCCACGCCGGTTTCGAAGTCCGGGTCGTTGATCAGCACCACGGCGATCTTGCCG
>NZ_JAELTQ010000113.1 GCF_016428905.1 Dyella sp. ASV24 | reverse complement strand
CCCCCCCCCCCCCCCCCCCCCCCCCCCCCCCCCCCCCCCCCCCCCCCCCCCCCCCCCCCCCCCCCCCCCCCCCCCCCCCCCCCCCCCCCCCCCCCCCCCCCCCCCCCCCCCCCCCCCCCCCACCACTCCCCCCCCCCCCCCCCCCACCACCACCATTCCAGCTTCGTCGGCAGCGTCAGATGTGTATAAGAGACAGGCGCAGGCTGGCCGCCTGGGCAAGCCGCGCCCCGCTGCCAGCGCGCCTTCTGGGCATCACCCGAAGGGCCGACTCTGTTTGCCCGCAGCTCCGCGTCGCGCTGTCTCGACAGGCAGCCTGCCTTCGCCAGCGCAACACGCATCTGCAGGCAAACAGAATCGGTGACACCCTTATTGAATAGATCAGAGCACCCCCGTCCTTCGCACGGCTTGAATGGCGGCCAAGTACGCAAGGTCCACCGAGAAACATGTCCAGAATTCTTATTGTCGACGACGATCGCGCCTTGGCCGGACTGCTGGCGGAATACCTGCAGCGGGAAGGCTTCGTCGTGGATGTGGCGCATGACAGCGACGCCGGCCTGGCCCAATTGCACAACCCGTCCACTCGCCCGGATCTATTGATCCTCGATGTGATGATGCCGGGTCGCGACGGCCTGGATACGTTGCGCGAAGTGCGTCTGAAGCACCGGCTGCCGGTGATCATGCTGTCCGCCAAGGGCGAGCCGGTGGATCGCGTGATTGGTCTGGAGCTTGGCGCGGACGACTATCTCACCAAGCCCTGCCTGCCGCGCGAACTGCTGGCGCGCGTGCGCGCCCAATTGCGTCGCAATGCGCCGGTCAATGCGAGCAGCCTGCAAGTAGGTGTGTTGCGATTGGAGCCGGCCGAGCGTCGGGGGTATGTCGGCGACCAGGAGCTCTCGCTCACCGGTGCGGAATTCCAGTTACTGCTGGCGCTCGCGCAACGCGCCGGTGAATTGGTGGACAAGGCCACGCTCACGCGCATGGCGTTGGGGCGCGAACTGGAGCGCTTCGACCGCAGCATCGACGTGCATGTCAGCCGCTTGCGTCACAAGTTGTCGGAAGCCTCTGCGCAGGCGCCACGGATCGAATCCGTGCGCGGTGCTGGCTACAGCCTGGTCGCGGGGGCGGCGTGAGTCCATTCAAGAGCACCCTTTACTGGCGTGTGCTGATCAGCTTTTGCGCGGCCAACCTGTTGGCGCTGGGGCTGGGCATCTTCTTTACGCAGAGCTTTATCGAGTTCAGCACGGCGGTGGAGATCAACTGGGTGGCCCTCGCCCAAGGGGCTGACCAAGCCTATGAAAGCGGTGGCTCCGCGGCGTTGACTGATTGGTCGCGGCAACAACGGCGCGAAGGCATCATCGACGCTACGCTTTACGAGAACGGGCAGGCGCTGGCACCTATACGTCTCTCCCCGGCCGTGCAGGAATCGTTGCAGACCTGGCTGGAAGAGAAGCGTGATGTGGTGTTGCAGCCTTGGCCCAACCTCTACCTCGCTGTGCAGCAGGTGCAGGGCAGCGATGGACGGGTCAGGCAACTGGTGGCGTTGAGCCGCACGCACTCGCGTCTGCGCCAGGGCACGCGGCAAACCATCTTCCTCGCCATCCAGGGCGGTTTGTCGTTGCTCTTCATCGGCCTGGTGGGTTGGTGGGTTGCGCGCAGCGTGGCCAAGCCCGTCGAGGCGATCAGTCGCGCTACACGGCGAATGGCTGCGGGCGAGTTGTCTGCGCGCGTTGAAGTGCCGGGTCGTCGTGCACCGGAAGAACTCACCCAGCTCGCCACCGATTTCGACGCTATGGCTGTACGCATTGAGGCACTGGTCGCGCATGACCGTAGCGTGTTGCAGGATCTCTCTCACGAATTGCGTTCACCGCTCGCGCGCCTGCATCTGATCCTTGACCTTGCGCAGCGCAGTGCAACACCCGAAGAAGCCGCGCGCTACTTCCTGCAAGCCGAGCAGGAAATCAGTCGGCTCGACAGCATGACCGGCGAAATGCTCGCGTTGTCGCGTCTGGAGGGGGGCATTCCCGGTGTGAATCGCGAGCCGGTGGATGTGGCCTCGCTGCTGCGCGAATGCGTGGAGCGCGCAGAGCTGGAAGCGCAGGCGCGGCAGATCACGCTACAACTGATCGCCGGTGGCCCGGCGGTGATTTCCGGCAATGAACTGCTGCTGGAACGTGCGTTCGACAACCTCATCGGCAACGCGATCAAGTTCAGCCCTGAGGAAGGGCGTGTTGAGCTTGCGGTGCAGATAGCGGCCGGAAAAGTCGATGTTTTCATCCGCGACAACGGCCCTGGCGTGCCCGAAGCAGAAATCAGCTCGCTGTTCCGCCCGTTGTTCCGCGGTAGCAACGCGTCTCGCGCGGATGGTCACGGCCTGGGACTGGCTATCGTGCAGCGCGTGGTGAAGGCGCACGGTGGGGATATTCACGCGGAGAACGGCGAGAGCGGCGGGCTCGTCGTACACATCCAGCTTCCTCTGGCACCGGGCGCGGCGGGCTGAGTTCACACGAGTGACGCAGGGCGGCGTGGGGTGTCGGTCTTCGAAAACGCCCCAACGTCTGCGACACTCCATGCTTTGAACCACGGATCAAAGCATGCGTTCCAACGCTGTCGCCGCGGTAGGACTGGCGCTGTGCGCAGCCTTGTTCTTCACCATGACCTACGTGCTCAACCGCAGCCTCGTTGCGGGAGGTGGCCATTGGGCGTGGGCGGTGATTCTGCGTTACCTCATCACCTTGCCGCTGCTCGCTGTCGCGCTGCCGTGGCAGGGTGGTCTCGGCGAGCTGCCTGTGGAGCTCAGACGTTACCCGCGTACCTGGTTGCTTTGGAGCGCCGTGGGTTTCGTGCTGTTCGGCTTGCCGCTTACCTGGGCGGCCAATAGTGGGCCTTCATGGCTGGTGGCAGGCAGCTTCCAGACCACGGTGCTCGCGGGGCCGCTGCTAGCGCCTTTCATTTATCGCGACGCGCGACGCCATCTGGCGTGGCGCAGCGTGGCGATCGGCGTGCTGATCGTCGCCGGCGTGTTCGCTTTGCAGTGGGGCCACGCGCAGGGTCAACTGCGTGCAGGCGACTGGCTCGCGATGGGCGCGGTGGTGTTTTCGGCCTTCGCTTATCCGCTGGGCAATCGCATGGTGCTGCTGCATCTGGAGCAGAGTGGCACGCGCATCGGTGCTACGCAGCGTGTGTTCGGCATGACCCTATGCAGCTGGCCGCTGTGGCTGGTGCTTGCGGTGGTGACGTGGATAACGGTGGGCCCGCCGGGATGGCGCGAGATTCTGCTTGCCGGTGGCGTAGCCCTGTCGTCGGGCGTCATTGCCACCGTGCTGTTCTTTCGCGCCACGGATATGGTGCGCACGGAACCCACCGCGCTGGCCGCAGTGGAGGCGATGCAGGCCGCCGAACTGCTGTTCGCCACGGTGATCGGTGCGGTTTTCCTCGGCGAAACCTGGCCGCATGGATTTTCCGCGTTCGGCGCGGTGATGATCGTCGTGGGCATTGCGTTGTTCGGCTGGGTGAGCGGGCGCTCTGCTGCGGGACATGAGCAAGAAGTGCGTACCTTGCGGACGGATCGCGGCGCCTGAGTGACTGCGTTTTCGCGCAACGTGTCAAAAAAAGGCGGCGCCGTTCGTTATCGATGGGCCTTTCGGAACTTGCTCCTTCCCATCGCCTCGGGTTAAACACCCTGTTTCGGCGCTCGCAAGAGCCGTCGGTTTTGGCTATCTGGGGAGAACAGCGTGCATCGACGTAGTGCTTGGATCATGGCCGGCGTTCTGTTGAGCGCCACCTGCGCAACGCATGCGCAGACACCGGTGACGCAGCAGGCGTTGCGCTGGAACGCAGACGCGTTGGGCAATCACCGTTATCTGATTCAGGTTGATGCACCAGCCACGGCCGTGCATGTGCTGATCCCGTGGCGTCGTCGCGATGCGCATCCGGATAACGTTGCCGTCATCGTCACCGCACCCGATGGATCCACGGTTGCCAACGTGCAGCGTGGCCGCATCGACCAAGCCAGTGGCGAGCTGGTGTTTCAGGCGGTGCAGTCAGGCACCTATGCGGTTTACTACCAGCCATACGTGGGCAAGGGGCGTAGCAATTATCCCACCGTGACCTATGCCGAGCCCAAGGACACGGCGGATGCCGCATGGGCGGCCAAACTGGGCGATGCCAAGCGGTGGTCACGGCTGCCGCAGGCGAAGGTGCTGCGCTACGAAGCCGTGGACGACTTCGATGCGTACACGCCGATGGAGCGCACCGCGACGCCATCCGAGTTGAACGACTTATTGGCGAAGCACACGTCCGACGCGTTGCTGTTGTTCCCGGAGACCCGGGCGAACCCCATCCGCATGTTCGATACGTTGCCGGCGTCCTGGGCTCAACGTGGCCCGGGTGGCTCGTTGAAGGACACGGCGATGCGCGGCGAATACCTGAGCTTCCAGATTGGCGCGTGGGCGCCCCGCACCGCAGTGAGCAACTTGCAGGTGAGTTTCGGTGATCTGCGCAGCGATGACGGCTCGACCATTCCTGCCAGCGCGCTCACTTGTTTCAACCTGGGTGGCGTCGGTTACGACGGTAAGCCGTTCACGGCGCGCGTGGATGTGGCTCAGGGGCGCGTGCAGGCGCTGTGGATGGGCCTGGATATTCCTGCAACCGTCAAACCCGGCACGTATCACGGGGAAGTCACGATATCCGCCGATGGCGCGACGCCGCAGTCGATTCCACTCGTGATCACGGTGGGTGAGGGTGAAGCGCTTGCACACGGTGATGACGATCCGTTCAAGCTGACCCGCTTGCGCTGGCTCAACTCCACGTTGGCGCAGGACGATTCGGTGGTGAAGCCGTTTACGCCGATTGTGGTGAAGGGCAACACCTTGGGCATCCTGGGACGGGAGATTGCGCTGGATGCCAGCGGTCTGCCGGCACAGATCACCAGCCGTTTCGATGAACGCATGACCGGCTTCAGCAAGCAGGGAAAGGCGCTCCTTGCCGCTCCCATTCGACTGGTGGTGGAAGATGGTGCAGGGCGGCACGTGCTGAGTGCAGTGCACTCCCCCCAGATCCAGGTGGATGGTCCCGGCAAGGTGCATTGGCAGGTGGATGCGAATGCCGGATCGCTGATGGGGGACGTAAAGGCTAGCCTCGAAGCGGATGGCACGATGACGTACAGCGTCGCACTGACAGCGCGGCAGGATGTCTCGCTTCAGGACATCCGTCTATCGATTCCCATGCAGCACGATGCGGCTCGATACCAATTGGGCCTTGGACGGCAGGGTGATGCGGTGCCTGCCGATTTCAGCTGGAAATGGCAGGTCAAGAACAATCAGGATGGCGCATGGATAGGTTCTGTGAATGCCGGCCTGGAGTTCCATTTGCGCGACGAGAATTATCGACGCCCACTCAACACGAATTTCTACCAACAGCAGCCACTGCGCATGCCCACGTCCTGGGACAACAACGGGCAGGGTGGGATCCGGCTGCGCAGCGAGGCAAAGGACTATCTGGCCGAGGCCTACAGCGGTCCTCGCCAGATGAAAGCCGGCGAAACGCTGCACTACGACATCGTCATGCGCGTCACGCCGTTCAAGACGATCGATCCGGCCAAGCATTTCGCGGAGCGCTTCTTCCACAAGTACGGCGACCTGGATGCCATCAAGGCGGATGGCGCGAACGTGGTCAACATCCACCACGCGACGCCGATCAATCCGTGGATCAACTACCCGTTCCTCGAGCCTGCGGCGATGCGCGCCTATATCGACGCCGCGCACCAACGCGGCATGCGGGTGAAGATCTACGACACCGTGCGAGAGCTTTCCGACCGTGCGCCGGAGCTGCCCATGCTCGAAAGCCTGGGTCATGAAGTCATCAGTGCAGGCAAGGGCGGCGGTTTCTCGTGGCTGCAGGAGCACTTTGATGGCGATTACATCGCCGCATGGCATGTGCCGGAGAATCGCGACGCCGCCGTCATCAACGCAGGCCAAAGCCGCTGGCACAACTACTACATCGAGGGGCTGGACTGGCTCGCCCGCAACATGGGCATTGACGGCCTGTATCTGGATGACGTCGCCTATGACCGCACCACGATGAAGCGCGTGCGCAAGGTGCTGGAGGCACATCGCCCCGATCCGCTGATCGACCTGCATTCAGCCAGCCAGTACAACCCGCGCGATGGCTACATTAACAGTGTGCTGCTTTACATGGAGCTGTTTCCTTACATTGATCGACTATGGTTCGGCGAAGAATTCGACTACGAGAAAACCTCGCCCAGCTATTGGCTCACCGAGATCTCTGGAATTCCCTATGGCCTGATGGGCGAGATGCTGCAGAACGACGGCAATCCGTGGCGCGGCATGCTGTTCGGCATGACGAATCGGCTTGGTTGGTCGGCAGGCAGTGACCCGCGCGGCTTGTGGAAGGTGTGGGATTCGTTTGGCATCGAACAGGCGGATATGATCGGCTGCTGGGTGCACGACACACCGGTGAAAACAAACCGCGATGACGTGCTGGTCACCAGCTATGTGCGCAAGGGCAAGAAGACGCTTATCGCCATGGCATCGTGGGCGCCGCAGAAGGTCGATGTGAAGCTGGCCGTGGACTGGAAGGCGCTGGGCCTGTCGCCGACGCGCGTAACATGGACGGCGCCACAGATGACTGGCTTCCAGCCGCAGGCGACCTTCAAGGCGGGTGAGGCGATTCCTGTGGAGCCCGGCAAGGGCTGGCTGATCGTGGTGGAGTGATGTTCATGCGTGTGCACCGGAAAGGCGTGATGGCGTGCCTGCTGTTCGGCCTGATGGGTTTGGCGGCCACGGTGCACGGGGCCGATAGCACCACGCCACCACCGGTGAAGCTTGCGCTGAACGCTCCGGCGTTCGCCCCCGAGCAGATTAACGTCACCATCTATCTGCCACCCGGTTACGCGATGTCCGATGCGCGCTATCCCGTGCTTTACGCTAACGACGGACAGGACATGGACGCCGTGGGCTTGCGAGACACGCTGTCCACGCTTTATGCGCAGCGCGCTATCCGGCCGGTGATCGTGGTCGCCGTGGATATGCTCAAGGATCGCGCTTCCGGGTATGGATTGTTCGATCGAGCGCGGCGGCGCAGTGTGGTGGGTGGCTCCCGCATTGGCCCCATTGGCACGCGTGCCTACGATTACTCAGCGTGGGTGGTGAACGAACTGGTGCCGTATATCGATGCACACTACCGCACGCAGGCTTCCGCACACGGACGCACCATGTTGGGTTGGTCGCTCGGTGCACTTCATGCGTTCTGCCTTGGCTGGGAATATCCTGAGGTCTTTGGGCAGGTTGGGGCGTTCTCGCCCTCGTTCTGGCTGGCGGCTGACCGTAGCGATGCGCGTGCCGTGGAAAGCACACGTCTGGCGCAGGCGATGGTGGCGCGCAGTGGTGTGCGCAAACCGGTGCGATTCTGGTTCGCCGTGGGTGGACATGAAGAAACCAACGACCGGAACCACAACGGCACCATCGACGCTGTTGAAGATCTACAAGACCTGATCACCGGCTTCACCTTGCCCGACGGCACGCATCAGGTTGGCTTGCGTGATCTGGGCTATACCGTCGATATGGATTACGCGACGCGCCCTGAGCGGAAGGATGATGTCGCCTACGACCTGTTCCCCGATGGTGAGCACAATCAGGCGACATGGAAGCGCATGCTGCCTGTATTCCTTGGTTGGGCTTATGGCACGGAGGCCACGGTTCAATCCCAGTAAGAGTTTTTTTAAGTGTCTCCATGCTCGCCAGTGGTCATTCCGGCGCAGGCCGGAATCCAGTGGCATCTGTTTCCGGTTCTTGCGGAGCATTCCCAGAACACATCCAGTCAGCCTGAAAACCCTGCGCAGTCGCTACTGGATTCCGACCTGCGCCGGAATGACGGTGAGGGAAGATGGAAACAGAGGCAAGGACAATACGTGCTCAGCCGGCAACCGCGGTGAGCGATGCATGGGCGACCACGCAATTGCGTCCGTGCGTCTTGGCTTGATAGAGCGCCGCATCGGCGCGGCCGATAAGGTCATCCGCCGTATCCGTGGGGCCGAGCAGGCTCGACACGCCCATGCTGACCGTGGTCTGCAAGGTGTTGCCACGGGCATGGACCTGCAGAATGTCGATGCAGTGACGAATACGCTCCGCCACCGCCATGGCGTTCTCTTGCGTGGTGCCCGGCAAGACCGCCACGAATTCTTCGCCACCGTAGCGGCCAAGGCTGTCCGAAGGGCGCAGTTCATCGGTGATGGCTTCGGCTACGGCACGCAGGCAGGCGTCGCCGGTGGGGTGGCCGTAGCGGTCGTTGACCGACTTGAAGTGATCCATGTCGAGGAAGATCAGCGCCAACGGCTGATGCTGCGCGCGGGCTGCAGTGACAGCGTCATGCAGACGTCTGACCAGCGCGCGACGATTGAGCACACCGGTCAATGCATCGTGGTCGGCCAGATGATGTGCCATGTCGCGTTCGCGACGCGCCCGCAGCGATAGGTCGGCCAACCCCACGGTCATCACCACGCAGCAGAACGCCATCGCCATGGGCAGGCCATATTCCAGCCACGAAGGTAGATCCAGCGACAGCAGTACCTGGCCCAGACGCAGGACATTCAGCAACACCTGCGGCAGCCATGCGATGAGGAAAATGCGCGCTGGCTGACCCCCTCGGGTCACCGCCAGAATCACCGCCGCCAGCGCCCATAGCAGGGAGATGGTGTACCAAAGGTTGTACGCGCTCGCGGGCAGATTCATCCGCTCGGCGAACGGAAAGCACAGGAGCAGGGCAATACCCAGGTAGGGCCAGCGCATCGTGCTCAGCACACGTGCCGCGCGCGGCGTGATCGTGCGCAGTTCGCAGAACTCGATAATGAAGGAGAACAACAGGGGCGCGCCGAGCACAACGAGCAGCCACAATGCATGCGTGCCCAGTGGTACCAGCAGCCACCCGCCGGGCAGCTCATACGCTTCGCCGCTCATCAGCAACTGCGCCATCCATTGCAGGCTGGTATAGCCGAAGAAGTAGAGCAGCACGCGGTCACGCAACACCAGCCAAAGGCATAGCGCGGCCAGCAGCATGGTGAACTGTACGCTGGAAAGTAACGTCACAAGGCGGACATGGTTCAGATCCTGCGCCTGGTACGTCGCCATGTCGTTGATGTCGACGCGAATCTGCCGAGTGAAGTTGTCGGCCGCGATACGCACATAGACGGACTCACCGGCGCGCAGATCGTGCGGTAGTTCCAAGGCCAGGTGATGACGGGAGAAGCGGGCCGGCCGGCCGGTCTGCGCAAACCAGAGCTCATGCGGGCGATAGTCTGGCGGGGCATACACCGTGATGGGGATGTAGGCCGCTCCCGTGAAACTGAGCACAGGGGTACTCTCTTTCGGCCAGTCGCGGTCGATGGTCAATCGGTACCAGCGCTGCGCCTCCACGGCGTTGGGCGTATGGGGTGACGCACTAGGCACAAAGTCGGCATCCATGCCGCCATGGATGATCTGCGTGGGTGTGGGTGCCGGCACGGCGGGCGGCAGTGCCGAGACGTGCAGAACCGGGAGGCGCGACGGTGCAGGTGCTGCCTCCACCGTCAGCACACACAACATGGCGCACACCCACGCGACGAAAATCACCACGGGCCCGCGAAAAGGCATATCCCCCCCTTTTTGATCCACCGGTCCCCTGTTACCGGCTTGCAGGGTTGTCCTCTCCCGAGACGTCCCCCGCTGGGCCCCTATGTATCACGTCCGCCTTGTGACATGCGCTTTATGTCATACCGGGGTGCCCGGTATGGGGGCCGCGGGTCGAACACCATCGCGGCAAGTCTTATGCTTACGGTCTCTGCAGTATCGAGGCGGCAGCAACATGGCAAGGCGGGAAAGCGTGGAACCGGTGGCCCGGGCAGGACATCGGCCAGAGGTCGGCGAACTTGAGCCCCACGATTTCATCCGCCATGGCACACCGGTATTCCGACGTACCAACCTCGCGTTGTTTGCCGCCGGCCTCGCTACGTTTGGCCTGTTGTATTGCACCCAGCCGCTGATGCCTGAGTTCAGCAAGGACTATGGGGTCAGCGCAGCCACGGCAGCGCTCTCGTTGTCACTTACCACCGGCGTGCTGGCTTTTGCCATGTTGTTTGCGGGTGGCGTATCGGATGCGTGGGGCCGCAAGTCCGTGATGACGGCATCGCTGGTGTCTTCCGCGCTGCTGGTTCTGCTGACAGCGCTGGTGCCGGACTGGAACATGCTGCTGGTTCTGCGTGCATTGCTTGGACTGACGCTGAGCGGCTTGCCCGCCGTGGCCATGACCTATCTCAGTGAAGAGATGCACCCCGAATCCATCGGTCTTGGCATGGGGTTGTACATCAGTGGCAACGCCATCGGCGGTATGGGCGGACGGTTGGTAGCGGGTGTGCTGGCCGAGTTCGTTGGCTGGCGCATCGGTGTTGCTACGGTCGGTGTGATCGGCCTGCTTTCCGGCCTGGTGTTCTGGCGCATTCTTCCGCCTTCGCGACATCACGTTCGCCAGCCCTTGCACGTGGGCGCGTTGATGGGGCGCTTCGCCGCAACTTTTCGCGATGCCGGCTTGCCGTGGCTGTTCGTGGAAGGCTTCCTGCTTCTGGGCGCCTTCGTCACGGTCTACAACTACATCGGGTATCGCCTGCTCGCAGCACCGTATGGGCTGAATCAGGCCGTGGTGGGCGCGATCTTCAGCGTGTACCTCATTGGTACGTTCAGTTCCGCGTGGATGGGGCATCTTGCCGGTAAACTGGGGCGGCGCAAAGTGCTGTGGACGGCGTTTGCACTGATGCTCGTGGGGCTCGCCCTCACGGTCACCAAGCCGCTGGTGTTGATCGTGCTCGGCATCGTTGCGGTGACGTTCGGTTTCTTTGGCGGGCATTCCGTCGCCAGCAGCTGGGTGGGGCGGCGTGCGGGCAGCAACAAAGCGCAGGCGTCGTCGCTCTATCTGTTCTCGTACTACATGGGCTCCAGTATTGCGGGTGCCAGCGGCGGTTTGTTTTACGTGTCCCATGGCTGGAACGGTGTAGCCGTTTTCGTCGGCGCATTGATGGTTGCCGGCCTGTTGATCGCTTTGCGCCTGTATCGCCTGCCACCGTTGGTGAGCCCATCGCGGCCGGAAACCGAACCCCCGATTCCCCAATGAGGCGTGCCATGAAGATCGAAGCCTTAGATCATCTTGTATTGACGGTGGCCGACGTGGCCGCGACATGCGCGTTCTACACGCGCGTACTCGGCATGGAAGAGGTGGCGTTTGGTACAGGGCGCAAGGCGCTGTCGTTCGGTGCGCAAAAGATCAACCTTCACCAGCACGGCAAGGAGTTCGAGCCAAAGGCGCAACATCCCACGCCGGGCTCCGCCGATCTTTGCCTGCTGACATCGTCGGCACCGGCCGAGGTGATCGAACACCTCAGGCAGCAGAACGTAGTGATCGAAGAAGGGCCGGTGCGACGCACCGGTGCGCGTGGGCCGATTGACTCGGTGTATTTCCGTGACCCGGACGGCAACCTGATCGAGGTAAGCCGTTACGCGGATTGAGCATCGCGATGGGAGCGCGTTGCACGCTCCCATCGCAGGTTTCTAGCGATTTACTGCGCTTCCGGTTTGAGCATGCCCTTCACGGTGATGTAGTCGCCATCGTTCGCTGCGGGTTGAACGTCGAGCAGGTGTGCCATCAACGGGTAGACGTCGACGTTCGGGAACGACGGCACCTGCAGGCCCTGACGGAATGCCGGGCCATGCGCCACGAACAGTGCACGCATCTCCGGTGCGGCATTGTCGTAGCCATGCTCACCCAGCGTGGGCTTCTTTTTCTTCGCAGCGTAGTCGCTGGTGGAAACGCGCCAGCCCACATCCGCCAGGCAGAGTAGCTGCGGTACGCGCGGGTTGCTGCCGTACGCGAGGCGCGCAGGCACGCGGGTCTTGTCCCAGCACGTCATGTGCTTCTGCGGCTTTTCCAGCGTGGCTTCGATCTTGGCGAAATCGAAACCGGGCTTCGGGTTGAAACCGGCGAGCACGCCCATGCTCACCACGTCCACCTGTTTGAGCGGAATAAGCTTGTCCACCATGATCATGTTGTGCGCGGGTGTGCTAGCCATGCCATGGTCGGCGACCACGATGATGTTGATGTGCTCAAGCAGCCCACGTTGCACCAAACCCTTGACCAGGCGGGCAAGCGCGGCATCAGTATGGGTGATGGCTTCATTCACCTGCGGCGTATCCGGGCCGTAGGTGTGGCCGGCATGATCCACTTCATCGAAGTACAGGGTGAGGAACATCGGGCGTTCGTTCGCCGGCAGGTCGAGCCATGCCAGCACCTGATCAACGCGCTGATCCGGCGTCACATTGCCGTCGTAGGGCTTCCAGAAGTTGGGATGCTCGCCGTGGATATCCGCTTCGGAGCCCGGCCAGAACATGGTGGCGCTCTTCATGCCTTGCTTCTGCACGGTTTCCCACAGCGGCGTACCTTCATTCCACCAGCGGCCGTTGCTGACGGCTTCGCGGTTGCTCAGCGAGAACTTGCCAAGCACCGGGTCGGTCATTGTGTTGTTGACGATGCCGTGGTGATCCGGGCGCAAGCCGGTGACGAGCGTGTAGTGATTCGGGAAGGTCAGCGACGGGAACGACGGCTGCATGCCGTCGACCGCGCGCACGCCGCCATCCGCCAGTGTCTGCAGTGTCGGGCTGAGCCCACGTGCAATGTAGTCGGCACGATAACCGTCGATCGAGATCAACAGCAGCGGCACGGGCGCCGGTTTGGCGGCGACCTGTGCCGGGGGCGTGGCGACCGGCGGGTTGTGCGTGGTGGCGCAACCTGCGCCGAGCGCGATCAGCGAGCAAAGCAGTGGGCGAAACAAGATCTTCATACGCAAGGCTTTAATATCGATACAAAGCCCGTATCATCGCCCAGGCGTATGACCATTACACGTCTTTTCTTTTACGCGACTTTAGCCACTTGCCCGCTATGGGGAGGTGCGGCTTGGGGTCATCCGACGCTGGATGGCCTGCCTGCCACCGCCTCAAGCGCAGCCACTCCGGTAACGGGCGAGCCGAAGGCATCGTCGCTTCACGCCCAGCCGTCATCGGCGCATGGCAAATCGAAAACTCCTCCCGCAACGAAGCCGGTCAAAGACGCGGTGAATCGGCAGGCGTCGACGGCTGGTGCGTATTCGCTTTCGCACCAACCTCATCAACTCGACTCCTACCAGAAGGCCGTGACGCCGCCGGTGACGACGGATCGCTGAGCTGACACGTTCGCGGCTTTAGTGAGCGAGGCCCCGTACTGGGACACCGAACAGATCGCCCTCGACGGTGCGACTCTCCAATGACAGCAGGAACTGCTTGGTCGGCAATCCGCCACCAAAGCCCGTCAGGCTGCCGTTGGCACCGATGACTCGGTGACAGGGCAAGATAATGGGCAGCGGATTCCTGCCATTGGCAGCGCCAACGGCACGCACGGCGAGCGGTTGCTCGATGCGTCGGGCCAACTCGCCGTAACTGATGGTCGTGCCGTAGGGAATGCGCGACAGCTCCCACCACACCTGCACCTGGAACGGTGTGCCTAGCGGATGCAGTGGCAGATCGAAGTGCTGACGTTCGCCGGCGAAATACTCGTCCAGTTGCTGCCTGGCCTGCGCAAGCGGTTTGCTGGCGCGAATCCATTCCGTGCGTGGTGAACGCTGATGGCGACCGGTGGAGAACCAGACCTCGCGCAGTCCCACATCATCGGCCACCAGACGCAGTAGGCCGATAGGCGTCTGCATCTCGTCATACCAGATCGTTTCGTTGGACATCACGCCACCTTCTTGTTTGCTGCTTGCGCCGCATCAGTCGCACTGCGCCACAGATACATGACCGAATACGCACGCCAGGGGCGCCAAGCTTCAGCCAATGACGTCAGGGCTTTTGTCGACAGTTCTGGACCGTCGCCTGCGGCCGCACGCCGGAGAATCAGGTCCGCGGCGGGAAAGGCGTCTGGATGACTGAGTGCGCGCATGGCCATGTAATGAGCCGTCCATTCGCCGATGCCGGGCAGGGCGACCCATCGCTCGACGAAGTCCTCCAGTGGCTGCTCGCTGCGAAAGTCGATGCGTCCATCGAGCAGCGCCTGCGCGACACCTCGTACGGTGGCAGCGCGTGCCGTGGTGAGGCCGACGGAGCGAAGGTCGGCATCCACCAGCAATTCCGGGCCGGGGAATAGCCGCTGCAACTCCGGCACGGGGGATACCAGCGGCGTGCCGTACTTCTGCACGATGCGCGTTGCCAGTGTTCGTGCGGCAGCGACGCTGACCTGCTGGCCGAGGATGGCGCGCACGGCAATCTCGAATCCGTCCCAGCCGCCGGGCAAGCGCAGGCCTGGACGCTTGCGCAGCATGGGGCGTAGTACCGCGCTTTCCTTTAGTACGTCGCCAATCGATTGCGGGCTGGCATCCAGGTCGAACATGCGGCGGAGCTTGCTGACCACACCGAGCATCTGTGTCGGTTGCGGACAGTGCAACTCCAGTCGCAACGCGTGTTCGCGACCGGGCCATTCACTCAGACGCAGCCAGCCCGGAGCATCCGGGGTACCGAACACACGTGCGTAACTGTGTTCGTCCACATGCTCGACGCCGGGCAGGGCGCGACCGCGCAAGAAAGCCAGGATCGCCTCAAAGTCGTAAGGTGGCCGGTAACCGAGGCGCAACGTGATCGCGTCGCCCGTCGCGGTTGCCGGGTGGCGACGCAAGTCGCGCGGTGCCATCCGGTTGGCCTGCAGGAACGCCGCGTTGAAGCGGCGCAGGCTGCGGAAGCCGGAGGCAAGCGCGACCTCTGTAACCGGCATCGTCGTTTCCGTCAGCAGCTGTTTCGCGAACAGCAAGCGCCGCGTGGTGTGCACACTGATCGGCGGTGCGCCAAGGCGTTCCACAAACAGCCTACGCAATTGCCGCGCGCCCAGCCCGACGCGCTCGGCCATGTCGTCCACCGAACATTCGTCGAATGCGCCACTGTCCATGAGCTTCAGCGTGCGCGCGATGACATGGTCGCCTCGTTGCCATGCGTCGTTGCCCGGCGACAGTTCTGGGCGACAGCGCAGGCAAGGTCGGAAACCGGCGGCTTCGGCAGCGGCTGCGCTGCCGTAGTAGCGCACGTTCTCCGGCTTAGGCGGCGGCGCGGGGCATACCGGGCGGCAGTAGATGCGTGTGCTGGTGACGGCGGTGAAGAACAGGCCGTCGAAGCGCGCATCGCGGCTCAACCGCGCCTGCTCGCAGGTGTGGGTGTCGAGTGGCGTGTCATGTCGGTCGGTCATGGATGCAGGCTAGCACCGAGCTGACCGCATGACTCGCCGTTTTCGGACGTCAATGGCAGGGCGTCCGGAGCGCGTTCATTTCACCGGCGCCATCAAGTGCTCGTAGGGCGTGCCGGCCCACATGACGTAGGGCGCGCTGGTGTCCGGATCCACGTTCTTCGGATAGTTGTCGTAGAACGCCGGATCTGCGCCAACCACCATCACATGCGCGCCTGTTCGGATCCAATGGTTACCTGTCGTGGGGCCGCTCGCATAAGGATCGGTGTTGCTCGCATCCGTTCCGCCTTCGAGCATGTACATCAGGCCGACCTTTCCCTTTGGCGGCGGCTTGTGGCCCATATAAGCCGTGACCCACTCCCAGGCGTTCTTGTCCATGCACATGGGGTCCGGGCCGGGTGTGGCCGGGTTGTCGGGCAGGCAGGTGAAGCCATTCTTGCCCTGGCGCAAGGTGCGCATCTTTCCCTGGGCATCCACTGCGACGATGGTCGCGTCTTTTGCCACGCCCGGTGGCGCAGCGCGCATCGCACTGGCAATGAGTTCCTGGTCGGACGGCGTGCCTTTGTCAGCGGCGGTTGCGCCGGTGGCTAGCAAGGCCAGCGTCAGCATTGCGGCGGGGTAGCTCGCGTTCATGGTGGTCTCCCACAAGATCGCACGACGGTTGAGCCTGAGTTCCCCAGCCGCAGTCTCTGCTCGTCGCCGGTGGCCTTCAATCGTCCAGAAGGCTTAATACATGGGTGTTTCGCATGTTTTGCCGCAGTGCGGTTTGCGGGCATCGCCGGGGCTGGTCACAATCGGCTTTTCCCCATTGGCTGTGACGGTCCCCATGAACGCTCCCACCCGCATCGACACCACCCGTACCATCCGCGCGCCGCGCGGCTCCGAATTGAGCTGCAAGAGTTGGCTTACCGAGGCACCGTTCCGCATGCTGCAGAACAACCTCGATCCCGAGGTGGCCGAGAATCCGGCGGAGCTGGTGGTTTATGGCGGTATCGGACGCGCTGCGCGTAACTGGGAATGTTTCGACGCCATTCTGCGTGCGCTGCGCGAACTCAACGACAACGAGACGCTACTGATCCAGTCCGGCAAGCCGGTCGGTGTGTTTCCTACCCATCCGGATGCGCCGCGCGTGTTGCTCGCCAATTCCAACCTGGTGCCGGCATGGGCGAATTGGGAGCATTTCAACGAGCTCGATAAGAAGGGCTTGATGATGTACGGCCAGATGACGGCCGGTTCATGGATCTATATCGGTTCGCAGGGCATCGTGCAGGGCACCTACGAGACGTTCGTGGAGATGGGTCGCCAGCATTACGGTGGCAGCCTCAAGGGCAAGTGGATACTGACGGCGGGCCTCGGTGGCATGGGCGGCGCGCAGCCGTTGGCGGCCACGCTGGCGGGCGCGTGTTCGCTCAATATCGAATGCCAGCAGAAGAGCATCGATTTCCGCCTGAAGACGCGCTACGTCGACGAGCAGGCGACGGATCTTGACGATGCTCTCGCGCGCATTGCCAAGTACACCGCTGCCGGTGAAGCAAAGTCGATTGCGCTGCTTGGCAACGCAGCCGATGTGCTGCCGGAACTCGTGCGCCGTGGTGTGCGCCCGGATGCGGTTACGGACCAGACCAGCGCGCATGACCCGGTCAATGGCTACCTGCCGCAGGGCTGGACGGTGGAGCAGTGGTTCGAGCGCCGCAAGAGCGATCCCACGGGCACGGCCAAAGCCGCCAAGCAATCCATGAAGAAACACGTGGAAGCCATGCTCGCATTCCATGCGCAAGGCATCCCCACGTTCGACTACGGCAACAACATCCGCCAGATGGCAAAGGACGAAGGCCTCGAGAACGCGTTTGCGTTCCCCGGTTTCGTGCCTGCTTTCGTGCGTCCGTTGTTCTGCCGCGGTGTGGGGCCGTTCCGCTGGGTGGCGCTGTCGGGTGATCCGGAGGACATCTACAAGACCGATCAGAAGGTGAAGGAGCTGATTCCTGACGATCCGCACCTGCATCGCTGGCTGGATATGGCGAAGGAACGCATCAACTTCCAGGGCTTGCCGGCGCGCATCTGCTGGGTGGGCCTGGGCCTGCGCCACAAGCTCGGCTTGGCGTTCAATGAGATGGTGCGTAAGGGTGAATTGAAGGCGCCGGTGGTGATCGGTCGCGATCAT
>NZ_JAELTQ010000112.1 GCF_016428905.1 Dyella sp. ASV24 | reverse complement strand
GTCGTTCATCGGCAAGGGGATCTACGACCTCGATGCCTTCGAGCGCGCGATGCAGGGGCGCTTTCCAGACAACAGCATTCTCAGTCACGACCTGATCGAGGGCTGTTATGCGCGATCGGGCCTGATCAGCGACGTGCAACTATATGAGGAGTATCCCTCGCGCTACAGCGCGGACGCCAAGCGCCGACATCGTTGGATCCGAGGCGATTGGCAGTTGATTCCCTGGCTGCTTCCACGTGCACTGGCGCCGAACGGGGCGACGAAGTCAAGCCCATTGTCGGCGCTATCGCGCTGGAAGATATTCGATAACCTGCGGCGCAGCCTGGTTCCACCCGCGTTGCTGGCGTTGCTCCTATTGAGCTGGCTTGCCATGTCATCCGTGGCCTGGTGGACAATTGGCGTGCTGACAGTCCTGTTGCTGCCGCCGTGGCTGACGTCGGTGCTCGGCCTGTTGCAGAAATCGAGGGACTTGCCGCTGGATCAACACCTTCGCGTGGCGCTGCATGCCGCGGCTCAACATTTCGTGCGTGCCTTGCTCGTATTGGTGTGGCTGCCGCACGAAGCGTTTTATAGCCTGGATGCGGTCGCAAGAACGCTGTGGCGTGTGCTGATAACGCGGCGTCACTTGTTGCAGTGGAGTGCATCCCGGGAAATCGAACGTGCCAGCGCGACTTCGTTGGCGGGGATCTATCAGCGAATGTGGGTGGTGCCGTGTCTCGCGGTGATCGTTATCCTGGCATTGGCAATGCGACGGCCAGTGGCGTTAGGCGTGGCGGGACCCATTCTGCTGTCGTGGTTGGTTGCGCCGGCTATTGCGTGGTGGCTGAGCAAGCCTCCCGCGCGCATCGACTTTGAGCCCGCCGAGCACCAACTACGCTTCTTGCGCGTACTGGCGCGCAAGACCTGGGCGTTCTTCGAGGCGCATGTCGGGCCACGGGAAAACTGGCTGCCACCAGACAACATCCAGGAGAAGCCTTCGCCAACCGTTGCGCACCGCACGTCGCCTACCAATATGGGTTTGGCGCTGCTGGCGAATCTCGCGGCTTACGATTTTGGTTACCTGACGTCAGCTCGGCTGATGGAGCGCACCGCCTGTGCCCTCGACACTATGCAGTGCATGGAGCGTCATCGGGGACATTTTTACAACTGGTACGACACCCTTTCGCTGCTGCCACTTCCCCCGCATTACATCTCCGCCGTCGATAGCGGCAATCTTGCCGGTCATCTACTGACGCTCCGCGCTGGCCTGTCGGCATTGGCGGATGACCCACTATTTGATGCGCGCCTTCTCGATGGACTGGTCGATACGCTTGAGATCTTGCTGAGCGAATTTGCGGTACGTGGTATCGATACGCGTCTGCTAGGCGATTTCCAACTGCAGCTTGATGGTGCTCGTGCAGCACCACCGGTGTCGCTCATTGAGGCGGAAGCCTGCATGAGTCAACTGCTTGCGGAGTGCGAGGCCGTGGCGATGTCTTTGGAGCTCAATCCGGAAGACGAGCCCGGCTTCTGGCTTGTGGCATTGCTTATGCAATGTCGTGATGCCAGTGTCTACTTTGGCCGTTTCGTGTCCGGTCCGGCTGATGATGAAGGCGTCTGGCAGAACAGTATCCCGTCCCTGCGGCAGCTGGCGGGGGGAGGGATGGGACGGGACACGGGTGTTCCGTCGCAGGTGTCAGCACAGGCGCAGCGGGCAGCCGTGGAATGCATGGCGCTGATTGCCCGGTTGGTGAGGCAGCTGGGTGAGCTCGCCACCATGGATTTCGGCTTTCTTTACGATACGCGCCGCGATCTGCTGACCATTGGCTACAACCTGGACGAGCGTCGGCTCGATGCGGGCTATTACGATCTGCTCGCCTCCGAGGCTAGGCTTACCAGCTTTGTCGCCATCGCGCAGGAGCAGCTGCCGCAGGAGAGTTGGTTCACGCTCAGCCGTTTGCTGACGACGGCGGGTGGCGAGCCGGTGCTGCTTTCCTGGACGGGCTCGATGTTCGAATACCTGATGCCCATGCTGGTGATGCCAAATTACGAGGGCAGCCTGCTTCATCAGACCTGCCGTGCCGCCGTAGCCCGGCAGATCGAGTATGGCAATCAGCGCGGTGCGCCCTGGGGCATCTCCGAATCAGGGTACAACGCGATGGATGCCCGCATGAACTATCAGTACCGCGCCTTCGGCGTTCCTGGCTTGGGTCTCAAGCGCGGCCTGGGTGAAGAGTTGGTGGTGGCCCCGTACGCCACGGCACTGGCATTGATGGTGGCACCCGAGGAGGCGTGCGCCAATCTGCAGCGACTTGCCAGTGAAGGACTAGAGGGACGCTTCGGTTTGCATGAGGCGATCGACTACACCCCGGCTCGTTTGCCACGTGGGCAAAGTTCGGCGGTGATCTTCTCTTTCATGGCCCACCATCAGGGCATGAGTTTGTTGGCGCTGGATTACGTGCTTCGGCAGCAGCCCATGCAGAGGCGGTTCGAGTCCGACCCGAGCCTGCAGGCGACGCTGCTCCTGCTGCAGGAGCGCATGCCCAAGACAGCGATGGAGTATCTGCACACCGCCGAGTTCTCCAATGTGCAAGGGCCGGCGCCCGCAGCGGAGTCCACCCTTCGCGTGTTTACCGACCCAGATCGGATGAGGCCGGCGGTGCAGTTGCTCTCCAATGGTCAGTATCACGTCATGGTGAGCAGCGCAGGGGGTGGCTACAGTCGCTGCCGGGATATGGCCGTGACGCGCTGGCGCGAGGACATCAGCCGCGATAACTGGGGCATGTTTTGTTATCTGCGTGATGTGGCCAGCGGGGAATGCTGGTCCGCCATGCACCAGCCGATGCTGATGAAGACGGACCATTACGAGGCGATTTTTTCAGACGCGCGCGCGGAGTTTCGCGTGCGCCAGTGCGATTTCGATGCGCATACCGAGATCGTCGTGTCGCCCGAAGACAATATTGAGCTTCGTCGTATCCGGTTGACTAACCGGGGGCGGGCGAGGCGCACCATCGAGATAACCAGCTACGCCGAGGTGGTTCTGACGCCGGCCATCGCCGACGCATTGCACCCAGCCTTTAGTAACCTGTTTGTGCAAACTGAGCTGATACGCGCGCTACAGGCGATTATTTGCACGAGGCGGCCGCGCTCCAGTAGCGACTTTGTGCTCTGGATGTGTCACCTGATGGCGGTGCATGATGCGGATATTGATGCGATCTCGTATGAGACTGATCGTGCCCGCTTTATCGGCCGTGGCCATAGCCTAGCGGACCCTGCCGCCATGGACTCATCCGCCGACGGCACTGGTCGTCTATCGGACAGTGAGGGGGCAGTACTCGACCCGATCGTAGCCATTCGCTGCCGAATCACGCTTGACCCGGAGCAGTCTGCTTTGGTGGATATGGTCACGGGAGTCATTGACAGTCGAGAAGCTTGTCTACACCTGATCGAGAAGTATCGCGACCGGCATCTGGCCGATCGTGTATTCGACCTAGCTTGGACCCATAGCCAGGTTTTGCTGCGGCAACTCAATGCCAGTCTGGCCGACGCGCAGCTATATGAGCAGATGGCCGCCTCCATCATTTACGCCAGCGCGCCATTGCGTGCGGAGGCAGGAATTTTGCGTGCCAATCGACGAGGGCAATCTGGTTTGTGGGGGCAGGCGATCTCTGGCGACCTGCCCATTGTGCTCTTGCGCGTCTCCAATGCCTCCCGGATCGAGCTGGTACGCCAAATGGTCCAGGCGCACGCGTATTGGCGACTCAAGGGCCTGGCTGTGGATCTGGTGATTTGGAATGAGGATTACGCTGGCTATCGGCAACAGTTGCAGGATCAGATCATGGGCTTGATCGCATCTGGGGTCGAGGCGAGCCTGATCGATCGGCCCGGCGGCATCTTCGTGCGCTCAGCCCAGCAACTCTCCCATGAGGATCGCATCCTGGTACAGGCAGTTGCGCGCCTGGTGCTTACAGACAATCGAGGCAGCCTTGTAGAACAAATCGGGCGTCGCCAGTTGCGCACAAGCCCGGCGCGCCTGCAAATCACAGAGAGCTGGATTTCCGAGTTTGACCAGACTACCCCGACGTCCGATGCCTTGCCTGACAGCCTGCAGCTGAACTGCCCCTATGGCGGATTCAGTGCCGACGGCACCGAATATGTCATCACTTTGGCGGCGGGCCAGTCCACGCCAGCCCCATGGGTCAACGTATTGGCAAACCCGCAGTTTGGCACCGTCGTCTCTGAAAGCGGTGGTGCTTATACATGGGCGGAAAACGCGCACGAATTCCGCTTAACACCCTGGGGCAATGATCCGGTTACCGACGCCAGTGGCGAAGCCATCTATCTGCGCGACGAGCAGACCGGGCGCTACTGGTCGCCGACACCGTTGCCACGGCGAGGCGAGGGCGCATATCTAACGCGGCACGGTTTTGGCTATAGCGTATTCGAGCACCAAGAGGCCGGAATTCGCACCGAGCTATGGATCTACGTCGCGCTGGACATGCCGGTGAAGTTCATGGTGCTGAAGGTGCGTAATGGTTCGGGTCGCTTGCGGCGACTATCTGCTACAGGCTATGTCGAGTGGGTGCTTGGCGACCTGCACTCGCGGACGGGCATGCATGTGGTTACAGAGTCGGACCCGGTGACTGGCGCCATGCTCGCGTGTAATGCCTACAACACAGAGTTTCCCGATCGCGTGGCATTTTTCGACGTCGACAACCCCGCGCGTAGCGTGAGCGGCAATCGCAGTGAGTTCCTTGGCCGCAATGGCAGTATGCGCAATCCAGCGGGAATGGAAAATGCAACCCTATCAGGCCAGGTGGGCGCTGGGCTGGATCCTTGCGGGGCCATCCAGATCCCCTTTGAACTGGATGATGGCGATGAGTACGAAATTATCTTCCGGCTCGGAATGGGCGCCGGCACCAAAGCGGCGATTGAGCTCGTGCAACGATGTCGTGGACTCGGTAGCGCCGCGGCCGCACTTGATGCAGTGCGACTTCATTGGCATTGGACGCTTGGCAAGGTTCAGGTCCATACGCCGGATCGAGCGGTCAACGTACTGGTCAATGGCTGGCTAATGTATCAAACCATTGCCTGTCGTTTTCTCGCACGCAGCGGCTATTACCAGTCCGGTGGCGCCATCGGTTTCCGTGACCAACTGCAAGATTCGATGGCCATGGTGCACGCGGCTCCGTATCGCGCGCGTCAGCATTTGTTGCTTTGTGCCGCACACCAGTTTCCTGAAGGTGATGTTCAGCACTGGTGGCATCCGCCGTTGGATCGGGGCGTGCGCACCCGTTGTTCGGACGATTATCTCTGGCTGCCCCTGGCAGCGAGTCGCTATGTCGTCACGACAGGGGATCGTGGTGTGCTCGACGAAATGGCCGTCTATATAGAAGGTCGACTGGTTAACACGGACGAGGAGTCCTATTACGATTTGCCCGCACGGTCGGAGCTGCGTGAAACGCTCTATCAGCATTGCGTTCGGGCCATTGAACACGCCGCTCCGCGCGGCTCACATGGCCTGCCGTTGATCGCCTGTGGTGACTGGAACGATGGCATGAATCGTGTGGGCGAGCACGGGCGCGGCGAGAGTGTTTGGCTCGGCTTCTTCCTCTACGACGTGTTGCTTCAGTTCGCTCCAATCGCGCGCTTTCAAGGTGATGCACGATTTGCAACGCGCTGCGAAAGCGAGGCTGTGCTGCTAAAGAGGAACCTCGAGCAGCATGGCTGGGATGGCGCATGGTACCGGCGCGCCTACTTTGACGACGGCACACCTCTTGGCTCGGCGGACAACGACGAATGCCAGATTGACTCCATCGCACAAAGCTGGTCGGTGCTGTCGGGCGCTGCAGATGATGCTCGGCGGAGACAGGCGATGAGATCGCTGGAGCAGCGACTAGTGCGTCGCGACATTGGGCTGGTCCAATTGCTGGATCCTCCGTTCGATCGCTCCACATCTGACCCCGGTTACATCAAGGGTTATGTGCCGGGCGTGCGCGAGAACGGCGGACAATACACCCACGCCGCCATCTGGGCCGCCATGGCCTTTGCCAAGCTGGGCGACGGCGAGCGGGCATGGGAGCTGCAGCGCATGATCAATCCAGTCAGCCATAGCCAGACCACCGAGACCATGGAGATTTACAAGGTCGAGCCATACGTGATTGCTGCGGATGTCTACGCTGCAGCCACCCACGTCGGACGCGGCGGCTGGAGCTGGTACACCGGCTCGGCAGGCTGGATGTATCGACTACTGGTGGAGTCGCTGCTTGGCCTGCGCATGGAAGGCGAGTATCTGTACATTACACCGTTGTTACCGGCCGACTGGCAGTCGTTCAAGCTTGATTATCGTCACGCCGAAACGGATTACCACATCTCTGTCACCCGAGACGACGACGGCGAAGGTGGCGATCAGATCAGTCTTGATGGTGAACTTCAGGGTGGCCAATGCATCTTGCTGACGGACGATGGCATAGACCATTACATCGATGTGTGGTGCCGGTTGGCTACCTAGGACAAGCGTCACATCATGGCAAGGTCATAGATGCCCGATCTTAACGCGACATGGGCCATGCTCAGGATTCGTCAACCGCGTTGGCTATAGCGGTTGCCCGCCTAAAGCCATAAAGGAACCCGCAACCCATCATGACGAGCCCTTCCTCTGATGCGTTTGTTTTCTTCGGTGCGACCGGTGACCTCGCGTACAAGAAGATCTTCCCGGCATTGCAGGCCATGATTCAAGCGGGTGAGCTGGACATGCCGATCATCGGCGTGGCCCATGCCGGCTGGGGGCGAGAGCAACTGCAAGAACGTGCGAAGTCCAGCCTGGACGAATACGGTGGATTCGACGACGTTGCATTCTCCAGGCTCACCGCGCAACTGAAGTACATCGACGGCGACTACAACGATGCAGCGACCTACAGCCAGCTCAGGCAGACGCTAGGTGAAGCACAACGCCCGCTGCACTACATGGCCATTCCGCCCAGCATGTTCAGCACGGTGGCGCAGGGGCTGGCAAAGGCGGGTTGCACTAAAGGCGCACGGATCGTGGTTGAGAAACCGTTCGGGCGCGACCTGGCATCGGCCAAGGCGCTGAATCGCACGCTGCATAAGGTGTTCCCCGAGTCGTCTATTTTTCGCATCGATCACTATCTAGGCAAGGGGGCCGTGCAGAACCTGCTTTACTTCCGTTTTGCCAACACCTTCCTGGAGCCGATCTGGAATCGCACCTACGTCGACAGCGTGCAGATCACCATGGCTGAGAGCTTTGGCGTCGAGGGTCGCGGCAGCTTTTACGAAGAAACCGGCGCCCTTCGTGACGTGGTGCAGAACCATCTGTTGCAGATCACTGCGCTACTTGCAATGGATACGCCGATCGGCCATGACGCCGCCGCGATGCGCGACGAGAAGCTTCGGGTATTCCAGGCCATGCGCCCACTAGATCCCCGGGAAGTCGTGCGAGGACAGTTCAAGGGATATCGCCAGGAGAAAGGTGTTGCGCCGAAGTCCCAGGTCGAAACCTTCGCGGCCTTGCGTCTGCATATCGATACCTGGCGCTGGGCTGGCGTGCCGTTCTATATCCGTGCCGGCAAATGCCTTCCGCTCACGACCACCGAGGTCATGGTGAATCTGAAGCGCCCGCCGCTATCCGTGTTCGATGAGATCACGCCGGCGCAGTCGAACTACTTTCGCTTTCGGCTCAGTCCCGAAGTTGTGATATCGGCTGGTGCGCGCGTCAAGCAGGCGGGCGAGGCAATGCGCGGCGAAGCCGTGGAGCTTATAGCGCGGCATCAGCCCTCGCAGGAGGAACAGCCCTATCGGCGACTGCTTGGCGATGCCATCCGTGGCGATGCCTCGCAGTTCACCAGCGACGCCTGTGTCGAGAGGGCGTGGGCCGTGATTGATCCTGCGTTGGGCGGGGCCGAGCCTGTGCATGAGTATGCCGCCGGCAGTTGGGGGCCCGCATTGGCGGCCGATCTCGTGACGAAGGGAGGGGATTGGCACGATCCGAGGGCGGAGGCGACGGCGCCATGTTGACGACGCGTCCACTGGTGTTCCTGCTCGATGTCGACAATACCTTGCTCGACAATGACCGCTTTGCGGCTGACCTCGCGGCACGGCTCGATTGCGACTTCGGCAAGGAAGAGCGCGAACGCTATTGGTCCATCTACGCCAGTCTGCGGGACACACTGGGCTACGCCGATTACCTGGGCGCGCTACAGCAGTTCCGCCCCGACAACGGTAACGAAGCGGCGTTATTGCAATTGTCGTTCTTTCTGCTCGATTACCCCTTCGTTGAGCGGGTCTATCCGCACGCACTAGAGGCCATTCGATACCTGGAAGCGATTGGTACATCCGTCATTCTTTCCGATGGCGACATCGTGTTTCAGCCGCGCAAGATCCAGCGCGCTGGTCTCTGGGATGCCGTGGAGGGCCGCGTGCTGGTCCATGTGCACAAGGAGAGCATGATCGACGCGACACTGCAGCGTTATCCCGCTGCACATTACGTCATGGTCGATGACAAGCCGGGATTGCTAGCTGCGGTCAAGCGAGTGCTTAGTGGCCGAGTCAGCACTGTGTTCGTTCGCCAGGGATACCACGCGGCTGAAGCGACGCAGGTCTCGCTCGACCTCCAGCCCGACTACACCTTCGACCACATCAGCGATCTGTGGGGATTGGCGCGCGCGGATTTTCCCGCCATCGCCAATCTCCATATCGCCCGCGCCAGTCGCGGCGGCACCACTAAGGCAGCCCCTCCGGAGTAGCCATGAAACCCACCCGTCGACTGCACGATCTCGGCCAGAGCCTGTGGCTGGACAATATCACCCGAGAGATTCTCGATAACGGCATCTTGCGTCGTTACATCGATAATCTCTCGATTACCGGCCTCACCTCCAATCCCACCATCTTCGATGGAGCTATTGGCAGCGGCCAAGCATATGATGCAGCCATCCGCGAGAAAGTGAAGGCCGGGAAATCTGGCGAAAGCCTGTTCATGGAGTTGGCGCTGGAGGATCTCAGCCGTGCCGCCGATATGTTCCGGCCCGTGTACGAGGCCAGTGGCCATGTCGACGGCTGGGTTTCGATGGAGGTGTCGCCATTGCTTGCCAGTGATCCCGCCGGCAGCATTGAGGCGGCGAAGCGGATTCACACGCAAGCGACTCGGCCCAATCTACTCGTGAAGATCCCAGGCCTCCCTGAGGGGCTTCCGGCTATTGAGGCATCCATCTACGCAGGCATACCGATCAACGTGACGCTGCTGTTCTCCTGCAAACAATATCTTGCCGCCGCAGAGGCCTATATGCGCGGCATCGAGCGGCGCATTGAAGCCGGACTGGATCCACGAATCGGCTCGGTGGCCTCCGTGTTTGTGAGCCGCTGGGATGTAGCAGCCAACGACAAGGTACCAGCCGAGCTGCACAACAATCTCGGTATCGCTGTTGCCCAACTTACGTATCGCGCCTATCGCGAGCTGCTCGCCACGCCGCGTTGGCGCAAGCTAGCCGACGCAGGCGCATTGCCCCAGCGCCTGCTGTGGGCGAGCACAGGCACGAAGGATCCCAAGGCTTCGGACACGCTATATATCAAGGCATTGGCGGCTCCGGACACCGTCAACACCATGCCGGAGAGAACCTTGCTGGCCTTTGCTGAGCACGGCGCGACGGATGGCGTTATGGACGTAGACGGCGGCGATGCCGAGAACGTCTTGGCCCGCTTTGAGCGGGCGGGTATCGACATTGATGCGCTGGCAAGCCGGTTACAAAGCGAAGGCGCGCAATCCTTCGTCAGGTCTTGGCAGCAATTGCTGCAGCGTATCGTGGACAAGGGTGCCGGGCTTTCCAAGGCCACTCAGCGAGCCGCGTCATGATGCCTTCTCCCATCACATCAGCCGCTGCGAGCCTGACATGGCTGCCGGCCTGGCTGGCGCTATTGCAGCACGCCAGGCAGATGGATCGTAACCATCTTCGTGAACTGTTTGCCTTTGATCCGGCTCGCAGCGAGCGGCTTCATGTCGAGGCCGTTGGCATGTATTTCGATTACTCCAAGCAACGCGTCACTGATGAAATAATGCGCTTGCTGCGCGAGCTGGCCGACGCCTGTGGTTTGAAGCAACGCATGGAAGCCATGTTTCGGGGCGACAAGATCAATGCCACCGAGAGGCGAGCTGTCCTGCATATTGCTTTGCGCGCACCGGTGGGAGTGCGCATTGATGTCGACGGAAAGAATGTCGTGCCGAAGGTGCACGATGTGCTCAATCGCATGGCTGATCTGGCGGCACGTGTACGCGACGGAACGTGGCTCGGCTATACCGGCAAGCCCATTCGCCATGTCATCAGCATCGGCATCGGCGGGTCAGACCTTGGGCCTGTCATGGCCTATGAGGCGCTTCGCTACTACAGCCAGCGGCAGATGACCTTCGGGTTCGTCTCCAACGTAGATGGGACGGATTTTGTCGAGACAACGCGTGACCTGGATGCGGCGGAGACGCTTTTCATCATCTGTTCCAAAACCTTTACGACGCAGGAGACGCTGACCAACGCGCATGCGGCGCGCGAATGGTGCCTGCGCGGACTGGGGGGCGCCGACGCCGATAATGGCGGAGCTATCGCCAAGCACTTTGTAGCGGTATCCACGAACGCCGAAGCGGTCGCCAAGTTCGGCATCGATACCAGTCATATGTATGGATTCTGGGATTGGGTGGGTGGCCGCTACTCGATGGATTCCGCGATCGGCCTGTCGACGATGCTGGCCATCGGTGCGGCCCATTTCCACGAGATGCTTGCCGGCTTCCACGCGATGGATGAGCATTTCCGTCAGGCGCCGCTGGAAAGCAATCTGCCAGTGCTGATGGGGTTGCTCGGCATCTGGAACAATAATTTCCTCGGCGCCTCGACGGTAGCCGTGCTTCCTTACGAGCAATACCTGAAGCGGTTTCCAGCCTACCTGCAACAGTTGACGATGGAGAGCAACGGCAAGCACGTGACGCTCGACGGTGCGACGGTGGACTACGAAACCGGTCCGATTTACTGGGGCGAGCCGGGTACCAACGGACAGCATTCGTTCTATCAGCTGATTCACCAGGGCACCCGTTTGATCCCGTGCGATTTCATCGGCTTCTGCCAACCGTTGAACCTGCTGCCGAACGGACACGGCGGTGACCAGCACGACTTGCTTATAGCCAACCTGATCGCGCAGAGCGAGGCCCTGGCATTCGGCAAGTCCGCTGATGAAGTGAAGGCGGAAGGCACTGCTCCCGATCTGGTGCCCCAGCGAACGTTCGAAGGAAATCGGCCGAGCACTACGATTCTTGCTGAGCGACTCGACCCCTACACGCTAGGCACGCTGGTGGCGCTGTATGAGCACAGCGTGTTCGTGCAGGGCGTGATCTGGAACATCGACTCGTTCGACCAGTGGGGCGTGGAGCTTGGCAAGGCATTGGCCAAGCGCGTGGAGGGTGAGATCGCCAGCAAAGACGCCAGTGGTCTCAATCACGACAGTTCCACCAACGCGTTGATTCGACGGTATCGTCGGTTACGCGAGGTGCGATCGTGAGTACCACCGTCAGTCCGCTGGCAGGAAAGCTGGCGTCGCCTTCCCTGCTGGTCGATGTGGCCAAGCTGCTGGCTGCATATACCGAGCTTCGCCCCGATCCGTCGCTGCCGTCGCAACAGGTGGCCTTTGGCACCTCCGGTCATCGGGGCAACTCGTTCGATCGCAGTTTCAACGAGTGGCACGTGCTGGCGATCAGCCAGGCGATCTGCGAGTACCGCAAGGGCGCGCAGATCAGCGGTCCGCTCTATATGGGCCTGGACACCCACGCGCTATCGCAGCCGGCCTTCGAAAGCGCGCTGGAGGTGTTGGCCGCCAATGGCGTGGAAACCATGATCGCTTGGGGTGGCGAGTTCACGCCGACACCCGCCGTGTCCCATGCCATTCTGGGCTACAACTACCGGCGAAGCGCCGGGCTAGCCGATGGGATTGTCATCACGCCTTCGCACAACCCGCCCGACAACGGTGGCTTCAAGTACAACCCGCCCAACGGTGGCCCGGCCGACGTCGATATCACCGACTGGATCCAGGAGCGGGCCAATGCCCTGATGAGGGATGGCATGCACGAGGTGCGGCGCATGCCGTTCACGCGGGCCCGCCATGCGTCGACCACGCATGAGTTTGACTTCCTCGATGCCTACGTCGGCGATCTCGGCAGCATGATCGACTTCGACGCGATACGTGGTGCCGGCATCCACATGGCAGTCGATCCGCTTGGCGGTGCTGGCGTGCACTATTGGGCACCGATCGCAGAGCGTTACCGTGTCGACCTCACCGTGGTCAGCGAGGAGGTGGATCCGCAGTTCGGTTTCATGACCGTCGATTGGGACGGCAAGATCCGCATGGATCCATCGTCGTCTTATGCCATGCAGCGGTTGATCGGGCTGAAGTCCAAGTACGACGTGGCTTTCGCCTGCGATACGGATCATGATCGCCACGGCATCGTCACGCGTAGCGGCGGTTTGATGGTGCCAAACCAATACCTCTCGGTGCTGATCGACTATCTGTTCAACCACCGTCCGCAATGGGATGCCAGGGCAGCCGTCGGCAAAACCCTGGTAAGCACCGCGTTGATCGATCGTGTCGTCAAGCGGCTGGGCCGGCGACTCTATGAAGTGCCGGTCGGCTTCAAGTGGTTCGTGGATGGCCTGCTTGACGGGTCGCTGGGGTTCGGTGGCGAGGAAAGCGCCGGTGCGTCGTTCCTTCGCCGTAACGGCGAGGTATGGGCCACCGACAAGGATGGCATCGTGCCAGCCTTGCTGTCGGCAGAAATCACGGCTCGCCGCGAGGGCGATCCGGCCGAGCAATATCAGGCACTCGTTCAAGCCTTGGGCGAGCCCGTCGCTAATCGCGTCGACGCGCCCGCGACAGCCGAGCAGAAAGCGCTGTTAGCCAGGCTTTCGCCCGAACAGGTGCCAAGCACCACGCTGGCCGGTGAGAAGATCGAGAGCGTGATCGACCGCGCACCCGGTAACAACGCGCCCATCGGCGGCATCAAGGCTTCCACTGCCAGTGGTTGGTTTGCCGCACGGCCATCAGGCACTGAGGACATCTACAAGATCTATGCCGAAAGCTTCAAGGATGGCGCGCATCTGCAATCGATCTTGCAAGAGGCGCAGCAGATCGTCGATGCGGCACTCAAGGTCCGTGCGACCTGACTCCCAGCGCTGATCCTTCCTTCTTGCCCCCAGGTAGCCGACATGTTCACCAAACTCGATCAGCTGTGCATCAATACCATCCGCTCCCTTTCGGTGGACATGGTGCAAAGAGCCAATAGTGGCCATCCCGGCATGCCGCTGGGGGCTGCCCCCATGGCTTATGTGCTGTGGACCCAATGGTTGAGGTACAACCCGCGCAACCCTGCGTGGGAGGATCGTGATCGCTTCGTGCTGTCGGCTGGACACGGCTCGGCGTTGCTGTACAGCCTGCTGTACCTGACGGGCTACGATCTCTCATTGGACGATATCAAGCAGTTCCGCCAATGGGGCAGCAAGACGCCGGGGCACCCCGAGCGCGGCCACACGCCGGGCGTCGAAACCACCACCGGGCCACTGGGGCAGGGCATGGCCAATACCGTGGGCATGGCCATCGGCGAAGCGCAACTGGCGGCACGCTACAATCGTCCTGGCCATACCGTGATCGATCATCACACCTACGCCATCGTCAGCGACGGCGACCTGATGGAAGGCGTGGCATCGGAGGCCGTTTCGCTGGCTGGACATCTGCAGCTCGGCAAGCTGGTGTGCCTCTACGACGATAACTACGTCACCCTTTCCGCGGGTACCGACATCACGTTCTCCGAGGACCGCGCGCGGCGATTCGAAGCCTGCGGCTGGCACACTGTGCGGGTGAACGACGGCAATGGCCTCGATGCCATCCAGGCAGCCCTGCATGCCGCACATCAGGAACGCCACAAGCCGTCGTTGATCCTGGTGCGGACGCACCTTGGTTACGGCTCGCCCGAGCAGGACAGCTTCAAGGCCCACGGCTCCCCACTTGGCGTGGACGACGTGCGTAAGACCAAGCAGACACTGGGGTGGCCCACCGAGCCGGACTTCCTGATACCGGACGAAGCACTGACGCATTTCCGCCAGGCGGTGGATCGGGGCGCCGATCACGAGGCGGCGTTCGACGAGCGGCGGCGCGCTTACGCGGAGGCTTTTCCGGAGCTTGCTGTCGAATTGCAGCGCAGTCTGTCAGGTGAGCTACCACGCGGCTGGGACGCCGGTATTCCGGTGTTCGCCGCCGATGCCAAGGGCCTCGCCACGCGCGATGCATCCGGCAGGGTCATGAACGCGATAGCGCAAGGGTTGCCGACATTGACCGGAGGCTCGGCCGACCTCAATCCATCAACCAAGACGGCGCTGAAGGATCACGGCGATTTCAATCCGCCGGCATCGAACAACGAGGACAAGCAAGGCTCCGATCCGGCGGGCTGGAGTTGGCAGGGACGCAATATCCATTTCGGTGTGCGCGAACACGCAATGGGCGCCATCGTGAATGGCCTTGCTGCGCATGGTGGCTTTATCCCGTTCGGCTCGACCTTTCTGATCTTTTCCGACTACATGCGGCCGCCCATTCGGCTCGCCGCGCTGATGGGGCTGCATGTCGTACATGTGTTCACCCATGACAGCATCGCACTGGGCGAGGATGGTCCCACTCATCAGCCGGTGGAACAGCTGGCGAACCTCCGGGCGATTCCCAACCTCATCATGATCCGCCCAGCGGATGCCAACGAAACGGCGGTTGCCTGGCGGGTGGCGGTGGAGGCGCATGGTCCGGTGGCGTTGGTACTGACTCGGCAGAATCTTCCCACGCTCGATCGTCAGCACTATGCCAGCGCCGATGGCTTACGCCAGGGCGCCTATGTACTGAGCGATGCGCCTTCCGGCAAGCCCGAGCTGACACTTATCGCCAGCGGTTCCGAAGTGTGCCTGATGCTTGAGGCGGCGCAGCGCCTGCAAGGGCAGGGCATCGCTGTACGCTGCGTCTCCATGCCGAGCTGGGAGCTGTTTGAAGCGTTGCCGCAAGCGGAGCGCGATCGCGTGCTGTTGCCATCGGTCAGCGCGCGACTCGCCATAGAACTGGGTGTATCGCAGGGCTGGGAACGCTATATTGGCGCAGCTGGTGACATGCTCGGTGTCGAGCACTTCGGAGCTTCGGCGCCGGCAGAGGTGCTGTTGCGTGAGTATGGCTTCACAGTCGACAACGTCTGCGCCCGCGCCTTGGCGCTGCTTAAGAAATGAATGAGGCGCCAGGCGAACGACTCACTCGCTCTTGATGGGGTGCCCGCCGAATTCGTTGCGCATGGCCGACAGCAGCTTGTCGGAGAATGAGTCGTTGTCGCGCGAGCGCAGTCGCTCGATCAGCGACTGGGTGATCACCGGTGCAGGCACATTGAGGTCGATGGCCTCATCCACGGTCCATCGACCCTCGCCTGAATCGGCGACGTAGGGTGCGATGCCGGTCATGCTCGGGTTCTTCGCCAGCGCCGCTGCGGTCAGGTCCAGTAGCCATGAGCGCACCACGCTGCCGTAGCGCCATATCTCCGCCACTTCGTGCAGATCCAGGGCGAACTCGTGCTTGTGTTGAAGGATCGAGAAGCCCTCGGCATAGGCCTGCATCATTCCGTACTCGATGCCGTTGTGAATCATCTTGGTGAAGTGGCCTGACCCGACGGGGCCCACCCGACCCCAGCCCTGATCCTTGGTCGGCGCAAGTGTTTCGAAGATAGGCCGCATGCGTTCGACGGCCGACTCCTCGCCGCCAATCATCAGGCAATAACCCTCGGACAGGCCCCAGACACCACCACTGGTCCCGCAGTCGATGTAATGGAACTGCTGGCCAGCAAATGTCTGGGCCCGGCGCATGGTGTCCTTGTAATTGGAGTTGCCGCCGTCGATGACGGTGTCGCCAGGAGCCAGTAGCGACAGCAGTTGCTTAAGCGTGCCATCAGTGATGTCCCCCGCAGGCACCATCAGCCATAGCGTACGAGGAGCGGGCAGCGCCGCCACCAGGGCGGCCAGTGAATCAGCGGAAGTGGCACCTTTGCTTTCCAGGTCCTTGCGCGCTTCGGGCTTGGGGTCGAAACCCACCACCTGATGTCCACCGTCCACGAGGCGCTGGGCCATGTTGGCGCCCATGCGGCCGAGGCCGATCATGCCGATCTTCATGACGTCTCCTGGAATGGTGTGAAGGGTGCAGCGTTGCCACAGGCCAATACACGATGCGCCTGCGCCGGACAAGGTCACGTGACAGGGCGACCGCTGCCATCCTCGTCAGCCGCTATCGGGCCAGCCAGCGGCGGGCCCTGGCCTGGATGCCTGGCGTGAAGCGCGCGCGGTAGTATGCCTTTGCGGCCTGCTGGATCGCCGCAGCCTGCGTCGGATAGGCGTGAATGACTCGCGCTAGCGTACGCAGGCCAATGCCTGCCACCATGGCGAGGGTGATCTCATTGATCATGTCCCCGGCATGGCGGGCGACGATGGTGGCGCCAAGAATTTTGTCAGTGCGGCCCTTGACGTGGATCTTCACGAAACCGTTTTCTTCGCTATCGGTCACCGCTCGCGCAATTTCGTGCATGGGGATGGTGAAGGTTTTTATCGGGATATCCAACTGATTAGCCTCGCGCACATAGAGGCCCACATGCGCGATCTCCGGGTCGGTAAAGGTGCACCACGGAATGACCAGTTCGCTTAGTCGCTCGCGGCCGCCGAACAAGGCGTTCTGCACGACGATGTGCGCCGCAGCCTCGGCCGTATGCGTGTACTTGTGCTCGAGGCACACGTCGCCGGCGGCATAGATATTGGGATTGCTGGTACGCAGGAAGTCGTCGACACGGACGCCGTCGTTGAGGTCGTAATCGACGCCTGCTGCATCGAGGCCCAGTTGCTGCACGTTGGGCGCGTGACCGGTACCGGTCAGGATGGCGTCCACGGCCACCGTACTCCGATAGTCGTCACTGACCAGGTCAACCAGCTTCTCGCCATTTTCCACGCGTACGGCAATGGCGGTGGTGTTCAGTCGAACCTCTATGCCGTCGCGGGCAAACGCATCGGAGAGGATCTGGGCGGCATCGCGCTCTTCCTTTCCAAGGAACAATGGCATGTCCTGCACGATGGTGGTTTTAGAGCCGAGTCGGCAGAATGCCTGAGCCAACTCGCAGCCAAGCGGGCCGCCGCCAACCACCATAAGGCGGCGCGGCAATTCAGTCAGGTCAAACACGTTCTCGTTGGTTAGATAGCTTGCTTCCGCCAGACCGGAGATCGGCGGAATCATCGGGCTGGCACCCGTCGCAATCAGTGCTTTCTCGAAGCGCAGCACTTCTCCCTTGACTGTCAAGGTATCCGACCCAGAGAAGCGGGCGTCACCAAAGAAAAGGTCGATGCCGTTCTTGGCTAGGTGCTGAGCGGAATCGTCGCCACTGAGATGGGTCCGTATGCGCCTGACTCGTTCCATCACGGCAGGGAAATCGACGGTGATATTGCATGGTACCTGGGCGCCGTAGCGCCTCGCGTCGCGCATCTCGGCATACATTTGTGCAGTCCGGATCATAGTTTTCGA